>NZ_LRMO01000001.1:0-389916 GCF_019266135.1 Bacillus sp. F2HM
TCAGATTGTTGACAAAGGGCTAAAATGATCTTTATTTTAGCCCTTTGTCTTCTTTTCAGCGTGATAGAAAACCTTTGCAGTCTAGGAAGGGCGAGTACCGGAGCGGAGCGAATTGGACATTCGTGAGCACCGGAGCGCAGACCTGACACCGAATGCGAGGGTTTGTCTACACGCTGAAAGCTGCCATCATCGGCAGCTTTTTTATTTAATGACTGAAATAGTCAGTGTATGCTGTTCATTATCAATGACAAACAGGTTGTTTTCGCCCTTCACTGCGAATTTTGTTCGTTTCTCATTCATCCAGACATTTTGTTCTGTAAGCCCAAGTGTGGAAGGAGAGATTGGCATAATGTCGCGAAACACAATCGTGTTTGCCTGACCATTTTGAATGACATAGTCGGTTTTCTCTGTGGTCAATCGTTCAATCGCATCTCCTTGATCATTTTTCACTGAACTCAGCGTTTGCATTCTCTGTTTCAGCACAGATTCTTCTTTTCCAAGGAAAGAAAGTAAATACTCATACGAACCTGCCGATGCAGGCGATACAGAGGAATTAAACTGTCCTGGTCCAATGGATAATGACTTTAAATCCTCTGCATTTTGAAGCGCATTGGGTTTGACAAAATACGTTTCTGACGCTGTTTTAATTTGAACGGTTTGTTTATTTTCAGCCACAGCCTGTACTTCTTGTCCAAATGGCAAAGTGACATCGGCCTTTTTTTTCATGGCTTGGTCTTTGTAAACCGTAAGTGGATCTGCCGTGACTATCAGCTGTTGATCCACCTTTTTCATATCAGGCGCTCCTTTGGTCTCTGGGTTCTTCGACTGAGGCGCTTCTGTCTTATCTGATGGGATTGCACCAAATGTCGCCAATGTACGAAGCGGGCGATCTGAAAACATCGATAAGGCTAGCAATAGCGTTAAGACCGCTAAAACTGTCACTTGAAATGCGGGGCCAAACAATGAACGCCGTTTGCCGTTCTCTTGATAACGAGACACCTTTTCTGTCTTCTGTACGCCTTTGCGGCCTTCTTTATGTTTCAATTGATATTCTTTTTTCTCTTTCTTGGAAAGCTTGTTAAACCAGTCAACAAACTCCTTATATTCCTTCACGACCTTTTTCGTATCATCAAACATACGAAGTTCACCATAATGCATCCAAGCCACCCGATCACAGATTTTTTGGATTTGGCTAATGGAGTGACTGACAAAAAAGATCGTCTTTCCTTGTTCCTTGAATTCTGTAATGCGGTCCACACATTTTTGATAGAAGGTTTGGTCTCCAACAGACAGTGCTTCATCAATAATCAGGATATCTGGATCGATATGCGCTGAAATAGCAAAGCCAAGACGTGATTTCATTCCACTTGAATAGCTCTTAACCGGCTGGTCAATAAAGTCGCCAATATCCGCAAACTCTACGATTTTTTCATAAAGCTCGTCTATCTCTTTATTCGTCAGTCCCATCATTAAGCACTTTAAACGAATGTTGTCTTTTCCGCTTAACTGGTTGTTCAGCCCTGCTGCAATGGCAATTAACGATGGCTGGCCGTCCATATCAATTTCACCACTTGTCGGTGGAATGATTTTCGCTAGAAGGTTCGACATAGTCGATTTTCCAGATCCATTGATCCCTACAAAACCAATCGTCTCGCCTTCATATACATCAAAGGACACATCACGGACAGCAAAAAAACCTTTTTCATTTTTATTAGGAAAAAACAGCCCTTTGATCTTATCTGACTGCTTTTTATATAGGACGTATTGCTTGGATACGTTTCGAAACGAAACCTTTAGTTTCATCGTATAATCTCCTTACTTTTTAAAGAAAATCGACAAATTTATCCCTAAATTTCATATGAAGCAATGAACCAACTGTTAAAAGAAGAAGCGTGATCAGCCAAAAATAAAGTGTGTATTTGACATCATGGAAGAACCATTCTCCCTTTAACAAACTATTTCTAAAACCATCAATAATGTAGAAAAGAGGATTCAGTCTTAAAATATCTCCAATCCACGCCTTATCCCCAGTAAGTTTCTCTGAAATATTCCAAAAAATCGGCAACAAAAAGAAAAGTAATCGTGTCACGGATTGTAAAAGAAATTGATAGTCTCTCACGAGTACACTAATCGTGGAATTAAACAAACTAAACGAAAACATAAACGCGATCATACAAATAAGATAGTATATATATTGCAGCCAATGTGCGTCAGGATAGATGCCATAGGAAATCAGCACAATCAAATAGACGCCCATCATGACAAAGTAGCTGAACAAGTTGGACATAATCACCACAGACGGCAGCGCACTAATCGGAAAATTCATTTTCGATACCATATTAATGCGTTTAAACACACTGTTTGATCCATCAAGAATGGTCGGACTAATGAAGAACCACGGGATTAATCCGGCAAGCATCCAGATGATAAATGGAATCTCCACGCCGCCAATGACAATTGGCTGTCCTCCGCGAATGCCCATACCAAAAACAAACCAGTAAGCCAGCATTTGAATCAATGGATTTAAAAACTGCCATAAAACACCTAAATAATTCATCTGATATTTTGATTTTGTTTCATAAACAGCAAGTCGCATAATCAGCGGAAAAGAGCTGATTTGCTCCTTTAGTATCGTCAACATTGCGTTCATTCTAATCTTCCTTAGATATAAGTTTTTGGGATTACTTTTTTAAAAAGCACCGTTCATAATTGTAACAGATAACGATACACATTTCATCTTATAACAAAAGTCATGCACGTCAAACTAGAAGACAAAAAACCCCTGAATCCTTTCAATCATAGATTCAGGGGGCATAAGACATTAGATAATTTGATGCTCTTTTAAGAAATCTGTAATTCTTTTCGTATTTTGATTATCGTTAAAGCTGTTAATTTTCAAGTATTTTTCTTTATATTCATCTTCCACGACATACTCATTCTCAATCGCATGTTTGACAATACGAATCAGCTCTTGAGTATTATATGCAATCGGTCCTGGTGCATTTTCTTCGTTTACAGGAGGAATCGCTTTATACTGTCTAATCAAGTAATCTTTTTCTTCCCAATAAAAAATAGGGTATGCTCCTCTATATTGTGCATCATAAATAGCAGAAGAGTAATCAGTGATAAACACCTTTGATACTTTTAGCGCTTCTGATGGATTATCAGAAATAATATGTTTATACTGAGGCAGGTTTTGATAAACGTACTGAGAAAATTTGTTATGCGGTACAATTAACAAACGATCAAGAAGACCTGCTTCTTCAAAGCTTTTAATGATTTTAATCAGAACTCTATAGTAAGATGTTTCTTCGATTCTATTTGTATATATTAGCCCCTCTTCCCAATAGCGGTAAGTTGGCATAAAAGCGATCTTATCTGCACCGTCTACTAATTTGGCATGATCAAAAGTTGCGAGGCCTGTCAAAATCAAATCCTCACGGTCATATTTCATTTTGTAGAATTCACCAGCCTCTAGTTCAGAACTGATGACTGATTTATAAATATTATATTGGTTCTTGTCTTTATGGAATCCAAAGGCCATTGGATTATCAACTGGTTTCGCAAACATTATTCCATGCTGCAAAAAGACAAGTGGTACGCTCATAATTCTCTCTCTAAGATGATCAATATATAATCTATCGTTCAGAACATGGTTAGATAACTCACTTGAAATAAAATAGCTGGCATTGAAGATACTTAAATAATGTCTCAGACTATATTTCGGAATGATTCCCTTTCCATACTTAGCTTTAAGTGCCGGATAAGCACTTGATTTCTTATTAAGAATAAAGTAATTTCTTGAGTCTGTTTGACAATTCTCTTGTACATAGTCATACACTCTAATAGCGGATTCATCTGCTTTATCACTCTTTTTCTCAAAAAACAAATTCACACGATAATTCTTGTCTTTATAGAATGATGATAAGATACTCGCTATTTTTATTTTTACTTTACTAAATAAAGAATATTCCTGTGAATAAGGAATAATGGTTGATGTCACATTTCCAAATAGATTTGTTCTTAGTACTTGAAGCTTGTCCCCATTCTTTTTCGTGATATATGTTTTCACCTTTTTATCTCTTTTTTTCAGCCTTAAACTATGGATAATTCGGTTATCATTGCCAACGAATAGGTTATTATGGATTCTGCTGTCTAAGTCAAGATCATTTAACGAAATTTTAAAGAAACCATACCTTTTTAAGAATTTGATCTTTCTAAATGGTCTTATAAATTTCGCCACTTGGTGATCAGAATTTCTAATGTACAGATATTCATACTTTTGGTCTGAATTATACGCGTAATGTGTCAGTCTTCCATAAACATAAAAGCTATTAAACAAACTAAAAATACGTAGTCTTGATGTATGTTTTGTAACAAGATAAGGGTTTCCTCTTACTAAGTAAACACCATTCGTTCTTACATATATGTAATACCTTTGTTTATTAATCACCAAAATATTGAGGATATTATCTTCTTTGAATTGCTCTAATGTATCTTTACCAAAAACTTTGAGCGGCTGATATCTAGGAACAAGTCTAAAGTTGACGATTTTCTTTTGCTCAGTCACCTTATTTAAAATTTTGATTTGATTACGATTATTCACAGTCACTTCAATATCTTTATGTTCCTGCATCACATCAAACAAAATTTTCCTTACATTTAGTTCTTTATTTTGGCAATCATACGTAACAACAAAGTTGAAGGGACTATATTGGATAAAGGAGATGTCTACAAATCTTCTTTCTGCCCCGTGAATCTTCAAATCCATTTTATAATTCCGATTGATCTCATCAACGTTCAGCAGCCCTGAGAATAATAACAGTTCCTCTTCGCCTCTATATAAGCCATAGCGGTCTAACCCTAATTGTTTGACATATATATCTTCAAATTGATTGTTAATGTCAATAGGATGTATTTGATTTGATTGAAGGATATCAGAGCTTTCTTTGACAATATACAAGTTCTGATCCTTAGAATAGAGATAGATCATTTCATTAGAATGATCTATTGAAGATTCAAAAATCATCTGATCCTTAACATTAATTTCACAAATCTTCTTTGATTCGTTTACAATTAGCTCTTTAAATTCAAAAGTACATAACTTCTCTATGTCATCAATATATAACACTAACTTTTGTTCATCTAAATTAAGAATTTCAATAAAATTATGATAAAGTTTGTACATTGAAGCACCTCTATATTATTTTCAGCATTTTTACAGTACCGGATAATCTTATCTAAATTTAGCATGTTTACTGTTAAATTTCTATGTTTTTTTATTTTTACCATTACATTTAAATATGTGTACAATGGAATAAAAAAAACAAAAAAGTACCGTTCTACTAAGCGAAGAACGGTACTTTTTAAACTATTTTTCAGAAAACACTACTTCAACGACCCGCTTCGAAGATTCTCCAGTCTCTAAGTAACAGAATTTCTCATAAAACGGTGCAAATGATTCTGGTAGAGTAAAGTCTGGCTGTTCTGTTTCTCTCACCCAGTCAATGACACTTGCTGTCTCTTTCACAAGTGGTCCAGGTGCTTCTTGTTCAAAGTCGAAGTAGAAGCCTCTGAGCTTGTCACGATATGTTTCAATGTCTGGCACATAGAACAGCATCGGACGTTTGAGGTTTGCATAATCAAAGAACACAGAGGAGTAATCTGTGATGAGCAGATCTGAAATCATATAAAGGTCTCTAATGTCTTCGTAATGAGAGAAGTCATAGGCAAAGCCTTCATACGGCCCTAAATCAAAGTTTTCAGCAACTAGATAGTGCATACGCAGAATGATGATATATTCATCTCCGATTGCAGCTCTGAGTTCATGCAGATCAAGGTCTAAATCAAATTTGTACTGCCCTTTTTTATAAAATTGATCGTCTCTCCATGTCGGTGCGTATAAGATCAATTTTTTATCGAGCGGCAGGTTCATTTTTTGTTTCAGAGCTCTCATCGTTTCTTCATTATTTTGATTGTGAAGGAAGTCATTTCTCGGATATCCTGACTCAATCATGGTCTTTTGGAATTGGAACGCACGTGTAAAGATTTCAGTCGAGTAGGCATTAGGAGAAATGAGATAATCCCAATTCGATGCTTCTTTTGTGAAATTCTTTTTGTATTTCTTCGTATTTGTTCCAGGCATATGCACCTCGTCCATGTCCATTGCCAGCCGTTTTAACGGCGTACCGTGCCAAGTCTGCAAGTATGTTGTGTGATCTGGCTTTGGAACCCATAGCGGCAAACGGCTGTTTACGACCCAATACTCGGCTCTTGCCATCGCAAAGATCCATTTCAATGACAGACGATTGATATAGTAGATGCCTTTTTCCTTAAACGGTGCTTCATGACCCTTTTTAACGCTCCAGATCAGCGTATATTCAGGGTGATGTTCTTTCATATACTCATAAATCCCACGCGGGTTACAACTGAATTGTTTTCCGTTAAAACTTTCAAAAACAACCGTTTTCTTTTTCACAGACAGCTTACTCGCCAGTTTAAAGGTCGTTTTAAACGTTCTTGTCACAAGACGGTTACGGACTTTTTTGATTTTACTGATCTTCTTTTTAAATTTCTTCCACTTGCTTTTGACGTAATACTTGGCACGTGTTTTCATTGTGTAATCATTAATACGGATGCCAAGCGTTTGTCTTTTTTTCTTTCGGTACACTTCATATCGAATCGGTACATCGTTTCGTTTATGAATTTGAACAAGTCCTTTGAGTTTGTTCGAGCGGTCTCCAAGCACTAAAGAAGTGGTTGTTAATGTTTCCTCTACTCCGTTTACATCGCAGATAAATTCAAGATAGAAGCGATATACAAAGCGTTTGTTTAATGAATAGGCCAATTCCTCTAAAGGGACTTCTGCTAAAAATTGATAAAGCTGTGGTACATGTTGATCATCACGGTATTCGATCACTTCGTCTTTTATATGGGTGATATTAACCGGAAAGCGATGTTCAATTGGTTCTTCACCATTTTTCTTCAATAGAAGCTTTGCTTCTTTGATCTCATACGGATGTTCTGCACTTAATACACCTGCATACCCGGATAAAGATAACATACACCCTTTGTTGAGCTCGATATGATTGAATTTCACAACCTTTAGCTCACGTTTGATTTTCAAAGAAGCATTCCCTTTGTCTGTACGGTATGGAATGATACACAGCATGGCGTCTTTATTTTCTAAAAAGCTCAGCTCAGGCTTTTCTATTTCCATTTTTAAACGGCGTTTATAGTTTGACGTTTTCTCTTCAGATTCAATATCTGTATTGATATCCGCTTCTTTTACTTCTTCTTCCTCTTCTTCGGAATCAGAATCATAAGCTGAGTCCTCAAGCTCGTCCTCATCCTCTTCTTTGTTTGTGCTCAAATAGTCCGTGACATACAAGTTATATGTCTGGCCTTGCTCTAACGCAAGCGGCAGCGATGCTTCATTCAATACCAATTTGAATAGATTCTCTTCTTGATGAACAAGCGGAAGGAAAAGCTCTTGTTTTGATACTCTCTCCCTCATGAACAAATAAAATTCTCTATCTGTTAATGGCATGTCATCGTTGATGCGAATCAGCATTTCTAGTTTCTCATGGTGATTCTTTAACCCTTCAACGACACTCTTCTTATGAATTCCCTCTTCAATCATTAATCGTTAATCTCCTCTGTTCAGAAATCTTACCGTTATGTTATATCACTATTTCACTTTCCAAGAATAGTTGCCTTGTTTCGTTTGATATGACCATCCATCGATGGACGATGGTTTATTCGTAAGCAGCTCACCTTCTATTTCTAGACGCTGCAAAACCTCTTGAAGTTCTTCTGTTTTAAAACGAATGTAAAAATCCACAAATTTCGTTTGGTTGATTTCAATGTTTTTCTTTGTTTGAAAATGGCCGATTGGGAAGCTGACTTGATGGTTCTCATCGATTGTTTGAGAGATGATTTCAGCTCCATTCACTCGATCATATCCTGCGAAATCAATTTGCACATGATCCGCATGACTCATTTCATCTTTTAACTCGAGTTGAAGGTGAAGAACATGATGCTCAGAGCTTAGATCACGCAAGACCCATTTCATGCTGTCAACGATCCCTCTCAGTTCATCTTTATGTTCACGATTTTCGAGCATATGATGAATCGCCGTATTCCAAACAGTCTCTTCGTCAGAAGGAACAAGATAAAAGTAGGCTTGTTCTCCCAATAGTTTTTCGACATCTTCTTTATGTTTAGTATCCCCAAAAAAGACAGCATCCACTTGCTGTTTTCTTATTTGTTTAAATAATTCTCCATATTGAGAATTGACTTGATGCAGATCTTCTTCATAATGTGCGTGATGCACAAATGCAGCGTAATAGGTTGTTTCAGGCTGATCAATTTTAAACAGGTGGCGGTCTTGATCACGGTCCTCTGTGATCATCAGTTTCAAACGGTCATTTTGTGATTGAATGCCGGATAGCCATAATTGTTTAACATCCGTCTTCTTTGTAAATGTTTGAATTCCTGTTTTTTTATACCAATTAATATGCCGAACTGGATTCTTTTTTGCATCTCCAGGATAAATGATCTCCATATAGATGCTGCCATCGTCATTGATCAATTCCTCTAAGTATAGTGCACCTGTATGGGGAACAAAGCTTTGTACTCTGCATAAAACGCCCTGCCAATTGTATTCTTCCCTCTTCACTAATTGCTGCTTTTCATTATATTGATCAATATAACAAATCGGAGAAGAAGGCAATTCATATCTCGTCACTTGAATTGTGGACGCATCTTCTGGAAAAATAGTTTCATTGATCTGATGCGATGATTCACCAGCGATAAATTCTGAGTAACGTCTTTTACTTCCGCTTTCCGGTAAGATATAGTGTTCAAATACATTCAAGATGTCGACTTGGCTAGGAAATGTCTCCTCCAAGCTGCGAATACGTTCCTTCACATTTGCATCGTAATTTAAAGTTAAAATTGCAGTACGTTTATGTTGATCAGCCAAAGGCTTAATCCTTGTCCTTAAAGACTTCGTTAAGCTCTCATCCTGCTTTGGCACATCACCCATAATAAAGTAATAGTCCATATCAGGCACGTCCATTGATGCCATTGTTTCATGTTGTTCAGATTGATCCAATGTGTCTTCAACTTTTTTCTTCATCCAATTTTGAAACAAAGGAAGCTCTCCTTAAAAATAATGATGACTTGCTCATTGTATTTTACATGAAAAAGTACTTCTCACCAAAAGATAAGAAGTACTTTTTTTCGATCTATTAAAGTCCCGCAATTTCTTCCTTAATTTGTGTTGTCGAGATGCCTTCTGTTCTCTTCAAGTATACGACTTCGCAATGTTCTTTTAAGAAATCGAATTTACCTTCCCAGTCATCTCCCATGACAAACACATCGATATCGTGCTCTTGCACGTCACGGACTTTTTGATCCCAGCTGTTTTCTGGAATGACTTCGTCTACATAACGAATGGTTTCAAGAATCAGCTTTCTATGCTCGTAGCTGTGATAAGCTTTTTTTGATTTTTGTAAATTAAACTCGTCTGTAGAGATGGCCACCACTAAGTAATCTCCGAGCTGCTTTGCACGTTCTAGCAGCTTAATGTGCCCCCAGTGTAATAAATCAAATGTACCGTAAGTAATAACTTTCTTCATTGCAAACATAAACTCCTTTCTTCAATCCTTATTCGACTGCATTCGTGCAGTAATTTATCCGTAATTCTGTGATATTCGATTCGCTCTTCGGAACCTCATTATATCACAGCGCCCACCAAACGTTAAGCGGATGTAAGGACAAACTATTTCCAATTTATTGGGCGCAGGAGGAAAAGTCCGAAGAATCAATGTTTCACAACGGGTCGTCCAGATGAAATGATGAAAATGTCATGAAATTTAAAGGTTTGTAAAGTTATTGTTAATATTTCATGGAGCATCTGTGATAAAATGATGAGTAGGCGAAGAATGAATTTACAATGAACGTTCATAGATAACAAGTTAAAAAGGAGGTCTAAACAATGCAAACAGAAGTGGTCTCTAACCTTTCTTATGTAAACGGCGACTTAGATGAATTTATCAGCTATATGAATCAGCACCATATTTCTCAGAGAAGAGGCGCCATGATTGCGACTGTCAATCCAGAGATAGGCTATGCCGTCATGAAGGATCATGCGTACCATCAAGTCGTCTCATCTGCGGATTATGTACTGCCGGATGGCGTAGGCGTCGTATTGATGTCTCGCATGACCCAAAGTCCGCTTAAGTCTAGAATTGCCGGCTTTGATGTCTTCATGTCTATGCTTGACCTAGCAAACAAGCAGTCTAAAAGAATCTTTTTATATGGTGCGAAAAAAGAAGTGCTTGAGGCTGTGAAACAGCGAATTGATACGGAATATCCAAATGTTGTCCTTGCCGGAAGCTGTGATGGTTATCAAGCAGATAAACGTTTCGTAGCGAAGCAAATCGCGCGCTCGAAACCTGATATGGTGTTCGTTGCTTTAGGTTATCCAAACCAAGAGAACTTTATTTATGAATACCGCCATTTATTCCCGCAGGCTGTTTGCATCGGTTTAGGCGGAAGCTTTGATGTATTTAGCGGAACGGTGAAGCGTGCACCACGCTGGATGATTAAGACAAATACAGAATGGCTGTACAGATTGATTGTGAATCCATGGAGATGGAAACGAATGCTGAATATTCCTAAGTACGCTTTTGCCGTCTTAAAGGAAAGCAAAGGAAAAAAACGTTACTATCCTGAGCAGGTAAAGGATCAGACGAAGCAGCTGTGAGAGACTGATAAATGATGAATATACGCTCAATGATGATTTCATGTTACGCAGCTTTTATTTCTTTCATTGGATGGCTGATGAGCGGCGTGAAGCCTCGTGAAAACCAGGTGACGCTGCTTGTTTCGTTCCAAGAGAATGCGGCTGCTCTCATTCATACTTATCAACAACAGGCGAACATGACAATGAAGCTCACTGTCCTCTATACGAAGCATGCTTCTGCGATAGAAAAGGACGGGCCTCATCTGTCATTTCGCTATTTTCATGAAAAAAATCCTCTCCATCTCATTCAATGTATGTATACGATGTTTAAAAGCAAGGTTGTCGTGATGGATAATTACTTTCTCATGACGAGTGTGCTCAGAAAACGACCTTCTACCACCTGTATTCAAGTTTGGCATGCCAATGGGGCTTTGAAAAAGTTCGGGCTTGAAGATGCTTCAAATTCTGGCCGGAGTCCACGTGACATCGAACGCTTCAAACGCGTCTATGCGTCTTTCGATTACATTGTGACAGGCTCAGATCACATGTGTGAGATTTTCAAGACCTCGTTTGGGGTCAATGATGAACGCTTTTTACCAACTGGTGTACCACTGACGGATGTGTACTATGAACAGCATCGGCCTTCCTTGAAGCTGGATGATATCCCAAAAGGGAAAAAGATCCTGCTCTATACACCAACTTATCGAGACTTTGCAATGGACGGTCTTGTCCTGCCTTTTTCAAAAGAGCAATTGCAAACTGAGCTGAATGGCGATTACATTCTCCTCGTCAAGCTTCATCCTGCGGTCAAACATTTAGCGAAAGCAGAAACAGACGGTGAATGGATATTTGATGTGTCCGATCAGCCGCTCTATCCATTGCTTTATGCTTGTGATGTCCTGGTGACAGATTATTCGTCCATTGTGTTTGAATATGCACTGCTCGAAAAGCCTGTGTTGTTCTTCACTTATGACTTAGACACTTATCGAGAGAAACGCGGCCTAGTCGACCGGTATGAAGACATCATTCCTGGTAAGGCTTGCGTCACTCAAGACATGCTCTTGCAGGAGCTTTTGCACCTAAACGAGTCAACCAATAAAGAACGAATCAAAACCTTTGCTGAGGAATGGAACCAATATTCAAAGGGACAATCCAGTCAGCAGCTCCTTTCATTTATTGAACAGCAGCTGCTCTTACACAAAAAACGTCCGGCTTCTCATTAGGAAGCACGGACGTTTTTTTATTTATTATACACCGGGATATCGTAATACAGCGTATAGTCATCGAGCAGGTTATACAAACTATACATACGAGTGACTTGCTTAGAAGCCCAGCCAATATCTGTTGCATATTGATGAGTCGCTGCAGCCGACCAGCGCATTTTATAAATTGTATCTTGCTTGTATGTGGCATTATTGATATAGCTGTTGCCAATGAATTTTGCTCCGCCAATAATGGCAGCCTCTGGCGTAAACCATTGCTGTTCATACGCATACTTTGCACCAAGATAATTCGGATTGCTGTCATATGCGCCAATGCCATACATGTTATAAACTTTCTTTCCATTATACATTGTACCATTCGCTAAAATGGAACTTCCGTTACCCGTTTCAAGCAACGCATGAGAAATAAGATAAATTTCGTTGATATGATACGTTTTTGCTGCTGTAATAAAGGCTTGTCCTTTACCCGCAAGAATCCCTTTTCCTGCTAAAATCTTTGAATTGACCTCTGCTGGATTGAGATTCGCAGCTTCAGAGAGTTTCAGAAATTGAAAATAAGATTGCGTGCCTTCGGCAATATTAGCTGGATCTACATATTTTTGCACCTCTGCTGCACTTGCATTTCTCCAGCCGAGGTTGATCCTGATCCAGTTCCCTTCTTTCCCAAGCTGTTTCACTTTTGCTCCTTTATTGAGCTGTGCCACAATGTTGCTTGCAGAGCTAGAATCAGGTGTAGAACGGACATTTAAGCCATCCGTATTCACTGTCGATGTGGCTTGGTCTACATATGCTGCATAGACATAGGCCGCACCATCTGTCTGTGGAGACACCTTCATTTGTTTGTTGACCATCTCATTGACAGTAAGGTTGTAGTTCGTTTGCATGACCATTGGGCCATTTTTAATTTTTACGGCTGTGGCGGTCCAGCCATATTGGCTTTTCACAAAAGCAATGGCTTCATTTACAGTTGGTAATCCTGTAAATTGCTGCGTAATGTTGATTTTGTAAGTTGGTTTCGTTGTTGTTGTATACGCAGCGGTTTCATTCCGTTTTTTGAAAAATGCCAAGCCTTGGTCACGCAGTGCAGCGGTTGAGACGGCACCTGTTTTGATCTGATATTGAGCATAATCGGCTGCGCCTGTTTTTTGAGCAGCGGCCTTCATTTTTTGTTTCGTCAAATAGCTGAGTGCTTGATTCAGTTTTGTCTGATTCACTGTCGGCTCTGTCGTGATACGGTATTGCTTGACCGCTTCTGTCAGCGTTTTTGTACTGCTGGCAACGCCATTTTTCTTGATAATCTCTTGAGCCTGCTTCACTTTACTTTGTTCATATACAGGTGTTGTCTTGAGACTATACGTTTTGCTGACAGCCTGTCCCTTACTTGCCTTGATGCTGCTTGTCAGCTTCTGCGTTTTTAAGTAGGCGGCCCCTTTATTCACTTTCGCTTGGTCCACTGCTTGATTGACGACGAGTCGATACGTGCTGTCTGATACCTTGCCAGTTTTTTTCGTTGTCGCAGATACTTTTTTCTTTTGGAAGAAAGCCGCTGCTTTTTTCGCTTGGTTATCTCCTAAAAGATTTCCCGTCACGACTTGATATGGCTGTGTAGAAGAAGTCTTTTTGGACGTGTAGCGCCATTTCTTTTTCTTGAAAAAAGCCACCGTTTTGGCGTAAGCTGTATCGTTCAATTGATTGAGCTTCACGATATAATTTTTTGTTTTTCCCACGCGTTGCACAGTACCTGCAGCACCGATTTGTTTCTTAATCTGAGCTGCAGCTGAAGCTGCTTGTTTGTTGTCTTTGAAATAGCCTGATTCCAAGCTGTAGACATTTTTTAAGGCACCTGTCTTTTGAAGCTTCCCGCTGATCTTTGCTTCTTTTTGAAGCTGGGTAAGGAGCGTCTGTGCTTTCGACTGGTTCGCTTGTGCAGCGGAAGTGACGATGTAATACGGCTTACCCGCTGTCACCGTTTGAAGCACTGCTGTTAAGCCGGATGCCTTTTGAAAACCTTGCAGAATGGTATTCGCCTTACTTTGTCCAACAATACCGCTTGAAGTCAGCTGATACACAGTGCCAGCTTTCGTTTCGGTTTGGTATGTACTGGTGACGCCTGCCTGCTTTTGCAGCTCAGTTTGAATATTTTTCACTTTCGTTTCAGAATCAATGGTTCCTGATATGACCTGATAAGAAGGTTTGCTTTGATTGATGACTTCATAGGAGCTATTGAGCCCTGATGTTTTTGTTAGTTCAAGTGAAAGCTTTTTCGCCTGACTTTCATCATTGACTGGGTCAGATACGACCTTTTGTAAAGGAAGGCGGTCACCTACTGGAGACACCGTACCGCTCATGCCCACTTCTTTTTTTAATGCAGCTGCACTTGCATTCGCTGCTGCTTGCGACTCATATCCTGAAGCAGTGAGCTGATAGGTCGACGTATTTCCTGAGGTTTGATAAGTGGCTGTCCACTTTTTGTCTTTCTTTAGTGTTTCCACTGCTTTTTTCACTTCTGCTTCTGTTGTAAATACCTTTGAGGTGTTCATCGTATAAATGGATTGATCGACATAGGAGGCTGCTTGCGCTTCTTTACCCGTGTGTAATGTCATACCAAAGGCAGCTGCGAGTAACATAATCTTGATGGTTTTTTTCACGTTCCCTGTCCCTCTCTTAACTTTGCATAATAGTCTACTAATCTCTTTATCGACAAAAACAAGTACTCTTTCAAGTCATTTATGCAATAGAAAAATAGAGGACCCCCTCGAAGTCCTCTTTTCCTTATATATGCGACACAATCAGTTCACAAGATCCTTCAATTGAGAAGTTTCCTGTTTCAGCCGGCAGAATAAAATGAGTACCTTTTGGCAGTGGATATGTGTTTCCGTCATGCTCTAAAGACCCTTCTCCATGAATCACACTGCATAGCAAAAACGGATAATCCTGCGAAAGCTCTGCTTTTTGATCAATTTCCCATTTATACACAGAGAAATATTCTGCTTCGACAAATGTACGAATGGTCACTCCCCGGCGTGTTTCAACTGATTCATCTGCATACCCGTCTACATGAGGAACTGTTGTAACATCAATCGCTTGCGCAAAATGAAGTTCACGTTCGTTGCCATCTTGGTCTTTTCGTTCATAATCATATACGCGATAGGTTGTATCTGAGCTTTGCTGCGTTTCAAGGACAAGTGTTCCTTCGCAAAGCGCATGAATGGTACCGCTTGGCACATAATAAAAATCACCAGGCTTAATCTTCACCCGCCGCAAAAGACCTTCCCAATCTCCGCTATTCATCATGGTTACAAGCTCAGTTCTTGTTCTTGCATTGTGCCCATAGATCATTTCTGCTCCTTCTTTGCAGTCAATGATATACCAGCACTCTGTTTTTCCAAGCTCGCCATTTTCATGTCTTTCCGCATAATCATCATCTGGATGTACTTGCACGGACAAGTCTTGGTTTGCATCTAATATTTTGGTTAAGAGCGGGAAGCGGTCGCCTTCTATCCCCCCGAACAATTCTCTATGATTGTCCCAAAGTTCGATCAGCGTTTTCCCTTTATATGGACCGTCTTTCACGACACTTGGCCCGTTTGGATGAGCAGAAATTGCCCAGCATTCTCCCGTTTGATCAGAAGGAATATCATAGCCAAATTGATCCCTTAAGGCTGTACCTCCCCATATTCTCTCCTTCAATTCAGGCAGTAAAAAAATTGGTGACTGCTTCATTCAGGATGACTCCTCCCTTTGCTACCCTTTGATAATCCTTACCTAGCTTGATGAAAACTAGTAAGTCTCAACTTTTATTATGACGCTATCTAAAGAGAAGTCAATCCTTTCAGTACACCGAATGAAAACGATAACATAAAAAATATTTTACCCTTTGACAGAGCCTGCAAGAAGCCCTTTGACAAAGTATTTTCCAAGAAGAATATAGACGAGTAGTGTCGGCAGCGCAGCCAATATCGCCCCTGCCATTTGGACGTTCCATTGTACAATTTGACTGCCTGATAGATTTTGTAAGGCTACCATTACCGGCTGATGCTCCGCAGTGGTCATCGTGACTGCAAATAAAAATTCATTCCACACATTTGTGAACTGCCAAATGGCCACCACAACAAATCCTGTGATCGAAAGCGGCAGAATCATATGTCTGAAAATCCCGATAAACCCTGCGCCATCCATTTTCGCCGATTCAATCATTTCATCTGGGATGCTCACATAGAAATTTCGGAACATGAGTGTTGTGATCGGAAGTCCGTATACGACATGGACAAGCACAAGCCCTGGAATTGAATTATACAATCCGACTTCACGCAAAAATTGAATGAGCGGGATCAGAATACTTTGATATGGAATAAACATCCCAAACAGCATCAGCGTAAAGACGACTTCTGATCCTTTGAAACGCCATTTTGATAATACATAGCCATTCATTGCACCTAATACAGCAGACAGTAAAGTAGCGGGAATGACAAGATAAAGAGAATTCATTAAATTGGGCGCCAGCTTTTCAAACGCGATTTGATAGCTTGAAAAATCGATAGTAGATGGCAGCGACCACATTCGCTCAAGGGTGACTTCACCTAATGGCTTCAAGCTTGTGACGAGCATGACATAAACAGGCATCAGAAAAAAGAGACTGCACAAAATCAATAAAGCATAAAGAACTGGACGGACAAACCATCTGGCTGTCATGATGAAGCCCCCTTCCGGCTCGACAGGAGATATGGCACGATAAAGACCGCAACAGAGATCAGCATGACAACCGCAATGGCGGCACCGCCTGCATAATGGTTTCCTCTAAAGGTCATTTCAAACATATACACGCCCGGAACATCCGTGACAAAGTTCGCACCCGGCCCTGTCATCGAGTAAATCAAATCGAAGATCTTTAAAGAAATGTGAGCCATGATGATAACAACACTTGCAGTAATCGGTTTTAAAAGAGGGAAAATGATTTTCCAGTAAATCTGCCACTCCGTTGCGCCATCCATTCTAGCAGCCTCTCTTACTTCCTCTGGAATTCCTCGCAGACCCGCCAAATACATCGCCAGAGAGAAGCCTGTCATTTGCCAAACAGCTGCAATCACAACAGCAATCATGGCCGCAGGTACACCAAACTCAATTTTCCCCCAGACAAATCCGGCCAATATGTTCGTATCCGTATACCACTTAGGCTGGATACCAAGCGTTTTCAAAAATAAATTCACCCCAGTTGACGGGTTTAAAATCCATTGCCATACGACTCCTGTGACAACGAAGGAAAGAGCCATCGGAAAGAAGAATAAATTCCGAAAAAGAGATTCCCCCTTGATCTTCTGGTCTAGTAAAATCGCAAGTGCGAGACCAGAGACAATGACCGCTCCAATAAAAAATAAAGTGAAAAAGACCGTGTTTCGAAGATCTGATTGAAAGCGGAAATCTTGAAACAGCATGACATAATTGCGAAGACCTGCGAAAGAGAAATCAGGAACAAGCGTGGTCCAGTTTGATAAGGACACATATCCTGTCCAGCCAATAAAACCGTAAACAAAGATGAATAATAAAACCGCTGACGGGGCTAAAAAGAGCAGCGCCAGCAGCTGGTCTCCATTCCATTTTTTCCGCATACGTTTAACTTTGGGCACAGGTGTTTTTGTCATCGGCGATGTGTCTATGCGCATGAAACTGCACTCCTTTCTAAAAAAGAGGCGGTGCCCTAGCCGCCGCCTCCTTCGTCTTTATTTCATTGCATCTTTTAATGATGAAACAAACTGACTGCTGTCTTTTTGTGTCACAAAGATATTGACGGCTTGATTCGCTTTTGTCACAAACCCTTCTTCAGCAGCTGAGCCATGAGCAAGAGACGGCGCCAGTTTTGACTCTTTAAATGCCTTCATCGCCGATTTTCCGTATTCATCATATTTTGATACATCTGCATCCACACGTGCTGGAATCGATCCTTTTAGCGGATTAAACGCATCCTGTCCTTCCACAGATCCTAAAACGGATAAGAATTTCTTCACGTTTTCTGGCTGTTTCACACCCTTTGGCAGTCCAAATGTATCGGTGATCACCATAAAGCTTCCTTCCGTTCCAGGAGTCGCCGCATATCCAAAGTCTTGATTCACCTTCAAATCAAGATCATTCACAAAGTACCCCTTCGCCCAGTCGCCCATGACATTCATCGCCGCTTCTCCTTTTGCCACGAGCTGTGAGGCATCCTGCCAGTTACGTGAACTGTGATCGTCATTGACGTATTCGAGCATACGTCCAAAGATGTCTGCCGCTTCCTTCACTTTCGGGTCATCCATTTTCATGTCGCCAGCCCAAAGTTTTTGATAACCATCTGCCCCTAAAACACCCAGCAAAACACTTTCAAACAAATGAGTTGCTGCCCAAGGCTCCTTATCTCCAAGTGCAAGTGGTGTGATTCCTTTTTTCTTTAATGCATCTGCTGTTTTGAAAAATTCATCAAATGTCGTTGGCGGCTCTAAGCCTGCATCATCAAATACTTTCTTGTTATACCAAAGCACATTGCCCCTGTGAATGTTCACTGGCACGGAATAGATTTTCCCATCTTTGCTGACAAGGTCAATCAGTGATTCTGGAAATTTGTCTTTCCAGCCTTCTTTTTCATATAAATCATCCAGAGGCTCCATTTTGCCTGCCGCGACCCAGCTCTCATTCAGCTCCGCCCCGCCATGCACTTGAAACGTAGCAGGCGGATCATTTCCCTGCATACGGCTAGTCAGGACAGCCTTTGCATTCGTACCAGCACCACCTGCGACGGCTGCATTTTCAATTGGAATGTCTTTATTCTTCTCTTCAAACAATTGGATGAGTGCTTTCAGCCCGTCTTCCTCACCTGCTCCTGTCCACCAAGAGAAAATTTCGAGTTTTTCCGCTCCGCCTTCTTTTTTTGCCTCTGAGTTCGTCGATGAGCTGCAGGCAGTGACGATAAGCATACAGAGTGCCAGCAGTGTAAAGCCTAATTTGAACTTCATAATTGATCCCCCTATCCCCATTTTGTAAGCGTTATCAAAATAAGTATAATGGAAGATCCTTGCTTTTTTCAGGCAAACTTCTTCACTTTTTTATGAAATTCTTCATTTTTTTACGGCCTGTTTTCGATATTCCTTCGGTGAACAACCGACCATCTTCTTAAACACACGGCTGACGTAATTAGGATCTGTATATCCTGCCTGAAAGGTAATTTCTTTTAAGCTAAGCGTGCTGTCTTTGAGGAGCTTTTTGATTTTATCCAGCCGGCAGGCTGTCACATACTCTTTAAATGTCAGACCCGTCTCGTCTTTAAATCGTTTTGTGAAATAGGTGGGACTTAAATCAACATAAGCAGCCGTTTGCTCAAGCGTGATCTGTTCACAATAATATGTTTTGATGTAACGTTTTGCCCGCTCGATGTCATTGATGGTCTGGGTTCTCGCTTCATACACATCAAATAGGTGTTCACAGCACTGACGGCATTCAGCTGCGGTGCTGATTGTCAATATCGATAGGTCTGTACGGAGGCGTGATTTGAAGAGAATCAGCAGTTCTTTTACTTGTGAAATCGTCGCCCCCTCTAATTGAAAGGCATCAAATAAAGCTAGCGCATCTTCTCTTCTCCCTTCTTCCAGCGCCTGCATCATACTGTCTGCAAGCTCCGGCAGATGAATCAATGGACCGTGCTTCACCTCTGTTTGGTAAAAGCCATAACGAACAACGCCCCCACTCTTTTTTCGCTGATAATAGGAAAGCTTCGCCTCTGCTGCACTTTTCTGAAGATGAAGCGGGTTTGAGACTGGATGCCCTATGCCAACGACAGGTGAAGGCTGACCGTTTGTCATGGCAGCTCGAATGGCTTGCAGGATCTCTGCCTTTAGCTGACCTGGTCCTTGCTGACTATAAATGAGGCATGTAAACAGTTCTCCCCCCATCTGAATCGGCACCGTATGAAATCGTGCAGATTTCTGTAAATCGATCAACAGCTGATCTCCTTCTGTCCGCTGCACAGCGATGATAAGACCTGCTTCATATTTGGAGAATAGTTGTTGAAACTCCATGGATGTATAAGATTGACCGTTCATGACATGCGCTTCAAGCCACTTTGACTGCTGATCGGCCGCTGCCGACTGCCGCAGAGACGCCTCCTGCTGAATCTCTGCTGCTACAAATCGAATGGCTGCAATGGTTTCATCTTTGTCAGCTGGTTTGACGAGGTATTGTTTCACCCCCTCCTGCATCGCTTGCTTGGCATAATCGAATGTATCGTAGGCTGTCAGCATAATGAATTTTGTATGAGGACTGATTGCTTTGATCTGTTTGATCGCTGTCAGTCCATCCATGCCAGGCATCTGAATATCCATGAGCACAAGATGAATGGACTCAGATCGCACGAATTCAACCGCCTTCTTTCCATTTTCCGCTTCTCCTGCTATATGACACTCTGGAACCCATTCGGTTAAGAATTTCCGCATCGCTAGCCGTTCTATTTTTTCGTCATCGACAATTAGCACGTTCAGCATGTCGGTCCCTCCTTCATCGGAATAGCCAATTGTATGGTGGTGCCTTCGTTTGGCTTTGAATCAATTTGAAGGGCATCTTGCACCCCGTAAAACAAACGCAGTCTTGACATTACATTTCGAAGACCGATTCCTGTCGAGTGGCCTTTACTCAGTATGTTCGGATCTTCCTCTTCTTTTTCTGATAGCAATCTTCTTTTCTCCTGTTCATTGATCCCCATCCCATTGTCCCGAATCCGAATCATCACATAGCCGCCTTCTTCATAGATCGAGAGCTCGACAAGTCCCTCTTCCTCCTTTGGCTCGACGCCATGAATAAAGGCATTTTCGACAAGCGGCTGTAAGGTGAGACTTGGGATATGCACAGATAAACATGATTCATCGATGGACGTTTTGCACGTAATACGATCGGCAAATCTCGTTTCTTGTATATGAAAATATTCTTTCACCACTTTCACTTCTTGTTCCAATGTAACGGATGTACTAAGAGCAGACAGCGAATACCGCATCAGCGTGGAAACGGATTGAATCAACCTCGATGTGGCTTCCGCTGATTCTAAGTAAGCCATACGTGAAACGATGTTTAATGTGTTAAATAAAAAATGCGGGTTCATTTGGTTTTGCAGCGTTTTTAGCTTCATATCTTTGATTTTTTGATCCAATGCTGCCTTTTGTTTGATCTCTTCAATCATCATTTTCATCTCTTGCCGCATTCGCTGAAAGGCTTCATTTAAAACAGAGATTTCATCCTTTGAGGTAACATGCAAATTCGCTCCATCAAAATTTCCTTCTGATACTTCTTTTACGCTTCGGGACAGATGAACGATAGGTCTTGATATCCCGCCAGCGATCATATACGCCATCCATAAGGCGATCCCGATTGATAACGTAAACAGGCATAAGGTAAAGAGCGCATAGGTTTGATGCCTTTTTTGAAGAGATTGATAGAGTACCTGATACTCAGATAATTCATCATCAAGCAGGGTCATCGTCTGCTCTTGTATATAGGAGGAGACGGTTCTCACTTCCTTCACACTTGCAGCATATTCTTCGATTTTCCCTTCTTTCACATGTGTCATGGTCGCATCACTTTCATTGATAAGCGTCCGCATCATATATTGATATTTTTCAATAGAAGGAATCGCCGCATGAAGACCGGCATCCTTTCTCAGCGCTTGATCGTAGGATTTCATTTTCTGTTTTGACGTAAGATACTCTTTGGCAAACTTCCGATCCTTTTCAATGGCATAGGCATTGACCTTTTCATACATCGTTTTCGCCTCTGTCGATATATCATTGAGCAGGAGAAAAGAACGGAAGCTCCGGCTATATTCTGATGTGATTTTTGAACTGCTCCAGTAGACAAAAAAAGCGGCTATGTTGCCAAGAAGCACAAGGATTAAAAATGCTAATAACAGCTTACTTCGAATCTTTCTCATGGCTGCAATCCCTGCTTTCTGTCTGTTTGCTGAAGAGGCAGATCCCCGCGCCGGATCACACTCGTTCCCGTGTACTGAAGCGGTTCTTCTTTTTCACCTTTCTGCAAACGAACAAGCGATTCAACCGCTTGATAGCCCATTTCATAAGGATGCTGTACGACCACGGCATCAATTGTTCCATCATCAAGCGCCTGAATCGTATCAGGCAATGTGTCAAATGCAAGCACATAAAAATCAGTGGATGATCGATACTGTGCGATTGCTTGAATGATGCCTGCACCATCTAATGCACTTGTACCATAAAATGCGGTGAGCTTCGCATGATCGTTTAATAGTTTATAAGCGGCACCTGATGCACCTGACTTCGTAATGGCTGATTCTTCAATTCCAGCAATATGAATGCGTTTTTCAGCAGCAACGGCATCTCGAAAGCCCTTGACGCGCAGCTTTTGATGAATGGCATCCAGCCTGCCTGTGACAATTCCTACATACTGTTCACCTTTTGTATCTGCGATGAGTGCCTGTCCTGCGATAAAGCCTGAATAGTAATTGTCCGTCCCTACATACACTTGACGCTTGCTCCCCTCTGCATCTGTATCGACGGTGACAACATCAATTCCTTTTTCCCTCGCCTTCTGAAAAAGCGGTTTGTATTTTTTCGCATCAAGTCCCTGTGTCATAATGCCATCAACATGCCCAGCGATCGCCATATCAATGGTTTTCAGATGATCGTCTACATCCGCTTGTTTTGGGCCCAAATATTCTAGATACACGTGATGAACGTCTGCCGCATCCGCAGCTCCCTTTTGTACCAGCTGCCAATATTCGTTATCAAGTTCCTCCGGTATAAGAACAAAATGATATTGATACGTTGACTCCGTTTTATCGGAAGCGCTTTCAATTTTAAATAAATCTTGACCTAATAACGTTAAAAAGATGACAGATACCACACAAAATGTGAGAAATGCGCTCATTCCAATCCACTTAGATAATTTCACCGTGTCCTCCTCCTTTCCACTATTTCCGCATAAAAAAAAGAGCTGCTTATAAGCATACTCTCTCGACCTCTATAATTCCTTTGTCATAAATAAACTGTTTGGATCTTCTTGATATGTACCAAAAGGCGGACAATACTGAAATCCAGCGCTCTCATATAGTTTTCTTGCTGGTTCAAAGAAAGCCATTGCCCCTGTCTCTAAGCTGACACGTGTATAGCCGCGCCGTTTTGCCTCTTGGAGAAGATGATTCAGCATATACCTCGCTACACCTTTTCGCATATGGAGGGCTGCGGTTCTCATCGATTTGATTTCCCCATGTTCACTTGACAGTTCCTTTAACGCTCCGCAGCCAAGAAGCTCCTCTCCATCTCGCACACTCCACACCGTAACATCCTGTTTTTTTAAATCAGTTAATGGAAGGGCATGAATGCTTTCTGGCGGCGAATGCTCCTTCATCTCTTCTATATGTGCGGTAATCAGCTGGTCAATTCGTCCATCCGTGAGTTCATCTTGTAGAATGTACATTTCCATCACTCCTTCACGATCATTGTACGTGAAGAGTTGAATGTTTACCTGCTGTTATGTCAGATAAACGAACAAACAACCGGCATCAACAAGCCAGTTGTTTGTTCGGTTGACAAGTATTTATGAAGAAAGAACTGCTTGTAATTCCTCTGCTGTACTGCTTTCAAGCTGACTTCCGACACCAACAGCCACCGCGCCTGCTTTGAGCCACTTTGGAACATCAGCTGGATGAATGCCGCCCGTAGGAATAAATTCAATCTCTGGAAATGGACCTTTCAGGTTTTTCATATAGGATAAACCGAAGGAGCCGCTTGGAAAAAGTTTGAGCAAGCAATAGCCATCTGCTTTCGCCTGCATGATTTCACTCGGGGTGAGAACCCCTGGTACATAGAGTGTGTCGTAAAATGAAAGATGTTCTCCAATCATAGGAAGGTATCCTGGACTAACGATAAACTGTGAGCCTGCCTCAATGGCTGATTGCGCCTGCTCCAGCGTCGTAATTGTTCCCGCTCCTACTATGAGGTCCTGCTCCTCCTGGAAGGATGCGATGATGCGTTCAGCATTTGGCGTGGTATACGTCACTTCAATGGCACGAACTCCTTTTTTCTTTAAACGCTCAATCATTTCAATGCCTTCTGCTTCACTATCCGCTCTCACAACTGCGATCAATTTACAAGACGCGAGCTGCTTTTTAACGCTCAAACTTGCTGACTTTCCCATATCTCTCATCCCCTTTCATGTACTCCCGCCTTTGATATCGCTTGGCTTCTTTCATAAAAGCCTGAAGCTCCTCCCTGGTAGGCAGTCCGTCCTTATCGCCAGGCGACATCACTGCAAGTGCCCCGACCGCATTGCCTCTTGTCACGGATTTTTCATCTGATAAGCCGTCAAGCAAGCCGCTGATGACCCCCACTGCAAATCCATCACCAGCTCCGACTGTGTCTACGACATCCTGCACATAAAACCCATTCACAATCCCCTGACCGGCTGCACTTTTATAAAAGGCACCTTCTGCCCCTAGCTTAATGACCACTAGCTTGACACCTTTTTGTAAATAGACATCTGCAATCTCTTCTGGCTCGTGACAACCCGTGAGCCTTTGCCCTTCTGCAAGCCCTGGAAAAAACCAATCCGCTTGCGAGGCGATATGATTCACCGTCTGAATCATATCTTCTTCCTCTTCCCATAGCTGAAGCCGAAGGTTTGGATCAAATGAAATGGTTTTGCCCGCTGCTTTCATTTCTTGAAGGGCACGAAAGGAAAACGCTCTCATTTCACTGGATAGGGCAGGCGGAATACCAGTCATATGAAGGTGGCCTGCCTGTTTGAAATAAGCGGCTGGAAAGTCGCTTGGACTCATTGTGCTCGCAGCAGAGCCTTTCCGATAATACGTGACGTCAGGGTCTCCTTCCATCACTTTTGATTTAAGTAAGATTCCCGTTTGAGACCCATCATTTGAACGGAGCACTGCACTTGTATCGACCCCTTCTTTTTGAAGCTCTTCTGAAATAAATGTGCCAAGTGAATCTGCTCCGACTTTGCTCATCCATCCCACATGAAAGCCCAGCCTCGCCAAGCCGACAGCCACGTTACTCTCTGCACCAGCAAGCGCCTTTTGGAATGTATGCACTTGATGAAGCTCCCCAACTTCCTTTGCATAAAACATCGCCATTGATTCCCCAAATGTGACCGCATCCAATGCTTTCACTCATTTCTCCCCTTTCTTGGTACCGGTTTCAAATCAGTTAAAAAAGAGAGAGCATGCACGTCTGTATACTCTTCTCTGCCTATCATTTATAAAGATTTCCTTACAATGATTTCACCATCAAGCTGAATCGTTTGGGGCGCACTTTCTTCCCCTTCAAGCCGTGTCTTGATTTTTTGCATGGCTGCTTTCCCCATTTCATGAGAAGGCTGGGCAACTGTTGTAATTCCAGGTCCAATCAGCTTATACCATTCTGTATCATCAAACCCTGCAATGCCGATCTCATGAGGAATCTTCACCCCAAGCTCTACAAGTTCACTAATCAGCTTCAGCATGAGTAATCCATTGCCAGCTAAAATCGCTTTTTTCTGTTCGTTTGATTGTAGAAAACGGACAATCTCTTCGCGTATTTGTTCCTTTTGCTTTAAATCAATTTCTGCAATGATCGGCTTCTTATGTTTACTCAAGACTGTCTGTTCATATGCTTCCTTTCGTTCTTCACGAGGACTGATTCCATCGACAGGCTCAGTAAAGAATGCGATGTGATCATAGCCTTTCTCATACATTTGTTGAAGCAGCCGGATGGTGATATCACGGTTGTTCGTGGTCACTGTGTCGACTTTTAGTTCAGGCAGCTTCCGGTCCACAAGAACAATTGGCACACCGTTTTTCTTAAACTCCTCCAGAATGTCATTGTTCTGTCCTGTCGTATTGATGATGAGCCCTTCAATATAATGTGCATTCAGCTTAAGGAGCATTTCCCGTTCTTTTTCTGGACGATTATCTGTGTTGCACACCATGATGCTGTATCCATATTCATCACAAATCTCTTCAACTCCGCGAAGTGTTGCCACAGAGAATGGATTTGTAATGTCGGCTACAATAAACCCAATGACCTTGCTTTTTCTGACTTTTAGTCCTTGAGCAAGCTGACTCGGGCGATAGTGGAGTTCCTCAATGGCTTTCTTGATTTTTTTTACCTTTTCTGAAGAAATTTCATTTGTTCTGCCATTGATATATCTGGATACAGTTGATTTTGAGACCCCTGCATAAGCTGCTACTTCGTTAATGGTCACTTTCGTTTGCTTTTTCTCTTTCATTCAAAAAACTCCCACAATTGATCTTCTCATTTGGTTCGAAACCGATTTCAAATAAACTTAAAAAGAGCATATCATAATTGATGGCATTTCAGAAGATTTTTTTGCATGTTGTTGGCAAAAAATTGTCTAATTAGAGAAAAAGAAAGCGATTTCAAATTAACGGTTGACGGCACTCTCTTTTTCCTCTAGAATTTTCCTTGAAACCGATACCAAATAAATATCAATATTTGTTTCAGATGGAAAGGGAGGCTTATCCAAATGGAAAATCGTTATGCTGTACATCCTGAGCAGGTCAAACGTTTTACAACAGAGGAACTTCGTCGTCATTTTCATATTCCTACGCTGTTTGTCAGTGGTGAATTAAAGCTCTATTACTCGCATGAGGACCGCGTGGTGATTGGCGGAGCGATGCCGGCAGCAGAGCCGATCACACTAGAGGCCGGAGAATTTTTACGGACGGAGTATTTTCTTGAAAGACGAGAAATCGGGATTGTGAATGTCGGCGGGCAAGGAACGGTCACTGTTGATGGTGAGGCCTTTGTGCTGGAGCATAAAGATTTCTTATATATTGGTCTTGGTCACGAAGATGTACAGTTCGCTAGTTCATCAGGCGAGCAGGCCAAGTTCTATTTAGTATCAGCCACGGCTCACAGGGCGTATCCTACGCAAAAAGCAGCCATCGCTGAATTAACACCAAACCACTTAGGGGAAGCAGCTGCTTCCAACGTACGAAACCTGTATCAAGTCATCCATGCAGACGGCATCCAAAGCTGTCAGCTCATGATGGGCATCACTCAGCTTGAAACCAATAACACATGGAACACGATGCCCGCTCATATTCATGATCGCCGGATGGAAGTGTACTTATATCTTGATATCGAAGAGGATGCACGGGTCTTTCATTTTATGGGGGAGCCATCTGAAACAAGACATCTTGTTGTGGCAAATGAGGAAGCAGTCATTTCACCTGCCTGGTCCATTCATTCAGGCTCAGGTACAGCGAATTATTCATTTATTTGGGCAATGGCGGGAGAAAACTATACATTCAAAGATATGGACTTTGTCCCAATGGATCAGCTGAGGTAACGAGGGTGATGACAACTTCATATGCAGCGTCCCTCTTTTCCCTTGAAGGTAAAACTGCCCTTGTGACAGGTCCTGGAACCGGCATTGGGCAAGGCATTGCCGTGGCGCTTGCCAAATCAGGTGCAGATATCATCGGTACGTACCATCACACACCGCTTGAAGAAACAAAGGCGCTTGTCGAACAGGCAGGCCGATCATTTTATGCGGTTCAGGTTGACTTTTCTAATCCTCAGTCTGCAAAGCAGGCTGTCGATGCCATATTAAAGAAGCATACGATTGATATTTTAATCAATAATGCTGGAACCATTAAAAGAGAGCAGGCGGCTCACTATTCAGAGGAAGATTGGCATACGGTCATGGATGTGAATATCAACAGTCTCTTTTTCCTCACGCAAAAGGTTGGACAGCAGATGCTGAAAAATGGGCAAGGGAAAATCGTCAATATCGCCTCCCTTCTATCGTTTCAAGGCGGCGTCTTTGTCCCTGCTTATACAGCAAGTAAGCATGCTGTCGCAGGGCTGACGAAAGCTTTTGCCAACGAATGGGCGAGCCAGCATATTCAAGTGAATGCGATTGCGCCTGGGTATATTGCGACCAATAACACACAAGCCATTCGTGACGATGAAAATCGAAATGAAGAGATTCTGAAACGAATTCCCGCCGGGCGCTGGGGAAAGCCTGAGGATCTAGCCGGTGCGGCTGTTTTCCTTAGCTCACCAGCTTCTGATTATATGAACGGCCACATTTTAGCTGTTGATGGCGGATGGCTTGCAAGATAAACAAACGAGAGAATTCCTATCCGGGATTCTCTTTTTTCTATTTGTATAATTCTCCACCTTCCGAGTCACTCTATAAAAAACATGTGATGAGGGTGAGGTATTATGAAAAGTCGTATTGAACAAGATATAGCGTCCGTCATTAAGCGTGTCAAAAGCTTTGCCGGAAGAAGTGATGATATCGTGTTCCACTCTTTTTCATTTGGTCCTTCCACTATTTCTGCATGTCTCGTGTACGTTGAAGGACTCACAGAATTTGAGATGCTTTCTAAGCAAATCATTTCACCTATGCAAAAGGAACTCGACATCACCGAGGTTGGTTCTACTACACTTTCCTCCCTTTCAAAAACGTTCTTTGGCATTCAAAGTGATGTGCTGGATGATATGAACCTTGCCATCGAGCAGTTATATAGCGGCAGGGCTATTTTATTTGTAGATGGAGCGGCTCAAGCGCTTGCGCTCCATACGAATCTTTTTCAATTTAGAGAAGTAGAAGAGCCGCAATCTGAAGTTCTTGTAAGAGGACCACGGATCGGATTTATTGAGAATCTTGAAAAAAACACGGCTTTACTCCGTGAGCGGGCAAACGACCCTCACCTTGTGATTCAAAAGGTGAGTATAGGTACTCGAAATAAAAAATCCGCTGCTCTTGTGTATGTTCGTGATATTGCTGATCCTAAACTAGTAGAAGATGTGCTATCACGTATGATGGAAATCAAAATGGATGACATTCCTGAAACCGGCTATATTGAACAGCTGATTGAGGACAGTCACATCTCCATTTTTCCACAAATTCAAAACACAGAACGTCCTGACCGGGTGATTGCATCTGTGCTTGAAGGAAAAGTCTCCATTTTGCTCGATGGGACTCCTTTTGCCCTCATTTTACCTATGACACTTACAGCTTTGATGCAATCTCCGGAGGATTATTATCAGAGGTGGACAAGCGCGACTCTTTTACGTTTACTTCGTTATATTGCCGTGCTGCTCACAATTTTTTTACCCGGGCTTTATATTGCACTTGTCTCTTATCATCCCGGTTTATTACCGACAAGAATGGCACTCACCATCGCAGGCAGCCGGCAGAATGTTCCTTTCCCTCCTGTTGTCGAAGCCATTCTCATGTCTTTTACGATAGAACTGCTGCGGGAAGCTGGACTACGGCTTCCAAGAGCCATCGGACAGACAATTGGGCTTATTGGCGGCGTAATTATTGGTCAGGCAGCTGTCCAAGCCAATATCGTCAGTGCCTTAATGGTGATTATTGTGTCACTGACCGCACTCGCTGATTTCACAGCACCGTCATATGACTTTAGTTTTCCACTGCGTATTTTGCGGTTTATGGCGATTTTTAGTTCAGCATTGTTTGGATTATACGGCTTAATCATGTGTTATTTATTTGTGCTTTGTCACTTGATGCAATTAAAGACCTTTGGTTTTGACTATTTCACACCAGTGCTTTCTTCACCGTTTTCAGATCTAAAGGATACGTACGTTCGTTTACCAATTGGGCTTTTTAAATCTAGACCAAAAACAGCAAAAATAAAAAATCTCAAAAGACAAGGAGATTAAACGATGTACAGACCTGAAAAGCTATCATTGTTACAAGTCACCATTCTGTGCAGCTCTACAATGATAGGCGCTGGAATTTTAACCATTCCACGCAGTTCTGCCAATTCAGGATTCCCTGATGGCTGGATCATTGTATTAATACAGGGAGTCATCTTTGCTTTCGTTGCTTTTTTGTTGGGGTGGATTGCCGAAAAGAATGCACCAGACACCATCTTTGAGTCAAATACAAAAGGAGCAGGGGCATTCTTTGGCACGATCTTTAATTTAATGCTGATCGCCTATTTACTTGGCATTGTCGGCTTTGAAGCACGTGTCCTTGGGGAAGTGGTTCAGTTTTTCCTACTACAATCGACTCCCATGACCGTGATTGTGATGATATTTTTACTTGTGGCGATCTATCATTTAAAAAGCGGTATCCTTCCAGTCGTCAAAATGGTGACCTATATTTATCCGATCACAATGGTCATTTACATAGCGCTCATGCTGTTTTGTTTAAAAATATTTGATTTTGATTATTTGCGCCCTGTGATGGCGCATGGTTTTAAAGATTTTAGTAACCTGTTCTCTCAAACCTTTATTCAATTTACAGGGTTTGAAGTGATTTTGTTTGTCGTGCCACTCATTTATAAAGACAAGTGGTCGAAGGCGAAATGGGCTGCTGCCATTGGAGTTGGCATTACAACCCTCGTTTACTCACTCACACTTTTTATTGTAATCGGCTCCATGACAGTAGGAGAAACAAAATCTCTCACTTGGCCGACGGTTTCCCTCATTCAAGCGCTTGAACTTGAAGGGGTGTTTATCGAACGATTTGATATATTCTTACTGACAATTTGGACGTGCCAGCAGTTCATTTGTATGCTGGGCTTTTTCCAGTTTGCGATTAAAGGCTGCTTCACCGTTTTTAAAACAACGAATATAACGAGACTTCTATGGCTGCTATTTTTAATAACATCAGCACTCTCACTTTTTCCTAGAAATATCAATGAAGTCTTTTACTACTCTACTTTACTCGGCTACGCATTGTTCGCGGTATTAGCCATTCCTTTTATTACAGCTATCCTGCTGATGATACGCAAAAAATGGGGAGGTCGTTCTGCATGAGAGGCAGGCGTATACTGTTATTCTTTTTTTCCTGCTGCCTTTTTCTTCTATCAGCAGGCTGCTGGGACTTAAAGGATATTGAAAAACTATCGTTTGTACGCGGTGTTGGCATTGATGAACAAGATGAGAATGGAGTTAAGCTGACCTATCAAAACCTTGTACCGAAAACAGGCGGAACACAAGAAGCCGATTCTCCCGGCTATGTGAATGTCGTCTCGAAGGGAAAAAATGTGCTGGAGGCTGTCAGTAATGTCGCCTTGAAGGACCCGCCGATCTATAGTGATCACCTGAAAATCTTCTTGTTTGGCAGAAATCAAGCGGAGCATCACGATATTCAAGGAACACTTAATCATTTTATTCGAGATGATGAGGTTCGGCGCAGCAGCTATCTCCTCGTGTCACGAGGAGATGCGTCAAAAGTCATCAACCAAAAATTGAAATCACAGCAAAAGGTTCCGGTTGAACATATCTTCGAAACATCCAAAAACCGAAGCTTTAACGGAAAGATCGCACTGCCAACACGTATTGGCCGGGCATCTGATTATTTTCAAATGGGCGTTAGCTTCCTTGTACAAAGTGTAGATGCGGTAGACGGTGAAATTATTTATGATGGGGCAGGTATCATTCACGGAAAAACAAGAAAGCTGATCGGTTTCATCTCTGCGCAGGATGTACAATATTTAAACTGGGTGATGGACCGTATCGCAGGCGGTGTTGTACCCGCCACCTACAAAGGCTTTCCGATTACGTATGAAATTAAAAAAGCCAAAACCAAGATTGAACCCTACCTGAAAGACGGAAAGATTTCCTTTCACATTAGCGTACAAACAAATGGAAAATTGTCAGAGGATCAATATCCCCCTGAAAACTCATACGATGAACAGTACATCAAACGATTTGAGAAGGTTTTTTCTCGTAAAATTAAAGAGCGCATACAAAAAACGGTCAGTCATATGCAACATGAAGTAGGTGTCGATCCTATTTTTTTAAGCCGGCAGTTTCGTATTAAGTATCCTGAATATTGGGATCAGCATCGAGATGAATGGGACAAACTATTTCAAGAAGCAGACATAACGTATGACATCAAAGTGAGCATTTTGAACTTTGGTGCAGAAGGTGCAACGAAAAGCTTCAAATGGTAATACAAAAAGGCGGTTATCCCAAAGGAGAGCCGCCTTTTTTACGTACGACAATGAGAAGCTGATACAAAGTCACTTGATCAGATAACGCTTTTGTTTCAAATCCAAGTGACGCCCCTATCCTTGCTACTTCGTCAAAAAACAATTGGACGTTTTGATTAATCTGTACATTGATTCGCTGTTCGATCACGCGTTCAAATAATTGGTCTGGGAAAAGCGCACGCATGGTGTTTGGTGTGAAGAACCGTATATGGGTTCGGTCTAAGATTCCTACATCTTGATACGTAAAATCACCTGTCATCAAAGGAAGAAGCACCTCTGCATGCATCATGTTAGGCAGGCAGCAAATGATGACACCGCCTGGCTTTAAAGAGGCGTGCGCTTGCTCAATGATGTGCCAAGGATCTGACACATGCTCTAAAACATCCGAAAAAATGACCGCATCAAAAAAGGCCTCTTTCTCTGACCATGGGTATTCATCTGCATTTGCCTCGATGACTTCTTCATAATACGCCTTTGCGACCGCTGCTTTTAACGTATCCGCCTCTACCCCGTACATGTGTACAGACTGACGATTCATTAGTTCAAGCCCAGTAGCCCCTGCGCCGCATCCAACATCCAGCACGTGTGCAGCGTCCTCAGGGAGTAATTCCACAAAATACGGATGAGGAGTGATCAAATTTAGATCTATGCCCCACTTATCTAAAAATCGAAGTCTATTCTCAGTAAACAGTGTAGAGATGTTTGTTTCTTGATTGGCATTAAAGGTAGCATGACCATGATGATGCACAAAGGAATCATGCACAATTTGCAGCTGATATCCTTTTAGTAATGAACGCAAACATAGATCGTCATCCTCAAATGATCCATATACAAACCGCTCATCAAATAATCCCACATCCTCGATCATCTTTCTTTTCACGAGCAAGCAAAACCCTACAAGCCGGTGCACATAAGTTCTCTGCCCTTTTCTCTTAGACGTATACTCTTTAGCAAAGGCTGGGAGCTCCTTCACATCTGTATACGATGGCTGGACCATCTGAGGGCCGCTCACATAATTAGAGACGGGTCCCACCATCCCAATTCGTTCTGAAGCGAATAGCGCCTCTTTTAATGGAGAAAGCCAATTTTCCGTCACGATCGTGTCATTATTTAAAAAGAGAATGCTGTCTCCTGAAGCTTTTTTTGCCCCTTGATTACATCCTTTAGCAAAACCTTCATTCTCTTCATTATCAATGAAAATCACATCATCCAACTCTCTTACATATTCCTTCGTGCCATCAGTTGACGCATTATCGACGATGATGAGTTCATATTGGTCACTATTCGTATGCTGTTTAATGCTATCGATACATGTTTTCGTCAAATGCAGTTCATTGTACGTCAGCATGACAATGCTTGTTTTCCCTTTCATCTCATTTCCACCTTTCTCCGCCTGTTCCATATGTATGTGATAGGCAGCACGTTCAGAAGATGAGGGAATGTCCTTTCTTGATTAAACGTTTGTTTAACATAGAAAAACCAGCTGCACACGGCAGCTGGCCATTGTTCATACCGTTTTTCCTTCGCCACTTGCGACGGCACGATTTCTCTTTTTTAAATCTTCTTCAATTTCTTCAAGACTTTTCCCCTTCGTTTCGGTCACCAAATATTTCACAAATAAGAAGGCGCCTACGCCAATGACCGCATAGATGAGGAAAAGATTACTGATACCAATCGCGCTTAATAAAGCTGGGAATGTCAGCGAGATGATTAAATTTCCTGTATGAAGAAGGAAGGTCGAGACGCCTGTACCGATTCCCCGGACGTGTACTGGGAACAGCTCTGGGAGCATCACCCAAACGACTGGCCCCCAGCTGACAGCAAAGATGACGATAAAGAGACCTAAACAAATAACGGTTGTCCATCCTGCAGCTGTTGATCCTTCAAAAAATCGGTTGACCACTGACAGAACAATTAAACTAAGGACCATTCCTGCATTCCCAAATAGGAGCAGCGCTTTACGCCCTACACGGTCAATGATTTTAATGGCAACAAACGTCATGATGACATTCACTGCACCAATTCCGACAGTTCCTAAAATCGCTGCTGAATTCCCAAAGCCAACACTTGTGAATGTTTTTGGTGCATAGTAAATGATCGTATTTGTACCGATAAACTGCTGCAGAAAGGCAAGGCCGACACCGGCAATCAATGCTGGGCGTACCCATGGCTCAAATAATTCCTTAAAACCGCCTTTCTCTTCACTTTCCGCCTTTTGAATATCTGAAATTTCTTCTTCCACTTCTTGCTGACTTTTTCTGAGTTGAGATAATATCTCCTTCGCACGGTCAGCCTGTCCGTGGACAAACAGCCAGCGGGGACTTTCCGGCATAAACAAAATCCCGAATAATAAAAGAACAGAAGGAACAACCGCAATTCCAAGCATCAAGCGCCATGCCTCTGCATCTGCTAAAGCGTAGTTCACAATATAGGCAAGAAGAATGCCAAATGTGATCATGAGCTGGTTTAAAGAGGAGAGTGCCCCTCGTGATTCCTTTGGCGCAAGTTCAGATAAATATAATGGAACAATCGTTGTCGAGCACCCGACAGCGAGCCCTAGCACAATTCGGAATAAGACCATCACTTCTGTATTCGGTGCAAAAGCTGTACCAAATCCGCCGATAATAAACAAAATAGCTGCGGCGATGATGGCTTTTTTCCGCCCAAATTGGTCTGTCAGCTTTCCAGAAAGAGAGGAACCGAGCATCGCCCCGATTAAAATCGAGCTGACGACAAGCCCCTCCGTAAACGCGTTTAAACCTAAATCCTCTTTCATAAATAAGATGGCGCCAGAGATGACACCTGTATCATAGCCATATAAAGCACCGCCAAGGGCGCCGAAGAAATAAAGCCATCCATTCCGATTTTTCATTTACATAACCCCACTTTTGTCTCTGTACTCTTATGAAAAGTCATTTTCCTCACTTCCTGTCATTTCAAACATTTCGATGTTTTATGACAAATATATTTCATTTGTGTATCTTTGAAACTTTTTACGAGAAGAAAACGTCAATTAAGCGTTAGTGAAAAAAATGTCGCACTATATCCCGTTTTAAGGTATATTTGTTTTAGTTTGTAAGCAGAAAGAAGGACATCTTTACTATAAAATCATAGCGAGGGTTTAAAATATATGGATCAATCACGAAGTAAACGCAAAGGAAAAAAGCGTTTAAAACCATGGGTGAAAGTCACTCTTTTTATCATTAGTATTCTTTTACTGACAACGGCTTCAGTTACAGGCTATGCCTACTATAAAATAACAAATGCTGCCAAAAAGGCTCAAGTATCTCTTGATCGCGGCGCACAATCTGTGAAACGAATTGAAGCATTCGATCCAGGAAAAGACAGCTTTTCTGTCTTGCTGCTTGGAATTGACAGCAGACCGGGCGAAACAGTGAAACAAGCACGAAGTGACGCAATGGTTTTGGCAACCATTAACCGCACAAATAAAACCGTTAAATTATTAAGCATTCCTAGGGACTCATACGTTAATATTCCAGGCCACGGTTTTGATAAAATTACTCACGCACACGCATTTGGCGGTGCAGATTTAACAGTGAGCACAGTTGAAGATTTACTAGATATTCCGGTCGATTTTGTCATCCAAAGTAATTTCGTAGCGTTTAAAGAAATCGTCAACGAATTAAACGGTGTTCCTATTAACATCAAGGATGAGTACCTTGTGAAACAGATTAAAAAGGATACAAAAGGCAAGGTTGTGCTTCAAACTGGAACTCATACACTAGATGGTGATCAAGCGCTCGCATATGTGAGAACGAGAAAAGCAGATAGTGACTTAATGCGTGGACAGCGACAAATGGAAGTGTTAAAAGCCATTTTTGATAAATCAAAATCATTAACATCTATTCCGTCATACGACAATATCATTGATACACTCGGTGATAATGTGTCAACCACCCTTTCAATGAAGGAGTTAGTCGGTCTTTTCCCGCTTCTGACCTCATTGAAATCGGTTGATACCATTCAGCTTAAAGGATCTGATTACCAGCCAAACGGCGTTTATTATTTCCAATTGGATCAAAACCAGCTGAACGAAGTGAAAACTGAATTGAAGAAGCAGCTTGAATTATCATAAATAAAAGCGTCCCTAAGGGGCGCTTTTTCTTATTTCCTTGATCATTCACTCATTTTTGTTTAGCCTTGATAGAGAGGAATCAACCTTCCTTTTTTATGAGAATGAAAGAAATCGTACATACTTTGAAGAGACTATTGCATGAATGAAGGAGGATTTGACAGCGATGAAAAAAATGATTGCGATTGATTTAGACGGTACACTCTTAAATACAAAAAGTGAAATATCCGCTCAAAACCGTGAGGCATTGATTCGTGCAAAGGAAGCTGGATATATTGTGACCATCTGTACAGGGCGGGCAACTTTTGATGTAAAGGAGCTGCTTGGCGATTTAGACATCCCCATTATTGCGGCAAACGGCGGGACTGTCCATACAGAAGGATACGAGCTCTTCAGCCGTATCACATTGGACCAAGAAGCGGGCAAGCGGGCTGCAAAGGCACTAGTGGAACGAAACATTTACTTTGAAGTCTATACAGATGATGCTCTCCTCTCTCCTTTTGATGGAAAAGAGAAGCTGAAAGCAGAATTTGATCTGATCAAAAGCGCAAACCCAAATGAGGATCTCGCTGATCTATGGGAAGGAGCCATGACGCAATTTAAACAATTTGGCATCAAACCAGTGGATGATATCCGTGAGATTTTTGAGTCGAACGAACCGACCTATAAATTACTCTGCTTCTCGTTTGATATGAACAAACTGAACGAAGCACGAAATCTTCTTTCAGACATGCCCGAGCTTTCATTGACCTCGTCTGGTAAACATATTATTGAGGTGCTGCCAAAAGAGTCTGGAAAAGGACATGCCCTGAAAAAGCTCGCAGCCCATTATGGTGTAGACCGCTCACATATTTATGCAATTGGTGACAGCCCAAACGACCTTTCTATGTTTGAAGAAGCAGGCCACCGCATTGCAATGGGGAATGCTGTTGATGTCATTAAAGAAAAGAGCACCTTCATCACAAAAGGAAATCATGAAGACGGTGTCGCTTATTTTATTGATCTTCTTTTACAAAATCAATTCCATGAAAAAAAGACGCTTGTCTGATCAGCGCCTAGAGAGAAGTCCAGAAGTCCGATACAAGTATTGATCGGGCTTTTTCTTTATTTTTTGATTCTAACAGCCGTTTCATATTTGTCCTTCCAGTACGTACTTGTTTTCATATTGGTTAAAACAACACCGTTTGAGACCGTCACATGAATGACTTGATTTGATCCTGCATATATCGCCGGCATCAATGATGTACCGCTGAAAAAGACAAGATCTCCCGGCTTAAGCTCAGAACGTTTCACAGGTGTACCTGCTTTAACTTGACCTGATGCATAGCGAGGCAGCTCAATGCCAAGCACTTTTTGATACACGTACTGCGTGAACCCTGCTGTATCAAATCCTTCCTTTGGGTTCGTACCGCCTTTGACATAAGGGACTTCACCAATATACGTAGCGGCTTTTGATACGATAGGATCCTCTTTCGCAAGCTCCAGATCTGTTAATCGTTTCGCACCTGTCCATTTTTCGCGCCAATACGATTCAGACAAATAAGAAATTGTCACACTTTCAGAACGGCTCGCATGAATAAAGCGGTCGCCTCCAATATACATACCTACATGAGAAATTCCGGGCTTATATGTGTTGCTAAAAAAGACAAAATCCCCAGGGCGGATATCGCCTAATGCCACTTTTTCTCCAACGATCCACTGCTGTTCAGCACTTCGAGGTAAATAAATCCCAAGCGATTTTTCAAATAAATACTGTAAAAATCCTGAGCAATCGAATCCATTCTTTGGATCTGCTCCTCCAAACACATAAGGAATTCCTAAATAGGTCAGCGCATCTTTCACAAGAGGGTCATCAGAAATTTCTTGCGTACCGGGCAGTCGTTTGACCGCATAAAATCGATCAGTCCAATATTTGCTTTTACTGACATCTGTTTTCACCACACCTTGACTAAGCGTGATGTGGATCACCTGATTGTTCCCAGCGTACAACGCCACATGTGTTGGGATATCCTTCGTTTCTTCAAGGCTTCGGAAATACACAAGGTCACCGGGCTGCGCTTTATCCCATGATACCTTTTTTCCAATCTGATATTGGTCGATTACCTTCCGCGGCAAATCAAATGTTTCGGATGTCTTGTACACATATTGAATCAACCCAGATGCATCAAAGCCCGTTTTTGGATCGGTTCCTCCTTTATGATAAGGTGTTCCAATGAGCTTTTCCGCTTGCTCCAAAAGAGATGGTGTTTGAGCAGAAACCACTGTTTGGGACATGAACATCAGCCCTACGAGCGCACACCCTCCAATCAACATTCCTTTCCATTTCATGATCCTTTCCCTCCTTTCTTCTATAGTTTCGTCATGACACCTTTCATTTTACACCGTATTTCGACAAAAAAAGAGCACGCGATGTGCGTGCCCTTTATCCTTTTTAGGTTATTTACCTGCTTCCGCTTTTGACTGCTTTTGCTGTTCAATTTTCTGCATTTCAACCGAAATCTTTTGTTTTTCGTGATCTGTCAGACTGTCACTAAATTTAAAAGCAGACATAAAGACAAAGACTAAAATTAACGCAACAAACGGCCAGCTTGCTTTTAGGAATTTCATTTCTTCTCTTTCCCTCCGTTTTCTTTTAAGTTTTTAACTTTATCAGCGTGATCTACTTCAAAGAAAATGTGTCCGTCTTTTTCTTTCCAATCCGCATTCGTTCCATTGGTCAGCATACGGATAATGGCTTTTGATTCTAGAGATCCTGCTTTTACTGGAGCAGGTGTTGCTTCTTTGATGTACATTGGGACAACTTCAAATGTCGCTTTTCCATCTTCATTCAGATGATACTGAACAAGTGCAGAATCACGTGTTCTTGACCAGCCTTGGTCAAAAATAAAGTTTCCTAGGCTATAGAAAATCGCCGTTCCGTTATAGACTTCCATTGGTTCAAGGACGTGCGGATGAGCACCGATAATGATATCGGCTCCGGCCTTAGACATCGCTCTTGCCAATTCTCTTTGTCTGTCGTTTACTTCATTGTTGTACTCCTGTCCCCAGTGAGCATGAACAACGACGAGATCTGCCTTTTCAGCAGCCTGCGAAATCATCGGAATAAAGATAGATGGATCGGCTGGCAGAATACCCGCCTGGCGATTCGTTGCTTTGAAATCTTTCCCATACACATCTGTAAAACCAAGTGTAGCAATTTTGACACCATTTACTTCTTTGTACGAAATGTTCTGCTTCGCATCTTGGAGGTTACGACCTGCACCTGTATAATCCATGCCATTTTGTTCAAAGGCATTGATCGTGTTGTTCAGTCCTTTTTCACCATAGTCTGCCGCATGGTTATTCGCAAAGTTTAAGACAGAGAAATTTAAATCCTTCAACGCTTGGACAGAATCTTCATCAGTTTTTAAATGAATATTCTTTTGCGCTGCCTGTTCTTTATCTGATGCGACAGGATGTTCAAAGTTACCTGTCACATAATCTGACACATCAAAATATGGCTTGGCATAACGAAAGAGATGCTCTTTTCCATAGCGGTCTGTTACTTTCTCTACGTTTCTTCCAAACATAATGTCACCGACAAACGAAGCGGTCAGGATGTTTTCTGGATTCTTTTGTACAGTTGGCACTTGTGCTTTCCCGATAAACGTAAATAGAAATGTACAAGCAATGACGATCGGTAAAGCAATTAGTACGTGTTTATTCGTCTTTTTCTTTTGATTCTTTGTGATTTTCAGCAGCTTTTCCTGAAAGCTCAATTTTTTATTCATCATTGGACACACCTTATCTTAAAATAGATAGTAAACATACATGATGGCAAATGTTGCACCACTTAGAAGTAACGTGCTTCCAAGGGTAATTGTAAGACCTTGCTTTTGAATCGTATTCGCAATCAATCCAGGGACGATGATTCCGATTCCGCGGAATTCTGCTATTTCAAATGGGACCACTGGATAGAAGAAATCAAATATCAGCTTTAAGGCAATCCCTGTAATCAGCATCGCAGCAAACTTTCTGCGTCCATATAAAATCATGAATTTTGATAAGCCAAAGCGAACGATCACATACGTAAGCAAGCTGACAGATAAGACGACTAAAATGAAGACTGGCTGGTTAAATACGAGCGCCAGATAACCCGGAACAACAAGTCCAGCTGGTACGATTCCTGTTTTTTCTGCAAAGATTAAACTAAGTAGAACACCTAAAATTAACGAGATATAAAGATCTGATCCGAACATTTTCTATATTTCCTCCTAGCTGACAAGCTGCTTAATTTTGTATTCTTGAATTTTTTCGATTAACGGTTCAGCGGCACCATGGATATTGCCGACTCCATAAACCACTCGATTATGAAGCTTTTTCTCAAGCATATTCATAATTTCTTCTGTAGATTGATATTCAAGGTTGTGTAAGTGGTCAGCCGAAATTTTCCCTTCCTCATATGCCTTCACAATTGGATCAGTTGTTTCACCAATTAAGACAAGGTCACTTGCTTCAATATATGGAAGTACATCCTCCGCAAACTGGATCGTTCTATCTACCCGATCTGCACGGCAGTTCATAATAATAATCGGTTCATCTGTTGGATATCCAATTTCTTTCACACGCTTCCAAATGTTCAATGTAGATGCTGCGTCATTTGCCGCAAATCCATTAACAAAGTGTCCAGGTGTTTTCGCGTCCATTAATGGAAGAATTCTCATCGCTCCTGGATCAGGCGGCGCATTTAACATTCCTCTGAATGCCGTATCTTCATCAATCCCTAATGCTTGGGCAACACCAAGTGCCAGTGAAGCATTATCTGGGAAAACCATGTACTCAAATTTCCGCAAAAACTCATCGGAAATCTTGGAATTATCTGCAACAATGACTTCTGTGTTGCGTTTTTTCGCAATCTCTTTAAAGAAATCTGTATATTCACTATCCGTAATAACCAAGTGTCCATTGTAAGGAATTGTCGCTGTAAAGGCTTCTGCTATTTCATCAAGTGTCGGCCCCATGACGTCCATATGGTCTTCAAGAACGTTTACGATCACGCCAATATTTGCTTGAAGCAGCTCTTCCTGAAAGATAATTTGGTAATCTGGATTTACCGCCATACATTCACTGACGATGGCATTTGCTCCTCTTTCAACTGTTTCTCTCATAACTTCTTTCTGCTCTCCGATATTCGGTCCTTGCGGTTTCCTTTTAATCGGTTTCTCCTCTGGCGTATCCCAATAAATCATTCTTGCATCCGTTCCCGTTGTTTTACCGACAGTTTTATAACCTGCCTCCATTAAGATACCGGTTGTCAATCTTGTGACGGTAGACTTTCCGCGAATACCATTAATATTGACGCGCACCGGCAGGGCATCGATATTTTTCTGATGACGCTTCTTTTCAATAAAGCCAATCCCTAACATGATGACACAGGCTATAACGATTAACCACATCGCTATCTACATCTCCTTTTTTTATGAGTGTGATATGTAAATTCAATCAACAGTATATCTGTTCAGCATAAAATCACAATCGGTATTATGTAACATAATCTTTCACTTCCTCGTATGCCAAATTCCTCTAATCAGAAGGCTTTTTTGCCTATCCATCCTTTAAATGAAAAGGTCAAAAGGCGGACAAAAATCAGTCTGAATTTCTGCTGAATTCATGAGAAAGCGTTACCATCAATGATCCAAAAATCTTTTGTCCTTTTCTCCCTAAATTTTTTGACAATTATTAAGATGTATTTTGAATCAATGTTTTAAAGCCCGCTCTTCTCTATAACAACAGTCATATCAGTGCTTTAAATGAATAGTGCGTGTTTTGGAATGTTTTATATTTTTGAATGAACAGGTTAGAAAGTCATTCTCATTGGTCAGATTGCTGCGCGTTGACCTATGACAAAGGTCACATCTAAAAAAATCAAGTCATCTGCTTATTTTCAGGTCACAAAAAATTGGGATAAGATGTAAAATATTGATCGTTTCGGTGTACCTTCTCTTTACGAGATTCGCACCTTATGACCTAAACAATGAAACATTATTCATTTGTTTTTATCAAGATTCATCATTTCTTAACATTTTTAATATGAATTTAGTTGAAAATTGTCAGCTCATGTCATGCTTTCCCCAAAGGTGACGAATAAAATTCGCTTCTCCGCTTACACTATGGATAAAAAATCTGTGAGAGGAGGCTAAAGATGCCAAACAATAATGAGCAAACACGCCTGCACTTTTTATCAGGAAGCTTTGAGGAAAAAATCCGTATCCTAAAAAAAACATTTCAGCAAAGCGGCGATTTTGAATACCGAGAGTTGATGGTGAATGAAACGAAATCTGCGCTGTTTTTTATTAAAACAAGAATAGATGAAGGAAAGCTAAATGATTTCATTATCGGAAACTTGTTAGGCCCTCCTGGAAAGCAGGATTATACAAAATCTCTTAGCACACTTGAAACAGGCGACTTGACGCTGATCACAGACAGTATTATTGCAGGAAGTATTGCCTTTCTTGATGAAAACTCCTCGCAAATCAAGCTATTTGCTGTCGGACAGCCGCCGCTGCGCTCTATTTCGGAGCCATCTTCTGAAAGTATTATCGCCGGCGCACATGATGGGTTTGTTGAAAGTATTGATACCAATATCTACTTACTGCGTTCGCATTTAAATGATCGGAAGCTCGCCATTCAATATCATAAGGTCGGTACAAAATCGGAAACAAAGCTTGCGACGGTGTATATATCTGATATTGCCAATCCAGAAAAGGTCGAAGAGGTCAACAGACGGATTTCTTCTATTAAAGTAGACACACTGATAAGTCCTGGCTCTATCGTTGAGGCAATTGAGGAAGATTCATTTTCTATTTTCCCGCAGCTGATTGACACAGAACGTCCAGACAAGGTGAGATCTGCGATCCTTGAAGGCAGGATAGTCGTACTCATGAATGGCAGTCCAATGGCCATCATTCTGCCTATCACGTTTTTTAGTTTCTTTCAGTCACCAGATGATTATAACAGCCGCTGGATTCCTGCTACGTTTATTCGTATTCTTCGTTATCTTGCTTGCATCATCGCAGTTATATTGCCATCTTTTTATATTGCTGTTATTGCGTTTCATTATGAGGTTGTCCCAGATGAACTCGCTATTACGATGAAGAACTCTATTATTGGCATTCCTTTTCCTCCATTGATAGAGGCTATGCTGATGGAGATCACGATTGAACTTATACGGGAGGCTGGGGTACGTCTGCCTAAACCAATCGGGCAGACCATTGGAATCGTAGGTGGTTTGGTCATTGGGGATGCGGTTGTACAAGCAGGACTTATTTCGAATGTCCAAGTGATTGTAGTCGCTGTGACGGCTGTCGCTTCATTTGTACTTCCATCGTTTGAAATGACGTCCACCATCAGGATGCTTCGTTTCCCGCTCATGTTTATGGCATCAATGTTTGGTTTTATTGGCATTTCATTTGGGCTCGCCATTATTCTCATGAATTTATGCCGCTTAGAATCACTAGGGGTACCATATTTATCATCTGTTACTCCTTTTAACTGGCAGGATTTAAAAGATACTGTAGTTCGACTCCCAATGTGGATGTACAAAAACCGCCCTGTTTATTTAAATCCGCAGAAGAAAAAACAAATTGAAGAACTGAGAGGGTGGGAAAAGAAAAATGAAAAATAAAATATCTCCACCTCAAGCTGTTTTTTTTATCATCCAGTCTCAAATTGGTGTTGGTATTTTAGCGCTCCCCCATTTGCTGATGAAAGACATGGGACACGATGGCTGGATGGCAATTATTTTAGCTTGTTTTTTCATCCAGATCATCAATACCATTTTTCTTTATATCATCTACAAATATCCAGAAACGTCATTCTTTCAAACGCTGATTGAGGTCTTTGGAAAATGGATTGGACGCACCTTGGTCGTGCTTTATACGGTATACTTTGCTTCGGTTTGCATTGTGGTCCTTTCTATATTCACAAGGATTCTTGGCATATGGGTGCTCCCGCTCACACCAAACTGGGTGATTAACCTATTACTGATGATATGCATTGTCTATATCGCAAAGGAGCAAATTACAGCCATTGTCAGGTTTAATTTTATCTTAACTCCTTTTTTGCTCATGCTCTCTCTATTGATGTTCTATTCATTGAAAGGAACCAATATTGATTACCTCCTGCCTTTTTTCCAAACGGATATCTCTCAATTTCAGCTTGGATTGAAGGACGTGGTACTGTCAATGAATGGATTCGAGATGATTTTGATCATCTCTCCACTGATGAAGGGCACCATTAAGCAACGATATAAAGTGATGACCATTTCAAATATATGCACGACGCTTTACTACCTATTTATTACATTAATTTGTTTTATGTTTTTCAGCCCGGCTGAGCTTGATGTCATCCCGAATCCTGTTTTGTATCTGTTAAAAACCATTACATTCGGTGTCATTGAGCGGACAGATTTAATTTTCCTAAGCTTTTGGGTCTTTGTCATTCTAGCCACACTAAGTAATTACCTGTACTTTTGTGCAAATGGTGTGTCGAGTATACTGAAGAAAAAAAAACACAAAAAATATGTCTATTATTTTGCCATTTTGATTTATGCTGCAAGCTGTTTTCTCTCAACTGATAACTTTAGAATACAGCGATTCAACGACTTCACTACCGCTGCACAATATTCATTTATTTACACACTTCCGATCATAATGGCCGTTATCATCTTGATCAAACACCGCAAAAAGAAGGTGAAATCATATGCATCATAAGTACATGTTGACGCTGCTTATGTGTGTTTCTCTCATTTTCATGCCTGGCTGCTGGGATCAAAACCTATTAAAAGACATCTCTCTTGTTTTAACTTCAGCCGTTGATCAAGGAGAAGATGACAATGCGAAATATTCAATTACCTATCGAAAGGTGCAGCAATCTCAAAGTATGCAGCAAGGGAATACTGGCAGTTATTTAACTACTGTTCTCACAACCGAGGCGCCTACTTTAAGAAAAGCAAGAAGCAACTTTAGCCGGAGTGTAGACCAAAAAATTGATTTGTCGAAAATGCGGGTGCTGCTAATCGGTGATGAATTTGCCCAAAACCGACTGCTCCCTTACTTAGATATGTTTTATCGCGATCCCAAAAGCCCTTTGCTCGCAAACTTGGCGGTGGTGCAAGGCGGGAGCTGTGTGGACTTAATCAATTCTCTGCTCAAGGAAAAACTGATTGTGAGCGACTATTTAAACAACCTGATCACTTCTGCATCACGCTCCTCACAAGTTGCACCTAAGAACATTCAAAACATCCGGTCCAAAATGCTGCAAACCGGCGAGGATTTCACACTGCCATTACTCTACTACGATAATTCAAAAAAGTTAACGAGTGTAAGGGGGGTCGCCTTATTTGATAATGAGAAAAAGAAAGGTGAACTTTATGCGCAGGATGCCATTCTGCTCACCATCATGGATGGAAAAATGGGCAGTTATGCAAACTTCACAAAAAAAGTAAGAAGTGATATGAAATCAAAGGAGAACAATTACATCAGCATTCAAGTTACCGATACAAAGAGAGACATTAAAATCGTCAATCCTGATCATCGAAACGTAACCTTCTCTCTTGAGTTTGAATTCAATACCTCTATTATTGAATATCCGAAAGATAATTTAGATACAGACAAGAAAATTAAAATGTTAAATAAAAAGCTGTCAGCTATTTTGACTAAAGACGCCGAAAGAGTCATTGCGGCCCTGCAAGAAGCAAATTCTGACGTCCTAAGCCTTGGCAGAAAATATAGGGTAAAACACTATGATGAATATATAAAAATGAACTGGGTCACCGATTATCCGAAGGTGAAAATCATTCCAAAAGTGAAAGTGAACATTACACAAACAGGTATTATTAGTTAAGAAAAGGAAGAAGCCTTCTTTCTTTTCTTTTTTTATTTTTTTTAGATTGTCATTTTGATGCTTTCGTGATAATCTATGTGTGTAAACGGTTACACATTTATGAAGGGAGGCTCTCCATTGGCTACAATTAAAGATGTTGCAAAAGCTGCACAAGTGTCTGTTGCCACTGTTTCACGCGTGCTCAATGATACTGGATATGTTCATTCAGATACGAAAACCCGCGTGACGCAAGCGATGCAGGAGTTGAACTACTTTCCCAATGAAGTGGCTAGATCCCTTTTCAAAAGAGAATCACGCTTAATCGGCTTAATCTTGCCTGATATCACAAACCCCTTCTTTCCTCAGCTTGCTAGAGGCGTTGAGGATGAGATTCATGCGCACGGTTTTCGGTTATTATTCGGAAACAGTGATGAAGATCGAGAGAAAGAAATGGCATACTTACAAACCTTTAAACAAAATCAAGTAGTCGGTGTCATCGCGGTCACAAATGAACCTGAATCAGATATATACAATGATGATGATCTACCTGTTGTGTTTTTAGATCGAACGGTTCCACATGCACCTTCTGTTTTTGCAGATGCTGCAGCTGGCGGGAAAATGGCGGCAATGGAATTAATCAGACGCGGCAGCCGGCAGATCACACTGTTAAAAGGACCTGCCCATCTGCAAACAGCGCGGCAGCGATTCAAAGGCGCACTCGATGTTCTCACGAAAACAGGTGTCGACTTTCATGTGATGTCTAATGCTTCCTTTTCCTTTCAAGAAGCCCGAAAAAGTGCCAAGGCCCTTTTCCAGCTGTACCCTGAAACAGATGGAATCATTGCCAGCAATGATATCGTCGCAACAGCGGTCATCCATGAAGCGCTTCGAATCGGAAAAGCGATTCCAGGAGACGTTCAAATCATTGGATTTGATGATATTCCGCAAAGTGAGTTGCTCTTCCCTTCCTTATCGACCATAAGGCAGCCCGCCTATGAGATGGGAAAAGAAGCGGCACAGCTGTTAATCAAAGCGATTCAGAAACAACCGATAGATCAACCAGTTATTCAAATGCCCGTCTCTTTTATTGAACGAGAGACCACAAGAAAGGTGGATTCACAATGAGTCATATTGTTGTAGTAGGAAGCTGTTCAATGGATTTAGTCATCACTTCAGATAAACGGCCAAATGCCGGTGAAACAGTTTTAGGCGAATCGTTTAAAACGGTCCCAGGCGGGAAAGGTGCCAATCAGGCAGTCGCAAGCGCCAGACTCGGTGCAGATGTATATATGGTCGGCCGAGTTGGTGATGACGCTTATGGCCATGATATTCTTAGCAATTTACAAGCACAAGGTGTCCGTACCTCATATATGAAACCGGTTACCGAAATGGAGAGCGGCACAGCTCATATCATTTTAGCAGAAGGTGATAACAGCATTGTTGTGGTCAAAGGGGCAAATGACGAGGTCACTCCTGACTATGTAAGTGATGCTCTTTCTACAATTGATGATATTGGGATGGTTCTCATCCAGCAGGAAATACCTGAAGAAACGGTCGAAGCGGTTTGCACCATTTGCAGTGAAAAAGAAATCCCTGTCATTTTAAACCCTGCACCAGCCCGTAAAGTATCGAAGCAGGTTTTAGATCAGGCTGCTTACATTACACCGAATGAACATGAAGCTGTTCTGATGTTTGATGGGCTGCCAACCAGAGATGCCTTGCGTCAATACCCTAACAAATTACTGATCACAGAAGGAAAAAATGGGGTTCGATATTTTGATGGAACGAAAGAAGTGTTGGTTCCAGGCGTTCCTGTCGAAGCAGTCGATACAACAGGAGCTGGTGATACCTTTAACGGAGCCTTGGCTGTCGCTCTAACAGAAGGCAAATCCCTCTATGACGCACTTGCCTTTGCCAATCTTGCCGCATCAATGTCCGTCACAAAGTTTGGCGCACAAGGCGGCATGCCAACAAGAGAAGAATTGGAGAAAAAGAAATGAAAAAAAACGGCATCCTAAACAGCCATATCGCCAAGGTGCTTGCTGACCTTGGCCACACAGATACAATCGTCATCGCAGACTGTGGTCTCCCTATCCCAGAAGGTCCAGTCAAAATCGACCTGGCGTTATCAATCGGCACACCATCCTTTCAGGAGGTCACCTCCCTCCTTCTTCAGGAAATGGCCGTTGAAAACATCACTGTAGCTAGTGAAATCAAAGAAGCCAATGAACGAGATCATTTATTTCTCAAGAAAGCGCTCTCAAATCCATTACATGAAGTAGACCACGAGACGTTCAAAGACATGACCAAACAGGCAAAAGCAGTCATTCGAACGGGTGAAGCCACCCCATACGCAAACTGCATTCTTCATGCCGGTGTCATCTTTTAAAAGGAGGAGCCAGATATGAACATAGAGATGCATAACATCCATAAGGCTTTTGGAAAAAACACCGTTCTCTCCGGGGTCTCCTTTGACCTCGTCACAGGTGAAGTCCACGCACTCATGGGTGAAAATGGTGCGGGAAAATCAACTTTAATGAATCTGCTTACAGGTCTTTATTCTTTAGATCAAGGAACGATACAAATCGACGGAAAAGAAACCGCTTTCAAAAATCCGAAGGAAGCGGAGCAGCACGGCATCGCCTTCATTCATCAGGAGCTCAACATATGGCCGGATATGACCGTCTTGGAGAACCTATTCATCGGGAAAGAAATCTATACGAAACTCGGACTGCTAGATACTAAGAAAATGAAGACCCTCGCCCAAACGCAGCTGGACCGTTTGTCTGTGAATCTCTCACTTGAACAAGAAGCAGGCAGCTGTTCTGTTGGACAAAAACAGATGATTGAGATTGCAAAAGCATTAATGACCGATGCAAAGGTCATCATCATGGATGAGCCGACAGCAGCTCTAACGGAACGGGAAATCGAGAAGCTCTTCCAGGTCATTGAATCTCTCAAAAAAGAAGGCGTTTCCATTGTCTATATTTCTCACCGTATGGAGGAAATCTTTGCAATCTGTGACCGGATTACGATCATGCGTGATGGGAAAACGGTCGATACGAAAGCCATACCTGAAACGAATTTCCATGAAGTCGTCAAAAAAATGGTCGGCCGTGAATTGACAGATCGATATCCTGAGCGAACGCCTTCTACAGGAGACATTGTCCTTGAGGTGAAACAAGCAACGAGAAAAGGACAATTTCAAGATATCAGCTTCTCAGTTAAGGCTGGAGAAATCGTCGGTGTTGCAGGCTTAATGGGTGCTGGCCGGACCGAAATGATGCGGTCACTGTTTGGCCTCGATCCTCTTGACCAAGGAGAAATCTGGGTGCATGGAAAAAAGGCTGTTATTAAAAAACCAAGTGATGCCGTCAAGCTCGGCATCGGCTTTATCACAGAGGATCGCAAGGATGAAGGATTGATGCTTGATGCATCCATCCGAGAAAACATCGGTCTGCCAAACTTAAAAAGCTTCTCTCCAAAGGGACTGATTGATAAGAAAACAGAACAGGATTTTGTCGACCTGCTCATTAAAAGACTGACGATTAAAACGGCTTCCTCTGACATCTCTGCCCGAAGCCTGTCTGGTGGAAATCAGCAAAAAGTCGTCATTGCCAAATGGATCGGCATACAGCCGAAGGTCTTGATTTTAGATGAACCGACACGAGGTGTCGACGTCGGAGCGAAACGAGAAATCTATCAGTTAATGAATGAACTGACCGATCGAGGCGTTGCCATTTTAATGGTCTCCTCTGAACTCCCAGAGATACTCGGGATGAGCGATCGAGTGCTCGTCATTCATGAAGGAGCCATCAGCGGAGAATTAGACAAAGCAGAAGCAACGCAGGAACGAATTATGACACTAGCTACAGGAGGGAAGTAACATGAAACCACTTACTTCAAATGGACGATTTGATCACATCATGCAAAAGCTTGGGCCATTCTTAGGACTCATCATCCTTGTCGCCATTGTTTCTATTTTAAACCCGGCCTTTTTAGAGCCATTAAACATCTTAAACTTACTGAGACAAATCTCCATTAATGCCCTCATTGCCTTTGGCATGACGTTTGTTATTTTAACTGGAGGTATTGATTTATCAGTCGGTGCTATTCTTGCACTGTCCAGTGCCCTGACTGCCGGCTTTATCGTTTCTGGCATGGATCCGATTTTAGCCATTATCGTCGGCTGTATCATCGGTGCCGTTCTTGGGATGATCAACGGTCTTTTAATCACAAAAGGCAAGATGGCTCCATTTATCGCAACGCTTGCCACGATGACAATTTTCAGAGGTTTGACACTCGTTTATACAGACGGAAACCCGATTACTGGGCTTGGCTCTAACTATGCATTTCAGTTATTCGGCCGCGGATATTTCTTAGGCATTCCTGTTCCAGCGATCACGATGCTTCTCACCTTTATCGTACTTTGGGTACTGCTTCATAAAACACCTTTCGGCAGAAGAACATATGCCATCGGCGGGAATGAAAAAGCGGCTCTCATCTCAGGAATCAAAGTACCGCGCGTGAAAATTATGATCTATTCATTAGCAGGCTTCATGTCTGCCTTAGCAGGTGCGATCTTAACATCTCGCCTAAATTCAGCGCAGCCAACAGCTGGTACATCCTATGAGCTTGATGCCATTGCTGCCGTCGTACTTGGCGGGACAAGCCTGTCCGGCGGAAGAGGTCGAATTGTCGGCACACTCATCGGGGTACTCATTATCGGTGTCCTGAACAATGGTATGAACTTACTTGGCGTTTCATCATTCTATCAATCTGTTGTGAAAGGGATTGTCATCTTGATTGCAGTCCTATTAGACAGAAAGAAATCTGCTTAAGGAGGCAGCCGCTATGAAAAAATATCTTATTCTCATCCTGACTCTCTCATTGTTCATGCTTTCTGCCTGCTCACTTGAACCGCCGGAGTGGGCCAAGTCATCAAAGGATGGCAAGAAAAAAGACATCAAAATTGGGCTGTCGATCTCGACGTTAAATAACCCATTCTTCGTTTCTCTGAAAAACGGTGTGACAAAAGAAGCGAAAAAGCTAGGCATTGAAGTCGTGATTGCAGATGCACAAAATGATTCAGCTAAACAAACAAGTGATGTAGAAGACCTTATTCAGCAAGGCGTCGACGCATTGCTCATCAACCCAGCGGATTCATCTGCCATATCAACCGCTGTCGAATCAGCAAACGCTTCAGATATACCTGTCATCACATTAGACCGCTCAGCCGAAAGTGGAAAGGTAGAAGCACTTGTCGCCTCAGATAACGTCAAAGGCGGAGAAATGGCAGCTAACTTTATCATTGACAAGGTTGGCAAAGGAGCAAAAGTCGCTGAATTAGAAGGCGTACCAGGCGCTTCCGCTACACGTGAGCGTGGAAAAGGATTCCATCAAATAGCGGATAAAGATTTAAAAGTGACAGCAAAACAAGCTGCTGACTTCGACCGGACAAAAGGACTGAATGTCATGGAAAACCTCCTTCAAGGAAACCCTGACATCAAAGCCGTTTTTGCCCACAATGATGAAATGGCACTTGGCGCACTAGAAGCGATTCAAAGCTCTGGGAAAGACATTCTTGTCGTTGGCTTTGACGGAAACGAAGATGCACTCAGCTCAATTAAAGCAGGAAAGCTCTCTGCAACGGTTGCGCAGCAGCCAGAGCTGATCGGTCAACTGGCAGTCGGTGCTGCAAACGATGTATTAAAAGGGAAAAAGGTACAAAAGAACATCGCAGCTCCACTCAAACTAGAACAGAAGAAATAAACAGAAAACCCCCGATTTCCCTCGGGGGTTTTCCTATTACTGTGGTCTTTTCAGCACAAATGACGTGCCTAAATGGGCATAATCATTACCTGCTAGGCGAGCGACTGGTTTCAGTTCATTAGTAGAAACATAGCCTTTTTCTGCATCATAAACAGCCTCATCTAAATGTGCACATACAACCCGGCCAATGATATGATCAACTGTGATCTCCCCTTCATCATTTTGAAAGGTCAGATGTTTTTCCAGCTGACATTCAAAACGAATGCGCGCTTCCTTGATTCCCGGCACTGAAATGACATGACTCTCTACTTGATGAAGTCCGGTGCGATCCAGCTCACTCTCTTCCCGAGGCAATGTAGCAGCTGTTTCATTAATATCTTCTATCATGTCTTCATCACTCACATGGACGACAAACTCTTTCTTGTCGATGATATGCTGCGCAGTATCTTTCATCTGACCATCACGTCGTCCGATAGAAACCGCAATGAGCGGCGGGTGTCCGCTGATGACATTAAAGAAACTAAATGGTGCGGCATTGACGATATTTTCTTTAGACAGACTTGTAATAAATGCAATCGGTCTTGGGACGATAGATCCAGATAATAGTTTATATGCCTCTTTTCGTGACAGCTGATCCATTTGCAATGTAATCAATTCAGGAACGCCTCCTTTTAATGTAACGACATCATACCATAACCCGTTCCCTATACCTCTTATTCCAGCTCGGTGCGATGCAGGATATGGTGGACAAGATGAAATAAAGCAGGATTATGATTTTCCCGTCTATAGGAAATCGTCCATTCCGCCAGAAGCTGTTCATCCTCAATGGCCCGATATACAACATCCAGATTAAATAAACGCCGGGCTGATTTTGGAATCACTGCAATACCGATTCCTGCTGTGACGAGGCCAATGATCATTTGATATTCCGCCGCTTCCTGCACGATATTTGGAGAAAACCCGTACTTTTCACATAGCAGGACAAAGTGCTGATAAAGAGACGGCCATGATTCCTGTGATAAAGAAATAATCGGTTCATGACGGATATCTTCAATCGTGACCGTCTCTTTTTGAGCCAATCGATGATTTTTTGGAATCGCAAAAATACATTCACTCTGCTTCATCAAACGACTAACTAGCTCTTCATGCGGCGATGTAGGATGTAAAAAACCGATATCAATCTCACCATTTAAAAGTGCTTCTAGCTGCTGCGGGACAGAAAGCTGCTGCAGCTCAATACTGACAGAGGGATACAGCTCCCTGAATTCACGTACAACGGGCGGCAGAATATCATATGTTGCCGTTCCAACAAAACCTATGATGATTTTCCCCAGCTCTCCTCTTGCTGTATGACGGGCATGATCAACCGCTTTATCAAGCTGCTGCAGCACTCCCCGAACCTCATGTAAAAAGACCTTTCCAGCTGCTGTTAGCTCCACCACCCGCTTCGACCGGTGAAATAAAGGAAAACCCAATTCTTCCTCAAACTGCTTAATTTGCTGACTAAGTGGAGGCTGTGTCATATTCAACCGCGCGGCTGCTCTGCCGAAATGCAGCTCCTCCGCTACTGTGACAAAATACTGCAAATGTCTCAGTTCCATCCTTTCACTCCTCACACACTTATTCGTGAAACATATCAAAACTACGTTAAACATATATTGGAAATTTTATTTTATGAAATGTATAGTAAATCATATCATGAAAATATATTTTCATAAAAAATTTTACTTGCCGAAAGGAGTGCGGGGTAAATGAAATCTCAAGCACAACCCCTAACAAGACGAGGAGCAGAGTTGATTGTTGATACGCTGATTGCTCAAGGTGTGACCCATGTTTTTGCCATTCCAGGTGCAAAAATTGACGCTGTATTTGATGTATTAAAAGACAGAGGTCCAGAGCTTGTCCTATGCAGACATGAACAAAATGCAGCCTTTATGGCAGCTGCTGTCGGACGACTAACTGGCAAACCAGGTGTTTGTCTCGTCACATCAGGTCCTGGTACATCTAATTTAGCAACAGGTCTATTAACAGCCAATACAGAAGGTGATCCTGTTGTCGCAATCGCTGGAAACGTCATTCGTGCGGATCGTCTGAAACGAACACATCAATCACTCGACAATGCGGCATTATTCAAACCAGTCACAAAATATAGCGTTGAAGTACAAGACGTTCATAATATACCAGAAGCATTAACGAATGCTTTTCGCGCGGCACAAAAAGGGCAGGCTGGAGCAGCATTTATCAGCTTTCCACAAGATGTCGTGACAGAACACACCACACAAACAGCAGTGTCTGCTCACCCTTCTCCAGAATTAGGTCCTGCACCGGATGCTCTCATCAGTTCGGCTATCGCCAAAATTCAAAATGCACACTTACCTATTGCGATTGTGGGAATGAAAGCCAGTCGTCCAGCTGCTGCAAATGCCACAAGAGCATTATTAAAAACACTTGGTATCCCATTTGTTGAAACGTACCAAGGAGCCGGCGTTCTCTCAAGAGAGCTCGAGTCTCAATATGTAGGCAGAATCGGCTTATTCCGTAATCAGCCGGGTGACCTTCTCATTGAACAAGCAGATGTCCTTTTGACCATTGGCTTTGATCCAATCGAATATGATCCGAAGCATTGGAATCTTCAGCCGCAGCAGCGCCAAATCATCCATGTTGATGACATGCAGGCAGATATTGACCATTTTTATGAGCCAGCGCTTGAACTTGTAGGCAATATTTCTGAAACGGTCAAACATCTAGCGCATGACAGTGTTCCTCTTTCTCTATGCAAAGAGAACATAGAATTAGTCACTGAATTACAGGAGCTATTAAGCGACATTGAAAAGGCACCAGAAAGAGAAAGTCATCGAGCTCACCCGCTGGATGTCATTCATACATTGAGACGTCTGATTCCTGATGACACGAAGGTCACGTGTGATATCGGATCTCACGCGATTTGGATGTCCCGTCACTTCCGCGTCTATGAACCGAACTCATTCCTGGTGAGTAACGGCATGCAAACATTAGGCGTCGCATTACCATGGGCAATTGCGGCTTCTATCATGAATCCAGATGAAAAGATTATCTCGGTCTCAGGTGATGGCGGTTTTCTCTTCTCCGCAATGGAGCTAGAAACAGCAGTCCGGAAGAAAACAAACCTCGTTCACCTTGTTTGGAACGACAGCACATACGACATGGTCGCGTTCCAGCAGGAAATGAAATATGACCGTACATCCTGCGTTGAATTCGGGCAGATCGATTTAGTGAAATATGCGGAAAGCTTTGGAGCGACTGGACTAAGGGTCAACTCACCTGAGGAGCTTTCAACCGTCCTTCAAAAGGGTATAAACATAGAAGGACCCGTGATTATTGATATTCCGATTGACTATCAAGACAACCCTGACCTCGCCAGTCAAAAATGGCCAGAAGTCTTTCGCAAGAAACATGCAATGAACGTCAGATAAGACTTCGATACATTACATTAAAGGAGTGAGCGGTTATGGGTATGATGCACCCAATGAATCAACAGAATGACACAAGACAGCATGACAAACAGCAAGAGGTCTATCAAGTATCGACAATGACCTCCCTGCTGGAAGCCGTATATGATGGAGATTTCTCCCTCGCACATATTCCTGAACACGGTGATTTTGGCATCGGTACGTTCAATCAATTAGATGGAGAGCTGATCGGCTTTGACGGCGCATTCTACCGGCTGCGCTCGGATGGAACAGCGACACCGGTCACCAATCAAGATTATTCACCATTCTGCTCTCTAGCATTCTTTGAAACAGATATCGTTCATCGAATTGATGCACCTATGACATCCAAAGAGCTGGAAGAAGAAATCGACCGCATCTTACCAAGTAAGAATATCTTTTATGCGGTCCGCATTGATGGATCTTTCAAAAAGGTTCAAACACGTACGGTTGAAAAACAGGAAAAACCTTACGTTCCAATGGTAGAAGCAGTCAAGTCACAGCCTATTTTCGACTTTGAGGATATTCAAGGTACGATCGCAGGCTTCCGTACACCGCAGTATGCACACGGCATTGCGGTGAGTGGATATCATCTTCATTTTATTGATGAAGATCGAAGTGTTGGCGGACACGTATTTGATTACACCGTTGATCAAGTCACCATCCGCATTTCTCAAAAACGCCATATGAATTTACATCTGCCAAATACGCAGGAATTCTTCCAAGCAGACATTGATCGAGCTGACCTTGCACAGCAAATTGCCAGTGCAGAAAGCAGTCCAGATCAATAAATGAAGTCACCCCGGTGAGCCCGGGGTGTTTTTTATGCATAAAGACGATTTTCACCCCGTAATATTTTCCTTTCGATAGCAAATAACAAATTATACATTCTATTCGTAATAAAATATGATAGAATATCAACAGAAGAAAGGTGGTTATACGGTGTCAAAAGACTATAGCATTCCAAACCTAACATTAGACGAAAGAGATAAACAAATTTTATCCCTATTACACGAGGACGGGCGCATGTCTTATACAGATCTCGGCAAACAGGTCGGTCTGTCACGTGTTGCTGTACAAGCCCGCATTCAGCAGCTCATTGAAGCAGGGGTCATTGAACGATTCACCGCTGTAATTAACCCCGCGAAGGTCGGCATTCATGTCTCTGTCTTCTTTAATGTAGAGGTAGAGCCGAAATTTTTAGAAGCGGTAGCCCTTCAGCTTGAAAAGGAAACGGCTGTCACAAGCCTTTATCACATGACAGGACCAAGCAAGCTGCATATGCATGGCATTTTTCAACATGAACAGGAAATGGAGACTTTCCTGACAAAAAAGCTATACCCGCTAGAAGGCGTTGTCAGTGTGGACTGCCAAATGCTCATTAAACGATACAAAAGCCGCATGGGCATGAAATTGTAGACAGGAGTTGAACCACTTGCAATCATATATCGAACTCATTATCGCTATGGTGCGAACCGGGATTCTCGGTTTTGGCGGAGGCCCTTCCGTCATACCGCTTATTCGCCATGAAGCGGTGGTGAAATATCAATGGATCAACGATGACGAATTCGGAGAAACACTCGCCATCGCCAATGCATTACCAGGCCCGATCGCAACCAAAATGTCAGCATACCTCGGCTATCGATTAAAGGGCGTATCTGGCGCAATTGTCGCAACAGCTGCTCATATTTTACCAACATGTCTCGCCATGGTAGCCCTTGTTACACTTGTCAGCGTTTTAAGCTCCTCACAAATCATTCAAAATATGATTGGTGCTGTGACCCCGGTCATTGCCGTTCTACTCGGCATCATGGCATATGAGTTTGGACAAAAAGCGCTGAAAGGCTTCGACATGATCTTCGGGGTCGCTCTATTCCTTCTTGCCTTTATTGGACTGCAAGTGCTGTCCATTCATCCAGGAATCATCGTGATGATCTTTTTATTTTATGGCACTTTTCATTTTAAACTGAAAAATCATTGGAATCGGTCAAATAAAGAGAAAGGAGTGTCTTCATGATCCTGATTCTCTTTTTATTCTGGGCATTCTTTTTATCCAATCTATTAGGATATGGCGGTGGTCCTGCATCTATCCCGCTCAATTATGAAGAAATCGTCAATCATTTTCATTGGATGACGAACGAAGGATTCTCCAATATGCTGGCCTTAGCCAATGCACTGCCGGGGCCAATCGCTACGAAGATTGCAGCATATGTCGGCTATGACGTCATGGGCTGGCCAGGCTTTATCGTGGCACTGCTTGCCACTGTACTGCCGTCCGCTGTTGGGCTGATTTTATTGCTCAAGCTGATTGACCGCTTTCGTCAATCTTCCGTCGTTAAAGGCATGACCTTATCCGTTCAGCCTGTCATTGCGATGATGATGCTTTTATTAACATGGGAGATCGGCGGAGATGCAGTGAAAGCCATCGGCTGGACGCAATCGCTCACCATTGCTGCGATCTCCTTTTTCTTGATGACCAAATTCAAGCTGCACCCTGCCTTTCTTATTGTGGCTGCTTTCTTATATGGTGGCTTCATTCTGCCGCATTCGTAAAAACCGATAACATTCACTGTTATCGGTTTTCTTTTACATATAAATTGGAGAAACTGATCTGCGCCCAATCGAATGATACTCGACCCCTGCTTGTTCTGCCGCTTCAAGTGTATGACAGTTTCGTCCATCAAAAATAAGCGGCCGCTTCATCCATTTCTTGTAGGAAGCGAGTGGAAACGACTGAATATCCGCCCACTCTGTTAATAGACAGACCGCATCGGCATCCTTGATCGCTTCCTCAATCGTTTGAGCAAATAAAACTTGATCCGGCAGCTCGCGAGCTGCATGCCGGGCAGCAACAGGATCATACGCCACAAGCTCCGCACCTAATTGATGGAGCTCATGAGCGATCGGAATAGATGGTGCCTCCCTCATATCGTCTGTATTCGGTTTAAAGGACAGACCAAGAAGCGCAATTCGCTTCCCTTCAAGAGCTGCCCCCAGCCGCTCCTGAATATTTCGGATAAAACCTGCCCGCTGCTCATTATTTACTTTAATCACAGCCTTTAACAGTTCAAAATCATGGGACACATGCCCTGCAATTTGGACAAGTGCATTTGTATCCTTTGGAAAACAAGAGCCTCCGTAGCCAATGCCCGCTCTGAGAAAGGAAGAACCAATCCGCTGATCAAGCCCCATTCCCTGCGCCACCCATTCAACATCAGCCCCTGTTTTTTCACAAATGGAGGCAATCTCATTCATAAAGCTGATTTTTGTCGCCAGAAATGCATTTGATGCATACTTGATCATTTCAGCACTTTTACGGTCTGTTTTGACCATTGGAAGGTGGAAATCAGCATACATGTCCTCCAGCTGATCTAATACGGCTTTTGTTTCAGCTCCAATCACAAGCCGATCCGCCCTCAATGTATCTGAAATGGCAGAGCCTTCCCGTAAAAATTCTGGGTTAGATGCAATCGCTAGTGGCTCCTTCCGTCCTAATTCTTGATGGATCAACTGATCGATTTGATCTCCCGTTCCGACAGGCACCGTACTTTTCACCACAAGAATCGCCCCTGACTTTGCTTTTAAGCCCATCTCTTTTGCAGCCTGAAACACATACTGTAAATCAGCTTGGCCATCTGCCTGCTGCGGGGTGCCGACTGCAATCATTAACACATCTGCCCGCGGGTAGACTTCCGCTCCATTTATGTGAAAATGAATTCGTCCCTGCTCAAGATTGCGTTTCAATAGCTCTTTTAACCCTGGCTCATACATTGGGGGAGTTCCCTGTTTCAGCTGCATGACCTTTCGGCGGTCAATATCAATACACGCCACATCATGTCCTGCCTCCGCTAAACACACACCTGTCACAAGCCCCACATACCCACAGCCTGCAATCGCAATATTCATGACACCATCAGCTCCCCATACTCCTTATGCTTGTAATGACATCGTATGCCGGGAGCGTTCATTCCATTCTTAAAAGCATACAAAAACCCCCTGCCATCACTAGCAGGGGGTCACTTTTATGAAACAAGACCATTTCGAATATGAGCAATCAGATTTTCAAGCATTTCTTTTGTTGTGACATCATTTGAATTTTCACCAATATCATGAGCGTACATCAAAATCTTTAAAAATTCTTCTTGATTTAAACCCTTATTATCCATGTCTGTATCCTTTCGATTCCACTAATTTCATTATTATATGCTGTAAGGTTGGTTTATGCAATACTCTATTACATCATTCGACAGCTTTTGAAATTTATGACCATTTTCATGAAAAACTTTTTTATAAATCCCCATTGAGCTATAATAAAAGAATTGGAATCTTTTACTTGGTTAGGAGCGGATCAAATGCTTCAGCACAACATCAACGAAGAAGAAATCAAACAAACAGCCGAACAGATCAAAGAACTTCTTCCTGCAACAGATGAAAACAAACAACTCATCAAAAAAGCATTGATTACTTATAGACAGGACAGCGTATATCGGCTCAAGCAAGAGTCTGATACCGAATGGTCAGCTTATGTACATGACGTCGTGGCAGCAAAGGTCCACCTTCATGTGCTGTTTCCTGTGAGAAGCAGCTGCTCATGTCCAGCAGATGGACTTTGTAAACACATTCTTGCTGTCTTCTTTTCGCTATACGCTCAAGTAGAGAGTGTGACCGGATTTACAGAAAATTGGTCAGAAAAAGATGAATTACAGCGCAGCAAAGAACTGATTCGCCAGCACTTCCAAGTGAAGCGCCCAGACGAACAATCACTCCAAAGCTGGCTGACTTTTTTCCAAGAGGAATTTAACCTCTGGCTTAAACGGACACCGAAGCACCAGCAAACGCCACAGCATTTATATTACGGCTATTTATCGATCCTAAAAAAACACGCACCTGCTTCACCTGAATTCAAGAGCTTGTATGCGATTCATACGTCTATTGATGTATGGCTTAGGCTTCATGAACTCGTCGACCTCGGCCGACTTGATGCCGAAAAAGACTTTTATTCCATGAATCCCTATGTAGAACAGCTCATGAACACCATTTTTGATTCAGTGGATCATTTGAAGACATACGCCCTTTCCTTTTCCCTCGATCCGTTTCTTGAAAACACACCAACTGCCGTTCGCACACTTCTTCAAATCAGTGGACCTTTCCAGCATGAACGAGTAGCGGTCTTTATGGAGATTTGGGGCACCATATTAAATAGAGGGAAATGGGTCAAAAAAGAAACAGAATTACTAAAGAACGCCCAGAAGAAAGAACAAACGGTTGAACGTACCATCGGCCTGATGCACATGGATTATTTACTGAAAGAAGACGAAAGCCTCTTTCAGCAATTACAGCTGCTCAATGCGGATATGCTGCCAAATGTGCTCAATTGGCTAAAGGATCTCACAAACCGAAAGGACTGGAAGCGGCTCAAGCTCTGGTATCATGAAATCACCTATATATTAGAGGAATATTGCCAGCTCGACCTTTCCTATAGAGAACTGCGGGGAGCCGTCAGTGATTTCTTCTTTTATTTAGATGCATACTTTAAGCAGACGAAGGATCATCATTTATATGAACGCTACCTACAAATCTGTATGCCCTATGCGTTTACAGAATACAGTCAGCTCTTGTATGCACAGCAGCGTTATGCGGAATGGATTGAGATTCACAGCCTTGTTGGTTTCTCCATTAGTGAACTGGAGAAGGATTTGATCAAGCAGATTGCAAAAGAGGAGCCGGAAGCCCTCATTCCATCGTACCACCGCGAAATCTCATTGCTTCTCGATCAAAAGAATCGAAGTGCTTATCGAGAGTCTGTGAAAATGCTGAAGAAACTGCGCACGCTTTATCATAAAACGAAAAAAACCGCGATCTGGGAAAGGTATGTAAAGCAGCTGCAAGATTCAACAAAACGGCTGCGTGCGTTCCAAGAGGAAATGAAGAAAGGAAAATTGATTGATGACACGCCATAAACAAATTGTCATTCATGCAGAACAAACAGAAGATTTCTCTTTCACCATTTCAGCGCAAGCAGAGGACGGACACCCTGTTCCGCTTAATGAAATGAAGAGGCAGCTTTTCCAATGGCACGAATCTTCTTTCTACGGAACATTCTTAGAAGATGTCAGCTTTATTGGCACACCTGCCTTTCTGTTAAGCCCTTGGATGACCGTTGAGTTGCTGGGAAAAAATTCATTTAATACGTTTAGTCATGTGACATTAACGGATGAAACGGAACCACTGATGAAAACAGCCTCCACCATTTACGAATTCATCGAGGACGAAGATTTCGTTCCCGATTATGAGGCGTGGACAAAAGGCGAACTTCGGTTTAAAGACAAAGAAGGCCTATTAGATGGTTATACGGCTGATTGGTTCTCCTTTGCTGTACAGGATTACATTCAATATGATGATGCCTTGCAGCACAAATGGAACCGCATGACCGCACAATCGCCTGCGCTCTCATCCTTCCAAGGACATTTTCTAGATGAGCAGGATTTCCTGGAGACGATTGGCTGGATTGATGACGAAACGCCGTTCACTGTCGGCTTGCGCTTAAACGAGCCAGATTTTGACGGAGATGATTGGAAAATCGAATTATTTTTGCGTGATAAGAAAAACAGCGACCTTCACTTTTTTGAAGGCATTCGTTCATTGAAAAGGTCTTGGCATCCGTATCAAGATAAAATTTCAAGAGAGCTGGAACGATTCAGTCAAATCGTCCCTTGGCTTTCTTTCACATCTGGCACCACACTTATGTCAGAAGAAGAAGCGTGGCTCTTCCTATCTGAAGCAAGTGAAACACTTGTCAATATGGGCATTGAGATTCTGCTCCCATCGTGGTGGCAAATTGTCAAAGACAGCACGATGATGTTAAAAGCAAGGATTTCTTCTACACCGCGAGGCGAATCGCATGTCGGAATGGACGCATTAATGGACTTTAATTGGCGCTTTGCTACAAACGGCATTGAGCTGACAGAAGATGAGTTCAACGAACTTGTCCAAAGCAAACGACGTCTTGTCAACATTCGAGGACAATGGATCAAAATAGACCCGACCTTCATCCAGCAAATGAAAAAGTGGATGGAGCGTGCCGAAAATGAAGGACTTCACATGTCTGATATTTTATCACGCGAACTGGCAGATCAAGAAGCTTCCTCTGAATCGATTCCAGAACTACTAGACAGTTCAGCATTTGCCCATATTCAATTTGAACTTTCATCGCAATTAAGAGGGCTTGTCCACCAATTAAATGATTCGCACGAGCTGCCTTCTTACGAAATGAGTGATTCCTTCAAAGGCACACTGCGTCCGTATCAGCAGCATGGCGTGAATTGGCTGTTATTTTTAAGATCTCATGGATTTGGGGCTTGTTTAGCAGATGATATGGGACTTGGAAAAACGATTCAAATGATCGCGTATTTCACGTATTTGAAGGAGCAGGAGCAAAATGCCGCTCCATCTCTCATCATTGCGCCGACTTCTGTTTTAGGAAACTGGCAGCGAGAGCTCGAAACGTTCGCACCACATTTGAAGGTTGCCCTGCATTATGGCCCATCGCGTCCACAGGGAGAGGACTTCACAAAAGCATACGAGTCAACAGATATTGTTCTGACGTCTTATGGACTCTCACATTCTGATCGTGATGAATTAACGGCAGCAAAGTGGAATACCATTTGCTTAGACGAAGCCCAAAACATCAAGAACGCCCATACGAAACAATCGAGAGCGATTAGACAGCTCAAAGGACAGCATCACATAGCCCTCAGCGGGACACCAATGGAAAACCGTTTGACAGAGCTTTGGTCCATATTCGACTTCGTCAACAAAGGATACCTCGGTAGCCTGACCAGCTTCCATAAAAAGTTCGTCCTTCCGATTGAAAAAGACCGTGAAGAAAAAAGAATTGAACAGCTGCAGCAGCTGATCAAACCATTTTTATTAAGACGAACAAAACAAGATGAAGAGGTTGCCCTGAACTTGCCTGAGAAACTCGAAGAAAAAGAATTCATACCGCTATCTGCTGAGCAGGCGTCTTTATATGAACAGCTCGTGAAGGATACCTTTGAACATATGGCATCATTAACAGGGATGCAGCGAAAAGCCATTATTTTAAGTATGCTTGGCAGACTCAAACAAATTTGCGATCACCCTGCGCTCTATTTAAAAGAGAGTGGAACAGATGTGAAACTGCTGAAACGTTCGTTAAAAATGGATAAACTCGCAGAGTTGTTAAAAGCGATACATGAGCAAGGAGAAAGCTGCCTCATCTTTACGCAGTATATTGAAATGGGTAACATGATCAAGCAGCTGGCAGAAAAGATGTTTGGAGAACCAGTCCAATTTTTAAATGGCAGTCTCTCAAAACAGGAGCGGGACAAAATGGTGGACCGCTTCCAGAAGAAAGAATTCAACATCTTAATTCTCTCTTTAAAAGCAGGAGGTACAGGACTCAACCTAACCGCCGCAAACCATGTCATTCACTACGATAGATGGTGGAATCCTGCTGTGGAAAACCAAGCGACAGACCGAGCTTATCGGATTGGACAAAAACGATTTGTTCACGTCCATAAGATGATCACAACGGGCACAATCGAGGAAAAAATCGATCAAATGCTCGAAACAAAACAAACATTAAATGATCAAATTATCCAAAGCGAAAGCTGGATTACAGAGCTATCGACAAACGAACTAGAAGACTTATTTACCTTAAGTGCCGCCGCTCAATCATCTTAATCACAGCAAAAAGAGGACTTTTCTCAAGCTTCATGAAAAGTCCTCTTTTTTATTTGATATAAACGTAAGCTAAATGTTCAGTTTTTTCAATGCAGATTTCACATTCATATACGTATTTAATTCACGGAAGTCCTCTCTCATTTCTCCCATCTTCATTGCAAGATTCGGTTTAATTCCTGTCACAATGAGTTCAGTACCCGTCATTAAAATCAAATCGTTCAGCTTAAAGATCGCATCTGCCACAAATGAATCCACTTCTAATAACCCAGACAGATCGACAATAAAATAATCATCCTTGGATTGAGAGATATAGGTGGAGACCGTTGAAATGATCTTATCAAATCTTGGCGCTGTTAACGTACCAATGATCGGTAACACAGAGATACCATCTTTCACCGGAACGATTGGAACAGAAATATTCAGCACTTCATCAATTGATTGCTCAAGAAGCTCCTGCTGTTCCTTCTCTTTCGTGACATCCTTTTGCAGACCAACAAAATAAAGACGTTTTCCTTCCTTTTCGTCAATCCAAAGAGGAGCGACACTTAACTCGTTCCAAAACATTTGTCCAGATTTTTTATAATTTTTCAGCTGAACAGTAACAGCCTCTTTGTTCTCAATGGCTGTTCTAATTTGCTTGAGAGCGATTTGTTCAGTTTCATCTCCCTGAAGGAAACGACAATTCCTCCCCAATACTTCAGTTTCTTGATAGCCTGTCATATCTAAAAAGCCCTTGTTCACATATATTAAAGGATTATCAGGTAAAGACGGGTCCGTCACCGTCAGGCCAACCTGAGTATAGTCCAAGGCTTCCTTGATTAAATGCAGATTTTCGGACTTATAAGATTCCAGCGCCATTCGTTTACTCTCCTTATTTTCCTTACAAGCGGGTTATATTCATAATTAAATTATATGATGTTCCACATCATGTGTAAATAGAAGTGGTTCTGAATTCCTCTTTTGTAGAATGCGCTTCATCCTATGTGATTTATACCACGACATCTGATTCATCTATTTCAAAAGGTGCCGGATCATATGCGCGACACCGTGTTCATCATTTGATAACGTCACGTGATCAGCGATTTCTTTTATATCCTGTCTCGCATTCCCCATCGCAACCCCAACACCAGCAGCTCGAAGCATTGATTCATCATTTAAACTGTCTCCTACAGCCGCTGCCCGGCTTAAAGGAATACCTAGTCTTTCTGCCAGCCTTGTTAAAGCCTGCCCTTTAGACGCGTATTTTGAACCAATTTCAAAGTTATGATCAGCCGAACTGACCAATGTTACATCTGAATCATCACCAAACATATCCCATCCGGCTTTCAATCTGTCTTGAAAAAAAGAAAAACCTAAGATATTGTAAAATGAAAGCTTTCGATCCTCACGAAACAATTCTTTATATGTATCAATATAAGAAAAACCCGACTGGCTGTATTGAACTTCTGCCGCTTGTTTTAAGACATTTTGATCCGTTTCTGGATTGGCACTTTTTAAACGGTCCATTTCAATCGCAAGAAGCTCTCTGCCGCGATTTGGCGTGAAAATGGCTTCGTTTGTAAAGACTTCATAATAATAATCACGTTCTTCAAGCCATGACAGTATGTGTTTAGCCTTTTCTTCTTGTAAAGCAGCTGAATGGTACACTTGTCCAGTTGGATCATGAATTACAGCTCCATTGGCACTAATCACCCATGTATTCATACCAAGCTGGTCAAAAATAGACCTTACATCAAAATACGCTCTCCCTGTTGACACGACAACCTGAATTCCATTCGCAGCTGCTTCCTTTAATGCCTGCTCGTTTTCCTGACTCACTTTGTGTTCACTGTTCAATAAAGTTCCATCTAAATCCGTTGCGATTAATTGAATGTTTGTCATCGTTCTCTCCTTTATGTCTTTATTTTCAACCGACATACCGTTAACAAAATCCATCATCATTATGAAATGAGTATCCACTATTTGCAAGAGCTGATCGGTTAAACAGTGAATAAAAGGGTATCCGGCCACGCAAATATGACCGGATACACACAAAGGGGATTCACAAGGGGACACATGACCTATACAAAGAAGCATTGGTTCTATATTACGCAGTGTTCATATGAACAAGGCAGCATCTATCAGCTTTAGCTAGAGGGGGGCTGTCAGATGATAGACGTTACCTTTTGATTCGTGACTTGCCTCCTTTCCTTTCAGCTACCCCTAGTCTACGGAGAAAGGCCGTATGTGACAAAACAGGAAAATAGCAAAATAGGCCTTCAAATTCTCTATATCCTCATTCATTTCTGTTTTTTACCGCTTGCGTATAAAACATCATCTTGTTTTGTTTGATGAAATACTTATTTTTCATAAATTGATAAAAAATATCTGAATGAATCCAATTACTAGAAGGCATGTGAATATAATCAGATCCGTCCCACGCAAACCAATAAAAACAAAGCCGGCCATCATGAACCGACAGCTGAAACTCAAAACAGTCCATTTGATCCTCGGTGACATATTGAAACGTGAGTGACTCTCCTTCTTCCATATACACATCACAAAATGAAAGAATGTCTCCCCACGAATAAACACGTATATCACTCTTTGCCTTGTCGTCGCCAATATGAATGTTTCTTAATTGATAGGACTCCATAAAACATCTCCTTTCACTCATGTGCAGCTAGTTCTAAGCAGGCAGCGGTTTCATTTATACAGATGTTGTATGCTATAATAATACTTACGAATAACGAACGCTTGTGAGGTGATAAATATGAAAACCTTTAGGCTGATTGATTTAAAAATTGAACTTGATCCACAGCAAGATAAAATGTCCAGTATTCCCCTTCGTGACGGTTTAATCATTAATAAAGAAGACGGTGAAAATCACTGGATGATCGAGGCACTCATTCCAAAGAAACATAGACAGGTGTTTGAGGTACTCTTTCAGCAGCACACAGAAGTGAAGATTCTTGTAACGATCACTAAAGAAAACAACCGCCCTGTTCATCTATCTGTCCAAGTCAAAAACATCGTTGCCTTAGAAGAAAACATTTCTGTGTTACTCGATGGTAAAATGATTACAAATCGTTACAGAACAGAAACTGAAGAAGTATTAAAAGACCTCGTCAAAGAGGGGTTGTCAGGAGAAAAACTACTGGATGCTTTTAAACAAAACACATAAAAAAGAGCGGGATCAGCCGCTCTTTTTCTATTGCACATCTTTAGACTGGCTTTGATTTTTCAATAAATCTCTGATTTCAGTTAGCAAAACTTCCGTTTGATCCGGCGTTTCCACAACCTCTTCTTCCTCAACCTTTTTCCGTTTTAACTTATTCAAATAACGAATAAAGATAAAAATGGAAAACGAGATAATTAAGAAATCAACCACTGTTTGAATAAAGTTCCCATATAAAATTTGAGCAGCTCCGATTTTAATGGATAAACCGCTAAAATCATGCCCTCCAATAATAATACCGACAAGCGGCATAATTAAATCATTCACAAGAGAAGTGACAATTTTGCCAAATGCTCCCCCAATGATGACACCTACAGCCAAGTCAATGACATTGCCCTTGACAGCAAACTCTCTAAATTCTTTCAGCATCCTTTATCACCTTCATCTTTTTTTGTCTAATATGACGTTTTTTTGTCAAAAATGCAAGTCCTTATCCGTTCAGACTGGTTGTTTCCATATAAAAAGCGATTCATCCTTGATGAACCGCCAGGCAAATCATGATACTTTAGGACCGATAGAAAATGTGAGTTCTGCTTCACATGCCACTTCGCCATCTACTGTGGCTACTGCTTTTCCTTTGGCAACTGGACCGCGAAGACGCGTCACTTCAACCTCTAAACGAAGCTGATCGCCAGGCTTGACCTGTCTTTTGAAACGGCAGCCGTCAATTCCTGCAAACAAACCAATTCTCCCTTGGTTCTCTTCTTTACCTAAAATGATGACCCCAAAAACCTGAGCAAGCGCTTCTACGATAAGCACACCCGGCATGACTGGATATCCTGGGAAATGACCGTTAAAAAATTCTTCATTTACTGTTACATTTTTGATTCCAACCGCTCTTTTGTCACCATCAACCTCTAAAATACGGTCGACCAATAAGAATGGGTAACGGTGTGGAATAATGTCTTGAATTTGCTGAGCATCAAGCATATCTTGATCTCTCCTTTTTTCTATATCGATGATCTTGATTTGATTCCTATAGAAGTATATTATGTTTGCTGGTATTTTTCAACGTCCACTCCACTTTATGGTAAAAAATAGAATCTATCATTACCAATTGTCATCAAATATAATCCACACTACACTCATTGTTTTTTCACAAATATGGTAATATATATTACATCATTGATTGAATAAGAGGGTAAAAATGAATTTTATGAGCGATAAATCCATAAAAAAACTTCTCCATTCCTGGTATACAATGCTAAAGCATCGACATTTTTCGAAGGCTGAAGAAATCAAAAAAACACTGCTAAAATATAAACGCAAATTATCAAAAAAACAGGAACTCTATTTCCATTATCAGCTGATGCTTTTCCGTCATCAGCTCTGGATGAATCAGACAGAGGACTTAGAAAAACTCAAACATGAACTGCTGCCCCACAAAGATGATATGAACGAAGAACTGCAATATTATTTTTATTTCTTTCTCGGATTATATGAATCTTTAAAAAGTGATCAAAATGATGCGATTCATTATCTCGAACAGGCAGAGGAACGACTGCCATTACTTAACGATGAGCTGGAGGAAGCAGAGTTCCATTTCCGTACAAGCGGTGTTTATTATAACAACCGTTACTCGTTGTTATCGATTCGTCATATTCAAAAAGCCATGGATATTTTTGCAAAGCACGGAGATATCCATAGCATCTATCGGTGTAAAATTGTGCTCGCTCTTAACTATAGCGACCAAAAAAAATATAAGGAAGCGGAAGATATTTTCATTGAAATTATTGATTATGTGAAAAAAATTGATGATCAAGAGCTGCTCGGTATCGTTTATTATGATGCTGGCTTTATTCAGTCAAGACAAAACCGTCATAAGGAAGCGCTGGAATACTTCAAAAAAGCGCTTCGTCTTCCAGCATACCGAAAGTCAGCACACTCCTATGTATCGTGCCTATACGAAACTGTGCGTTCCTGTTTTAAAGAAAATTTAACCGATGAAGGGATGAAATATATTCAAAAAGGACTGAAAGAAGCCGTTGCTTCCCAGTTTGATATATTAAGAATGAAGTTTCAAATCTTATCTCTTCTCTACAGCCAAACGCCAAAGGCAGATGAGCAGATCGCCACTCTCGTCACATGTCTTGAACGAAAAGAAGCCTGGATTGATCTTGAGGATCTGCTTGCTGATGTCTCAGATTTTTATAAAAAAAAGGGCGACTTTGAGCGAGCCGCCTTTTTTATCATGAGAGGCTGATACCAGCCTGCTGATTATCGAATTGTATTAATTAATCCCAGCATTTGATCGCCCATCGTAATCGTTCTTGAATTCATCTGATAGGAACGCTGTGTTGTCATGAGGTCTGTTAATTCTTTCGACATGTCCACATTTGACGTTTCCAGTGCACCTTGCTGAAGCTGAATCGCCTCTCGGTTTGCTCCATTTAGTGCAGTTAATGCGCCTTGATAGGTTCCGTCGACCGAGAACAAATTATCTCCTTCAGAGACAAGTGCTGACGAATTATTGACTTGTACAACGCCTAGATTCACTTGCTGATTCGGTTGATTATCTCTTGAAATCGCCGTAAGCCGTCCATTTTTATCGATTGAAATATCACGGAAATTCGCATTTAAGACGATTGCATTCCCGTTTTCATCAAGAATCGGATAGCCTTCGCTCGTGACAAGCTGCACTTGGTTACGGTTATTGCCCGGCTGCAAGTAGAGTGAGCCATCTCTTGTATAACGGATATTACCGCCGGCGTTGACCTGCAAATACTGCGACGGCGCTCCGAAGGCAACATCAAGATCACGTCCTGTTTCTTTAATCGAGCCTTGCAGCGAGTTAATGGACGCATTGACCATTGTCCCCGTTCCAAGCCTTAACCCAGCAGGTGTCAGACGACTGTTTGCCACCTGCTCATTTTTTTCATCTACCTGATTAAACTGCTGTCTGATCAGCTCTGAGAAACGGGTATTTTTCGCACGGTACCCTGTTGTTTCACTGTTCGCGATGTTGTTGCTGATGATGTCAAGCTGCTTTTGCACTTCATTCATTGATACAGCTGCGTTTATCATCGTTCTAAGCATAATTATCCTCCTTTCTTTTTCATTTCTTGATTAGTACACTCTGCCAATTTCATTCACTGCTTTTTCTAAGCTTTTATCATACGCCTGAACCACTTTTTGATTTGTTTCAAATGCTCGGTAGGCCGTTGTCATATCTGTATATGATTTCGTCACATCCACGTTCGACAGCTCCGATACGCCTTGGCTTAACGTATAGGACATTTGACCGTTATTGACTGCACTTGGCAGTGGCTGGTTATCAGCTGTACGGTATAAATCATTTCCTTCACGCGCTAGGTTTCTTGTATCCATCGCAACACGTACATCGATTTGACCAAGATTTTGGCCATTTTCAGACACAGTACCATCTGCATTCACTTTGAAATTCTCACTCTGAACCGTAATCGGCTGACCTGTCACGGAAAGAAGGGCGCGTCCATTAATCGTCAGCTGATTTTGTGCGTTCAATGTAATGGAGCTACTTTTCGTATAACGAACGCCTTCTGGTGTGTTGACCGCATAAAATAGCGCTGATTTCTGATTGGTCTCCGGATTGATCGGCACATTATTTTCAACTAGTGCTACATCTGTTGTTTGATCTGTTGTTTTTAAAGTTCCCTGTGTAAATTGAGGGATTAATTCCTGCATATATGTCCCAGTATTGATTCCACCAATCGGCGATTGCAGTGGAACACTAAAGCCTTTGCCTGAAGATGTTTGGAAACGTCCTGATTCCATTCGGCTCAGCAGCATTTCTGGAAATGCACGCATTGCCCCTTCATCCGCTTTATAGCCTGGGGTATTCGCATTTGCGATATTATTTGAAAGCATTTCTGTCCGCCGCTCTTGAGCGATCATGGCAGATGTTGCGGTGTATAGTCCTTTTAACACGTGCTCACCTCATTCAAATTCTTTCACACGACCTAAACACAATCTTCTATGAAATATATCGGCTGATTAGCAGGGTTCTTTAATAAAAATCCCCCATTCTTTCTAAAAAGAATGAGGGAAATCATTAGCTGAGTTTACGCTTCGGCAGCTTGTCCATATTATCAAGCATCACGCCCGTACCAACTGCTACACAGTCCATTGGATTTTCAGCAACGAAAACTGGTACTTTCAGCTCTTCTGCAAGCAATTGATCAAGCCCGTTTAGAAGAGCTCCGCCACCTGTAATGATGACGCCGCGATCGATAATATCAGCTGATAATTCAGGCGGTGTTCTTTCAAGAACTTGTTTCGCAGCCTGAACAATCGCAGATACAGATTCACGCAATGCTTCTTCTACTTCTTTGCTTGTGACGGTAATCGTTCTTGGTAATCCTGTCACCATGTCTCGTCCACGAATCGAAATCTCTTCGTGACGTGCGTCTGGGAATACCGTTGCAACTTGGATCTTAATATCCTCAGCCGTGCGCTCACCGATCAACAGCTTGTACTCTTTTTTAATGTAGTTTAGAATTTCCAGATCAAATTTGTCTCCAGCCATTTTAATAGAAGAGGCGGTTACAATGTCACCCATTGAGATGACAGCGATATCTGTCGTTCCGCCTCCAATATCTACGACCATGTTTCCACTTGGCTGAAAAATATCCATACCAGCACCAATCGCTGCTACTTTTGGCTCTTCTTCAAGAAATACATGCTTACCACCACTTTTTTCAGCAGCTTCTTTGATCGCCTTCTGCTCAACAGATGTAATATTTGTCGGGCAGCAGATGAGCATACGCGGCTTAGAGAACAGCCCTTTCACATTTAATTTGTTAATAAAATGCTTGAGCATCGCTTCAGTTACTTCAAAATCAGCGATTACGCCGTCTTTTAATGGACGAATCGCAACAATATTCCCAGGCGTACGTCCAACCATACGTCTAGCCTCTTCTCCAACAGCCAAAACTTTCCCGCTGTTTTTGTCAAGAGCTACCACAGATGGTTCATTTAACACAATTCCTTTTCCTTTGACATGAATCAGTACATTTGCAGTACCAAGATCAATTCCAATATCCCTAGCAAACATCTATATATATCCTCCTTGAAAATCTGTTTCCATAGCAAATACCACATTCTGCCCTAATTATATATTCTATCATAATTTGCAGAAAAAAAGATATTTCTTTACAAAAGTCTTTACAAAATTTGTGGTTAGAAACTACCGATATGAGGAAGATATATATATCATGTTTATGAACAAAGAACTAAGCTTACTGTTTCACAGGCTCGCCTTCTAAAATTTCTTCTTTTTTATACTTTAACTTGGTGGCTTCTCCCCCTCGCAAGTGGCGGATTGATTTATGATAATCCAGTATCTCCTTTACTTCATTAGCCAGATCTGGATTAATTTCTGGCAGTCTTTCTGTTAGATCCTTGTGTACAGTACTTTTAGAGACTCCAAATTCTTTCGCAATAACACGAACGGTTTTCTTTGTCTCCACGATATACTTTCCTATCTTGATTGTTCGCTCTTTGATGTAATCGTGCACACCACTCGACCTCCCTAAAATGGATGTGAGAAGTGTGAAATGAGATCCGTATGAAGATTATCCATTTTCAGCGGCGCTTGTTCGTCGTAATTTCTCATCCATTAGGTAGTAAATGCCAAACACGATCCCTCACCTCAAACACTCTCTTTGTCAGGTTTGTAACAGTGTATTAGCATTGAATAGGGAATATGCTAAAAATGAAGATGGGACAAGGGATTTATCAGAAAAGGCAAAACAAAAAATCATTTCGGGGCGCGAAAATTTCTACTTTACAAGAAAGGGTTCAGCACGTAAAATAGAAAAAGTGAATTTATTTACCTAGCTAAATATTTAAAAAAGGTGAGCATATGGATACGTTAAATAGAGAGTGTTTACATCAAATACATCAAGGCGCACGGCTGCTGTCTAAAAAGGCGAACGAAGCGCTTGCTGCTTATGACTTGTACATGTCCCAGTGGACTGTGCTTTTTTGTTTGGATACATTCGGCCCAAAAACCCAAAAAGACATCTGGACATATTTGAACGTCGAAGCACCGACCATCACCAGAACCGTCACCCGCTTAGAAGCAAACGGCTGGGTGAAACGTGTACAAGGCAAAGACAAACGTGAGAATCTGATCGTGATGACAGATGATGCAAAAGCCCGATTTGAAGAAATCAAACGCACGATGGAACAATTTGAAGAAGAATGTCTTTCAGATTTTACCTACGAAGAAAAACAACTCCTCCATACACTTTTACACAAATTATCAACTGAATAGGAAGTGACATACATCATGAACGAACGCATATGGACAAAAGATTTTATCATGATTGTCCTGGTGAATTTATTTACGTTCACCTCTTTTTATGCCCTTTTGACATTACTGCCCATTTACACAATGGATGAACTAAATGGAACAGAATCACAGGGAGGTCTCCTTGTGACGGTCTTCTTATTATCTGCTATTGTGACAAGACCGTTTTCTGGCGCCATTATTGAGAAATTCGGCAAAAAACGGATGGCGATTTTCTCTTCTACAGCCTTTGCCTTACTCACTTATTTATATATTCCGATTGATCAATTCCAAACGCTCCTTGTGCTGCGTTTCGTACAAGGGATCTTTTTTAGTATTTTGACGACAGTTGCCAGTGCCATTGCGGCTGATATGATCCCGAAACATAAACGCGGGGAAGGACTCGGATACTTTGTGATGTCTATGAACCTCGCTGTCGTCATCGGTCCGTTTATCGCACTGAATCAAGTAGGAAAAATAGGATTTCATTCCTTATTTCTTCTCTTTTCCATTATCGTGACGATCGGAGCTGCTTTTACGATGCTGATTAGACAGCCAGAGCCTGAAAACGGTGGAAGCATTGTCTTCCGATTCACGTTTTCGCATCTGTTTGAAAAAGGCGCATTAAAAACAGCGGCCGTCGGCATTATTATTTCCTTCTGTTATTCGCCGATTATTTCATTTATTTCAGTTTATGCCAATTCACTTCATTTGATGGGTGCAAGCAGTTATTTCTTTATTGTATTTGCGGCTGCAATGCTTGGATCACGTCCATTTACAGGCAGACTTTTTGACCGGGTTGGAGCTCACGTTGTGATCTATCCTTCGATTGCCCTTTTTGCCATTGGTTTATGGATGCTGACAGCGACACATTCCGCTACAATGCTTCTTCTATCAGGCGCTGTGATTGGACTTGGCTACGGATCGCTCGTGCCATGTTTACAAACACTTGCGATTCAGCACTCACCAGCTCATCGTACGGGATATGCGACGGCTACTTTCTTCACCCTGTATGATACAGGTATTGCTGCCGGCTCATTTGTCTTTGGACTCCTTGTCAGCTTCACAGACTTTTCAAATGTGTACCTCATTGCGGGTATTGTGGTCTTACTGAGTATGGGCGTTTTTTATTGGAGCGAACGAAAACCCCAGGAAGCAAAAGCACAAAAGATCTCCCTTTCAGAATAAAAGGGTACTATTTTAAACTTCGCCGGAAACATGCTAAAATATAGGATATTCCAAATAGAGCATAAAGGCTTTGTTGAAAAATAGTTAGCATTAAGCGAAAGTATAGGTGATGTTTTGAATTACGAATTGTTTAAAGTCATACACGGGATGGCTCACCATTCTGAGTTTTTAGATCAGGCCATGATCTTTATTACGAAAAAGGCCATTCTTGTGTACGCCCTTGTCTTATTGATTTGCTGGTTTTTAGGGAATCACAAATTTAAGAAGCATGTCTTCTTTTCCGGTGTAACAGGCATTGCAGCACTTATCGTCAACTTTGCCATTACATTGTTTCATTATGAAGAGCGGCCGTTTGTGGCGCATAAAGTCGACACACTCATCCCGCACTCAGCAGACGCTTCCTTCCCAAGTGACCATACAACAGGTGCATTGGCTCTTTCACTAGCCATTCGATCTCGTAATAAAAAGCTCGGCAATATCTTGCTCGTCTTTGGATTACTTACAGGATTCTCCCGCATCTGGGTCGGTCATCATTATCCATTTGATGTTTTAGGCAGCTTGGTCGTATCGATTGTGGTTGTCTTTATCATGAATAAATTATGGAAGTTCTTTGACTCTCCTATTGATCGCATCGTAACATTTTACGAGACAATTGTAGGGAAAATTTTCAGAAGGAAGACAAAGGATCAGGGCTCAGACCTGTCCAACTCTTAAGCGGCCTTGCGATAACGTGATGAAGATTCTTCTCTCACTTATCGCGCCGCTTTTTTTATTGGCTGTCTCCCTCTAATCATACTTGAAAAATAAAGACTGACGCCAATGCCAATAAGAGAAATGATGATCAACGTCCAGCCTAATTGCGCAAAATGAGCACCAGCAATTTCATCCCCAAACAGCATACCAAGCACAGCAGACGACAGAATAGAACCAAGGTAGCGGCATGTTTGAAAAAGTCCAGAGGACGTGCCAATCATTTGCTGAGGACTTGCCTTGAGCATCGCAGCTTGAAGCGCAACATTCCCAATCCCATAACTGAGCCCGAGCAGCGCTAGAACCAATCCTTTTCCCCATAATGGCGCAGGAATAAAAAAGAAAGTCATGGCAGACGCTCCAGCCAGCATCAATACTGCACTCGCTAAAACTGGATGGCGTTCATCCCCGCGATCCACCCACTTTCCTGTCAGCGGCGACACAATAATGCTCACCCCTGACATACACAGCATAAAAAGACCCGTCATCTCCACACGCCAGCCTAACTCATCCTGAAAATAACTCGGCAAACCAAAAAAGAGACAATAGAAAAAGATATTTAAAATGATAAATTGCACATACACAAGTGACAGCCGCTGCTCTTCTCTGAACATCCGTATTTGAATAAACGGTTCATCCACCTGATACTCCCACCAGATAAAAGCGCCTGCACTCAGGAGACAAAGAATGCCTTGAACATATTGAATGCCATCACCCAGTGATAATAAAAATGAAAGCAGGAGAACAATGCAGACGGTAAAAAGAAGCATCCCTGGCAAATCGAGTGTTCGCACAGTTTCGCCTATGCGCAGCTTTCTCTTCTTCTGCTCCTTCGGAAACAACAATAGACCGAGAAAGAAACTAATCAAAATAAACGGCAGATTCACTAGGAAGATAGCCGGCCAGCCGCCAATGGTCATCAGAAATCCGCCAAGCGTCGGTCCAAGCGCCGTCATCGCTGAAGCAAAAATGGATAATACCGCTAACGCCGAAGCCTGTCTTTCTTGAATATGATCCCGAATGAGTCCGACCCCAGAAGGATAAATGGCACTGCTTCCAATCGCCTGTAACAAACGGATCACAATCAGCACCGCAAACGTTGGGGCAAACGGTGCGCAAATGGCTGAGAGTGCGACAAGAACCAGACCGAATAAAAATAAGGTTCTCCGGCTCATCACATGATCCCCAATCCGGCCGCTCACTGGCTGTGTTACTGCACTGGCTAAATAAAAAGAAGAGATAAGCCAAGATACGGTCGTAAACGACAAACCGAATTCATGCTGTATTTGATGCAAGGCCAAAGAAATCATTGATGAATTCAGCGGATTCAACATCGTTCCAAAGGCAATAGCGGTTAAAAAAACTTTTCGATTGTCTCTCCACTTGTTCATACACTGACCTCCTTTTTGCAACCCTTTCGTTATTATGAGATTCATTTCCCTTTTTTACCCTAATCAATTCAAGTTCTCTCTTAGAAAAGCAAGACATACATTCTAAAAAGGACGATTGTTGGAATAACACATATAAAATTGAGAATATGAGGAACAAATGGTAAGATGCTACACATATTGAAAAGCCTACTTTCTCCTTATATGGAGAACGGCTGAAAAGGAGGAGAAGCTTATTATTAAAAAAAGACGGTTTTGGGTCCCAGCCCTTTTCTCGGTTGCAGTATTACTTCTGTCTTCGTGTGGTTCAAATGAAACAAATGGGAACGGAGATAAACGTAATTCTACAGCGAAAGGGTCGCCAATTTTGGAGGATGGAAAATTTATTTTTGCAGCATCAGGTGAATTTCATCCGTTTAGTTACATGGATGGAAATCAGATGTCCGGCTTTGATATCGACGTAGGCAATGCGATTAGTGACAAACTAGGTCTCGAACCTATACAGAAAAAATATAAATTCGCAGGCATCGTCGAAGGCGTGAAAGCAGGTAAATTTGATGCGGCAGTTGCAAGTCATACCATCAATGAGGAACGAAAAAAACACGTCCTTTTTTCTAAGCCCTATTACTACTCTGGTCCGCAAATTTTCACAAGACCCGGATCAGACATTCAGCATGCTGATGACTTAAAAGACAAAGAAATTGCTGTATCCAAAGGATCGTCCTACGCTGATATTGCTAAGGAACATAGCGGGCAAGAACCAAAATATTATGATAGTGATGTCGTCGCCTTAGAAGCACTGGCCAACGGAAAACACGATGCAGTCGTAACAGATTTCGCCACAGGTGCAGAAGCGATGAAGAAAAAATTGAACATCACAGCGCAGGAAAGACTCGGACAAAGTGAGCAGGCAATTGCTGTATCAAAAGAAAATGAACAGCTCATAAAAGAGATCAACGATGCGATTGACGCACTAAAAAAAGACGGAACATTAAAACAAATTAGCGAAAAGTACTTTGATGAAGACATCACGGTCAAACAAGATTAAAACCACGATTGTGCGCCCTTATTATAGGCGCACTTTCTTCAAATGGAGATGATTGTTTTGCCTACCCTATCACACTTTTTTCAGACACTGATTGATTCAAGAGGTATTTTCTTAGAAGGAATGCTGATCACCTTACAGCTGACGGTGATCAGCATCTTCATCGGTATGTTCATCGGGCTTTTCTTTGCTTTATTGAAAATATCCCGCATAGCCGTTTTCGGTTATATCGCCAATGCTTATATCTTTCTAGTACGCGGAACACCACTTATTGTTCAAATTTTCATCCTATATTTTGGCCTCACAGAATTGAATATACCCGACTTCTGGGCTGCTTCCATTGCGCTTGCCTTTCATAATGGCGCCTATATAGCCGAAATATTCAGAGGCGCCATCCAATCCATCGATCAGGGGCAAAAAGAGGCAGGACGATCTCTTGGCATGGGTCGTTTTTTAACAATGAGACGCATCATTCTCCCTCAAGCGATGCGGCGTGCTCTTCCCCCTCTTGGCAACCAGTTCATTATCGGCTTAAAAGACTCATCACTCGCCGCCTTTATCAGTGTCAATGAACTATTTAATGTCGCCACCACGCAAGGCTCCAACAGTTTTGATAATATGACGTATTTACTTGTTGTAGCCGTCTATTACTTAGTTCTTGTTCTGCTGTTAACATTCGCTGTCCAAACCTTTGAAAAGAAACTATCAGCCAGTGACCAATAGGAGGAGAAGCATGACAGAATCAAAGGAAATCATTCGTGTTGAAAAACTCAATAAATATTTTGGAGAGCTTCATGTTTTAAAAGATATCAATCTCACCGTTTATGAAAATGATGTGGTCGTCTTAATTGGCGCAAGCGGTTCTGGAAAAAGCACCTTGCTCCGCTGTATGAACTTTTTAGAAATAAAAAATGATGGAGACATTATCATTGATGGCAGTCCTGTTCATCCAAAGCGCGATCAATTAAACGAAATGAGACAAAAAATAGGGATGGTGTTTCAGCATTTTAATCTTTTCCCGCACAAAACTGTGCTTGAAAATGTCATCGAAGCGCCTGTTATGGTGAAAAAAACAAAGAAAGCGCAAGCCATCGCTGAAGCCAGCGCCTTGCTAGAAAAAGTCGGGCTTGCGGATAAAGCCAACGTATATCCTTCTAAACTATCAGGCGGCCAAAAACAGCGTGTAGCCATAGCCAGATCCCTCGCCATGAAGCCTGATGTCATGTTATTTGACGAACCTACGTCTGCCCTTGATCCAGAGCTTGTAGGCGAGGTGCTGCAAACGATGAAAAGCCTCGCAAAAGAAGGCATGACCATGGTCATCGTCACACATGAAATGGGCTTTGCGAAAGAAGTTGCCAATCGTGTCGTCTACATGCACGAAGGCCGCATCGTCGAAGAAGGCATCCCTTCGGAATTGTTTGATTCTCCTAGGGAGGAACGTACAAAACTGTTTCTCAGCTCCATTTTATAGGTCAAACGCCCTTCATTTTTAGTGCTTAACTTACGTTTTTGCTCATTTTTTACGAACTTTTCATCCATTTATATTGATCTTAACCAAAAAACCATGTCAGATAAACTTACATGTATATGTTATATATGACTTTTCTCTCTATAATGAAGAATTAAGAAAACAATAATTCTGAATGATTCGGGGGAATGCAGCATGCAAATGGGTGATACAGTATTTATGTTCTTCTGCGCACTACTCGTGTGGTTAATGACACCGGGTTTAGCTTTATTCTACGGAGGGCTCGTAAGAAGTAAAAACGTGTTAAGCACAACCATGCACAGCTTAACGTCACTAGCGATCGTTTCAATCGTATGGATCGTATTCGGTTATTCCTTAGCTTTTGCACCAGGTAATGCATGGATCGGAGGATTAGACTGGGTGGGCCTGAAAGGCGTAGGCTTTGAGCCTGGTTCCTATAGTGAGACCATTCCACATTCATTGTTCATGATGTTTCAAATGACCTTTGCCGTCTTAACAACAGCCATCATCTCAGGGGCCTTTGCTGAAAGGATTCGCTACTCAGCAGTCGTTGTATTTACACTCCTTTGGGTCACATTTGTATATGCTCCAGTCGCACACTGGGTATGGGGCGGCGGTTGGATTGGCGAGATGGGTGCGCTTGACTTCGCAGGCGGAAACGTGGTTCACATCTCATCCGGTGTTGCGGGTCTTGTCGTGGCGATTGTGCTCGGGAAGCGCAAAGAAGCGGCAAGCTCTTCTCCGCATAACTTGATCTACACCCTTCTTGGCGGAGCTGTCATCTGGTTTGGCTGGTTTGGTTTTAACGTGGGTAGTGCTCTTACATTAGACAGCGTGGCCATGTTTGCCTTTATTAACACCAATACAGCTGCTGCTGCAGGAATCATCGGCTGGCTGTTAGTAGAGTGGATGATCAACAAAAAACCGACCATGCTCGGCGCGATCTCTGGAGCCATCGCAGGTCTTGTCGCCATTACACCTGCCGCAGGCTTTGTTACACCGTTTGCTTCTATTATAATAGGAATCATTGGCGGGATCGTCTGTTTCTGGGGAGTCTTTTCACTCAAAGCCAAATTTGGCTACGATGACGCACTAGATGCATTCGGCCTTCACGGAATTGGCGGTACTTGGGGAGGAATTGCAACAGGACTTTTCGCCACAACTTCTGTCAATGACGGTGGAGCCAATGGCTTATTTTACGGAGATCCCAGCTTACTTTGGAAGCAAGTGGTCGCGATTGTTGCCACGTACGCTTTTGTTGCCGTTGTGACATACGTGATCATCAAAGTGGTCAATGTCTTCTTCAAAATTCGTGCAACCGAAGAAGAAGAATCAGTGGGTCTTGATTTAACCATGCACGGTGAAAAAGCTTATCAAGATTAAAGAAAAAGGGGTGTCTCTATGAGCAAAATGTATAAAGTGGAGATTGTCACACGTCCAGCTAATTTTGAAACATTAAAGGTGGAGCTTGGAAAGATTGGTGTCACCTCGATTACCTTTTCAAATGTACACGGCTGCGGCTTACAAAAGGGACATACAGAGCTATATCGCGGCGTCAAAAAAGAAAGCAACGTGTACGAACGATTAAAGATCGAAATCGTCCTAAGCAAAGTACCTGTCGAACAGGTCGTTGAAACAGCTCAAAAGGTACTTCGTACAGGCGAACCAGGGGATGGGAAAATTTTTATATATGAGGTAGCGAATACAATCAACATTCGGACAGGTGAAGAAGGACCTGCCGCCCTATAGTTTATCCTCCGCCGAGTGGCGGAGGATCTTTTTAAGCAGAAAAAAACCTCTGCATATTCATATACACAGAGGACCTTGTAAGACATTAAGATTGTTTTGTTTCTTCTGACTGACTGCTGTCTTTAGAGGAATCAGAAGACTTTTCTTGATCAGAGGATTTCCCCTTCTCATCAGACTTTTCTTCAGATTTTTCTCCAGCTGGCTCTTTGGCTTTATCTTCAGCAGCAGGTTCCTTCGTTTTTTCCTCAGTCTTTGGCTGAGCAGGTTCTTTTGCTTGTTCCGTCACTTCTTGCGCTGCTTTTTCAATTGTAGAAACAGGCTTGTCAATGAAGCTAAGCGGATTAAGCGCTAAACCTTCCATACGAATTTCAAAATGCACATGGTTGCCGCTTTCAGCACCATATAGATTTTTACCAGAAGCACCAATGACATCATTCTGCTTGACTTCATCGCCTTCTTTGACACTCACTTGTGACAACGATTGATAAACAGTCGATAATCCATCTTCATGTTCAATTTCAACAACGTGACCAAGAACTGGATCTTTTTTCGCTTGAACCACTGTTCCACTAAGAGCAGCTGTGACATCAAACACTTTGCCATCTTTATCTGCAAGATCAATACCTTTGCTCAAGGTATAGGTGTTATTATAGTTTACAAGTGCTGCTTCTTTTTCTTTTTGGTCAGCATCTGCTTCATAGAACTTTTTCACGACAGAAACATTATCAGAATTCTGGACCGGCATTGCGACATTTTCAATTGGCTTTCCAACTTCAACGGCATCATCGCGCTGTTCTTGCCCTGTTTGATTTCCATCAGATAGTTGGTCTTTCACATCTTTTGATACAGCTTGATACCAAAGAACGGCTGTTAACACGACCGCTGCGCTGACCAAGTAAATAGCAGGGAATACCCAGCGCTTACGGAAAAATTGCTGAACTTTTGTGATTTTGGAAGTACGTTTCTTTTCTTCCTCTCTCATTTTTCATCACCTCAGCAACATTCTGAACACTTTTCAAAAAATATATACACACGAAATCATTTTTCTTTTTATTTTGCGCAATCGCATCAATAATATGTATGATAAATGAAAAAAAGATGGGGGACTTAATTGTGAAAACTTTCAACCGTATAGCAACAGAAGATGACCTCAAAGCCATCGTTGATATCTACAATTCAACCATTGCTTCAAGAGAAGTGACCGCTGATACAGAACCAGTTTCTGTCGAGGACCGCCGGCAATGGTTTTTGAATCATTCCAAGAAAAGGCCTCTCTATGTGAAAACAGATGAGGATGGAAATATATACGGCTGGCTCAGCTTTGAAACGTTTTATGGAAGGCCTGCATACAACGGGACCGTTGAAATGAGTATCTATTTAAACCAAGACTATCGAGGAAAAGGCTTAGGATCACTTTTCTTGCAAGAAGCCATTGATTTAGCACCCTCATTAGGCATTCGAACGTTACTTGCCTTTATTTTCGGGCACAACGAAGCCAGCATTCGACTATTTAAAAAGCACGGCTTTGAGACATGGGGCCACCTGCCACGCATCGCAGAAATGGACGGCAGCAGATACGATTTAGATATCCTAGGAAAAGAATTATAAAACGAGCGTCTTCTTGAAAAAGAGACGCTTTTTTTATGACGCAAGTCACAGCTGTAAAAAGTGTAGTAAAGAGAGAAACAATATAATCAATCAACATTCACTCTTCCTAAAGCACAACTTACTCAAGTATGATAAAGAGTGAATACATAAAGGAGTGAACACCATTGCAACAAACTGAGAAAATCATTCAATCTCTTCATTCAATCGTAAAGTGGGGAAAGGTTGGTAGTATCTTTCTCTATATTTCAGGCGGTCTGGCTATTCTTATTGGTTTTTGGCTTGTTCTTCCTGCAGCCCTTGGCGTCTTCCTCATTATGATGGGCATTCATGTACAAAAATCTGTAAAAGCAGCTGAACACTTGATTCAGGCTCCAGATACTTCTTACGAAGAATTATTAGAACAGTACGCTAAGATGATGAAAATGCAAACATTGTTTGCCATTTCAAGTATTGCCGCAGTTATTCTTTCATTCATTGCCATCGTTTTGATACTTATACTAGGCGGGTTAGCCTTCCTCCAAGAAATTCCTTATGATGTCCAGCAGTATGAAGGTGATTACGAACAAGAACTCGGTGACTTTTATTAATGGAGAGGGGTATCAATAGTCATTAGATACCCCTTTTGTTTTTATCATTTGACTTGGATCATTCTCCTATGCTTGACATTCAGTCTTGATCATTTTAAAATACAAATCGTAACTATTACGAATTAAAGGAGGATCCTATTACTTATGCGCGTGAATATTACGTTGGCCTGTACTGAAACAGGTGACAGAAACTACATCACAACAAAAAATAAAAGAACGAATCCTGACCGATTGGAGTTAAAAAAATATTCTCCTCGATTAAAGAAATATACCCTTCATAGAGAAACAAAATAAATTTTTTAGATTACAAATCGTAATGATTACTTTTTAAGCGAGGCGGAAAACAAAATGATCGTTTTCAAAAGGACAAAAACAAATGAATAAGCGTATACCTGTTACAGTATTAAGCGGCTTTTTAGGAGCAGGAAAAACAACGATATTAAATCATGTTCTTCAAAACCGCAAAGGATTAAAAGTGGCTGTGATCGTCAATGACATGAGCGAAATTAATATTGATGCAGAACTAGTCAAACAAGGCGGCGAGCTTTCTCGATCAGATGAGAAACTCGTTGAATTATCTAACGGCTGTATTTGCTGCACTTTGAGAGAAGACTTGTTAATCGAAGTAGAACGCCTTTGTAAAGCGGGTAATATTGATTATATTGTCATTGAATCAACCGGAATTAGTGAACCAATTCCCGTCGCTCAAACGTTTTCTTATATTGATGAAGAAATGGGTATAGATTTGACCCGCTTTTGCCGTCTAGATACGATGGTCACAGTAGTAGATGCAAATCGTTTCTGGACTGATTTCCAGTCAGGAGAGAGTTTATTAGATCGTAAAGAAGCGGTTTCCGATGACGACGAGCGAGAAATTTCCGATTTACTCATTGATCAAATCGAATTTTGTGACGTGCTTATTATCAATAAATGTGATCTAATATCTCCCTCTGAATTAGATCGACTTGAGCATGTGCTGAACAAACTACAACCAGAAGCATCTATCATCAAAACCTCAAAAGGTATAGTACAGCCAGATGACATTTTGAATACTGGTTTATTCGACTTTGAAAAATCAAGTGCTTCTGCTGGGTGGATCAAAGAAATCAACGCAGGACATGGTCAGCATACACCGGAAACAGAGGAATACCAAATTTCATCTTTTGTTTACGAAAGAAGACTCCCTTTTCATACTGGCAGACTGAATGCTTGGTTAGATCAAATGCCTGAGCAGATCGTTCGTGCGAAAGGTTTTACTTGGCTTGCCACACATCATGATTTAACCATTTTAATTTCACAAGCTGGGAAATCTGTTGCGATTGAACCAATTGCATACTGGATTGCTGCTTTGCCTGAACAAGAAAAAGCACGGATATTAAATCAGGAACCAGAGCTTCTAGATGAGTGGGACGCAGAGTTTGGTGATCGCCATACAAAACTTGTGTTTATCGGTGTAGATTTGCCTAAAGCAGAAATTATTCGTACTCTTGATCAATGCTTGCTCACACCTGAGGAATTTGATCAAGATTGGACTACATTTGAGGACCCCTTTCAATGGAAAATACAAAATTAGGCCAGGAGGGTTTTAATTGGCAAAGAAATCTAAGATTGCTAAAGAAAAAAAACGACAGCAGCTTGTATTGAAATATGCAGAATTAAGGAAAGAATTAAAAGAAAAAGGTGACTATGAAGCTTTACGAAAATTACCTAGAGACTCTTCCCCTACCCGCTTAAAAAACCGCTGTGAATTAACGGGCCGTCCCAGAGGTTATTTACGAAAATTCAAAATGTCTAGGATTGCTTTTCGTGAGCTTGCCTATAAGGGTCATATCCCTGGAGTGAAAAAATCGAGCTGGTAAAGAATGATTTGATCTTATCACAGCACTCGTAAAAGTAAAGCCGCACACAATGAGGGAAAATCTATTTTCCAATCTTTTTGAGGTGCAAAATAGCAATTTAAAAACCAGCAGAGATTCTGCTGGTTTTTTATAGTGACTGAGTTCATAAGATAAAAAGACCTGTTTTCAAAAAAGGATTTTCAACCACGATTATGACATTTTCTCTTCTTTTAAAAAATACATGATCATGATACTTTATTGTCATTACCCACCGATGTATGACATCTCAACCTTTTTCTGATCTTTTTTCTGCTCTCTCTCGGCTGAATATTGGTCATGTCTATTCGACCATAATTCCTTTAACCTGTTCGTTAATTCTTCATTATCTTTTGTCGTACGAATCATCTGTTTCAGATCAAAACCCGATGATGCAAACAGACATGTAAATAATTCCCCCCGTGCAGACAGCCTTGCTCTGTTACATGTTCCACAAAAAGCATCTGAAACGGAAGAAATAATGCCTATCTCTCCTGAACCATCTTTGTAAAAAAATCGTTTGGCTACTTCACCTGTATATTGAGGAGGTTCTGGTTTGATAGGATATGTTGAATCAATTAATTCAATTATTTCTTTCTTTGTCATGACATGTTCTAGATTCCATTTATTCGTATTACCGACATCCATAAATTCAATAAATCTGAGAACGTGTCCTTCTTTTTTGAAGTACGCTGCCATTGGTAAGACATCCTGATCATTCACACCTTTTTGAACAACCATATTAATCTTGATAGCAAGTCCAGCCTTTTTTGCAGCCTCAATACCATCAAACACTTTTTGGATAGAAATATGCCTTCCGTTCATTTGCTTAAAACGGTCGGGATTTAATGAATCTAAACTAATGGTGACTCTATTAAGACCAGCTCTCTTCAACTGATCAGCATATAAAGGTAAAAGCGTTCCATTGGTTGTCATCGCAATGTCTTCAATCCCTGGAATTTTTGCGAGCTTTTCTATTAAGACAGGCAGATCCTTTCGCATTAAAGGTTCTCCGCCCGTGATGCGTATTTTTACCACACCTAGGTTCTTTACAAAAAGGGTAGCAAGTCGTTCAATCTCTTCGAAACTAAGCAGTTCTTCTTTTTTCAAGAAAGGATAATCCGGTCCAAAAATTTCAGCAGGCATACAGTACGTACATCTAAAGTTACAGCGATCAGTTACTGATATTCTTAAATCGCGCAATGGTCGATGTCTTTTATCTAAAATACTGACCATACTTTGCCTCCTATTCTGTAATACGCTGAGGATGAGTGTAAATGTTAAAGGATTTTCCTCTGACGAATCCTACTGTTGTAATATTTAGTTCTTCTGCCATTTTAAGCGCTAGCTCAGTAGGTGCTGATTTTGAAATGACGATAGACACTCCTAGTTTTGCTGCCTTCAATAGAACTTCTGACGATATCCGGCCGCTAAAAACAAGGATTTTATCTCTAAGTGGAATTCGCTGAAGTAAACAATATCCATAAATTTTATCTAAAGCATTATGTCTTCCTATATCAGTTCTAGTGATGAATAGCTTCTCTGTGTCACACAATCCAGCATTATGCACTCCACCAGTATGTTGAAATAATTGGCTTTCTTCTTGCAAACTCTTCATGAGATGCATACAGGTTTCAGCAGAAATACTGATTCGATCAATGGCTGTTTTTGCCGTCTTCACATCTTGAAGGAAATAAAAGTGTCTTCCTTTTCCGCAGCATGAACCAATCACTCGTTTTGTAAAATCTGATGAATCAAATCCACTTGAGTGAACTAAATCAACATAGGCAAAACCCATACTTTCATCTATTGTAAACCTTTTAATCTCATTTTCAAATCGAATGACCCCTTCTGAAGCCAAAAAGCCGATAACCAATTCTTTCAGGTGCTCTGGGGAACAAACAAGTGTCACAAATTCTTCTCCATTCACCATCACAGTTAAAGGATATTCTTCTACAATTTCATCAGTTTTGCAGGTAAACTGACCTTCACGGTATTGGTGTATGACTCGTTTCTTTTTAACAGAAGGATTCATTGTATGATCTTCCTTTCAATGCAAATTTAGTTATATGATCCAATCAAATTGTGATATTATTTTAAAAAGTCATAAAAATGTAACATATTTCTATCTTATCAAACTTCTTGATTGCTTTATATGGGGGGGAACAAAATGAACAAATCGAAAAATCGCTGGCTCATTGCAGCAAGTGCTGTAGGAATTCATTTATCTATTGGGTCTGTTTATGCTTGGAGTGTTTTTACGAATCCTTTACATGAAGCCTTTCAGTGGTCATTAACAGAAATAAGTCTCACCTTCAGTATTGCTATTTTATTTTTAGGTTTATCTGCTGCTTTTATGGGACATTTCGTTGAAAGGTATGGTCCAAGGGCATCGGGGCTCTTCTCAGCTATTTTCTTCGGCATCGGAATGACTGGGTCAGGATTCGCTGTCCACATGTCCTCACTGCCTCTCCTCTATTTATTTTATGGTGTACTCGCTGGAATCGGTTTAGGGGTAGGCTACATTGCACCTGTATCAACTCTAGTCAAATGGTTTCCGGATCGTAGAGGTCTTGCAACCGGCTTAGCCATTATGGGGTTTGGGTTTGCTTCTCTTATTTGCAGCCCAATTATTCAATATCTCATTGAAAAAGTGAATATCGCAAATACTTTTTATATTCTTGGAATCTCCTATTTTATCATCATGGTGATCTCATCTCTTTATTTATCACCACCAACACCTGATGACGTCAAACAATTTGACGTATTCAAAACAAAGAAAAGAAAAATCCCTCAAGATTTATCACAGCTTACAGCAAATGAAGCGATCAAAACAAGACGTTTTTATTATTTGTGGCTTATGCTTTTTATTAATATCACATGCGGAATCGCTATTATTTCAGTAGCGTCACCTCTTGCTCAAGAAAGTGTTGGGTTCACTGCAGGTGCTGCAGCTACTCTTGTGGGCATTTTAGGTGCTTTTAATGGTTTAGGACGCATTGGCTGGGCATCGTTCTCAGATTATATAGGAAGACCGAATACGTATACGATTTTTTTCAGTATCCAGCTCATTGCTTTTCCTTTACTCCCCTATTTAAAAGAACCGCTCATCTTTTCAATCGTGATGGCGATCATTTATACGTGCTATGGAGGAGGATTTGCTTCAATTCCAGCCTATATTGGGGATTTGTTTGGTACAAAGCAGCTTGGTGCCATACATGGTTATATTTTGACTGCTTGGGCCGCTGCGGGATTAGCAGGACCACTATTTTCATCCTTCATCCGAGATATAACAGGTAATTACACACAAAGCCTTATGGTGTTCTCTGGCTTATTTTTCATTGCTTTTATCATATCACTTCTCATTCGAAAGGATATTCAGCAGCTAAGAGAAAAAAACCTATCTGCTGCTTCCTCTGTCTCAGCCCGATCTTAATTTGAATTTGACAGAATCACAATCTAAAGGTAATTTTTAGATATGAAAACGCTTTACAAAGTAATAGGAGGGTGATGATCTCATGGGGAAAACAAAACATAAGGGGCCTGTTAAACTCAATAAAAAACCCTCACCAAAGCTATGGGCCTCTTTTGTACCAATGGGGCTTGGCAAAGTGAAACCGAAACACATTCGAGATACGATGAAAGTGGCATGGGAGAACAAAGATAACCTTCCCTACGCGTACCGTATTTTAACGCAGGGTGTTTGTGACGGCTGTGCCCTTGGCGTCTCAGGACTGTATGATCAAACGCTCGCAGGACCTCATATATGCACCACAAGACTAAATGTGCTTCGTCTTAACACAATGCCAGCTATTGATCCAAAATGGTTTGAAGATATTCATCAGCTAAAGCAAATGGACAGCACCTCTCTTCGCAAGCTTGGACGGATTCCTTATCCATTGATCCGAAAAAAAGGTGACAATGCCTTTACACGTATTTCTTGGAATGATGCACTAGATCAAATCGCAGCTAAAATCCAATCAATTGATAAACGGCAGCTTGCTTTCTATTTAACCGCCAGAGGAATTACAAATGAAGTTTATTATACGGCTGCAAAGGCTGCTCGATTTATAGGGACGAATCATATTGATAATGCTTCTCGCATTTGCCATTCACCAAGTAAAACCGCTCTTAAACGGTCCCTTGGCATCGGTGCTTCCAGCTGTAATTACAGTGATTGGATTGGAACGGATGTATTAATTTTTTGGGGATCTGTCGCAGCAAACAATCAGCCTGTTTCTACTAAATATATGTACGCTGCTAAAAAGAAGGGAACAAAAATTATCGTCATCAATCCGTATAAAGAGCCTGCTATGGAAAAGTATTGGGTTCCTTCTATTCCAGAGAGTGCTCTATTCGGTACAAAAATTGCAGATGATTTTTACCAAGTCAATATAGGCGGAGATATTGCGTTTATGAACGGCGTCATCAAGCATTGGTTTGACATGGAGCAGCATGCTCCCCATTCGGCTCTTGATCACGAATTTATTCAAAAACATACAACAGGCATACAGGATTTAAAGCAGCATGTCGCACAATTGAAGTGGGAGGACCTAGAAGCATCATCAGGTTTATCAAAAGAAAGAATGAAGGAATTTGCGACACTGCTTGCCAATGCTAATTCAGGCGTTTTTATTTGGAGTATGGGCCTTACTCAGCACCGCTTTGCAACTGATAATATATCACAGGTTGCCAACCTTGCCATGCTGCGCGGATTTATCGGCAGAAAACATTGTGGTGTCATGCCAATTCGGGGGCATAGCGGCGTCCAAGGTTCTGGTGAAATGGGTGCTGATCCATTCGTTTTGCCGGGTAGTGATTTTGATGAAGAGAATATTGAAAGAATCGAACGTATATGGGGGTTTGACATTCCTAAATGGCATGGTGACACCATTGGGCAATCCTTTGAGAAGATGGCTCTCCCAAAAGACCATCCACAAAAACTCAAAATGCTGTTTACGAGTGGCGGAAACTTTTTAGAAACGATGCCAAATCCGGAAGCGATCGAAAAAGCATTATCTGAACTTGAACTCCGTGTTCACCAAGATATCATTTTGAATACCTCTACGCTGGTAGACGCTGAAGAAGCGGTGATTGTGCTGCCTGCTATGACAAGGTATGAACAACCAGGCGGCGGCACATCAACCAGTACGGAACGCATGGTATATTTCAGTCCAGAAATTGAAGGACCTCGTATTGAGGAAGCCAGAGCGGAATGGGACATTTATGTTGATCTTGCGAAAAGAGTCCGGCCAGAAGATGCCGAGCTGATACATTTTGAAACAGCTGAAGACATTCGTCGTGAGATTGCGGTCGCCAACCGAAATTATGATGGCATCCAGCATTTACGTCACAAGGGAGACGTTTTTCAATGGGGAGGCGCATGGCTTTGTGAAGATGGCGTGTGTCCAACACCAGACGGCAAGGGACATCTTCTTCCTGCCCAGCTGCCTCAATATCGAAAAACCGAAGGACATTTCAATATCACGACAAGAAGAGGAAAGCAATTCAACTCGATGATCTACAGTGAAAAGGATGCCTTTAATGGTGGAAAACGTCATTCTATCCTAATGAATGAAGAAGATGCAAAAGAACTTTACGTCCAAGAAGGTGATCCAGTTGTTCTCTTTAATCAATATGGATCCTATCAAGGAGTGGCTCAATTCGGAGAGTTGAGACGCGGCAATATCGCAGTTTATTGGCCGGAAGGGAACGTTTTAATTCCTAAAGGTGTGTATGAGAGCTACTCACAGATTCCCGAGTATAATACGGCTGCCATATTAGAAAAAGCCGAAACCTTCCATGCAAGAAAGGATCAGCATTACGTGGAGAAACGAATTGATGAATTAGAAACGACTTTGAATTAATCGTCAACTTAAAAACAGCTGGGGTTGCTTTCCCCAGCTGCCATTCACTCTCTACCGACCAAAAGCGCTCGCTTCCTGTTGAAGAATACGGTTCAATTCTTCGGCATTTGCAGCCGGTTGATATTGTCCTCCACCCGCTTTTGCAACAGATTTAAGACTTTTTGCTTCCTTTTCATTCACATCGAAGCCAATGATATTGACGATTGTATCAATTCCATCTTCATGTAATTCCTTTGCTGCTTGTGAAGGGCTTCCACCACAAGTTTCTTCACCATCACTGACCACATACACAATATTTTTCCCTTCAGCCTGGTGATCTTCAAAATCTTGTTTTGTATCTGTTAATGCTTTTGCAAGCGGTGTCCAGCCAGTTGGCTTATACACATTCAGTGCTTGCTGAAATGTTGATGGCTCATATGATCCAAATCCGTAAACGGCTTCAGAACTTGAACAAGAAACAGCTTTCCCTGCATTCTTATTGGTTCCTTCATGACCAAACACACGAAGCAGAACTTGTGTATCTTCTGATAAAATGCTCGCGAAGCTTTGAATAGACCTTTTGGCGATATCGATTTTCTTTTCACCTTCAACTGATTGTGCCATGCTCCCGCTTAAATCGAGTAATATCACCACATGCGCAGGCGGCTCCTGTTTTGTTACAGCATGAGCTGGTGAAGAAAGAAGCAGGACAAGACTAGCCAAAATGGTTAATACGATGTTTTTTTTCATCAATAAAAACCTCCCTTTTTTACTTTTGTACAGAAAAAGAGAAACGAAAGCATGAATCAATCGTTTCCCTTTTGTTCAGCAAGTTATTCGTGTAGTTTTAATGATTCTGCTGAAAAGATAGAACCCATTTCTTTACCAGTGCTTGCTTGGTAGTAATGGCCTTTACCAGCTTTGGCTACTTGCTTCAATTGACCTTCATAGCCATCGTTAAAGTCTAATCCGATCACATTTACAACAGTTGATCCTTTTGAGTTATGCAATTCTTTTGCTACTTTTACTGGATCTCCGCCACAAGTTTCCTCACCATCAGTGATTAAGTACACAATATGCTTTGTTCCTGCAGTAAGCTGCTCATCCGCTTGCTTTGCATTTTCAAGTGCACGTGCAATCGGTGTCCAGCCAGTTGGCCCAAGTCCGTTTAAAGAGTTTTCGAAGCTGTCCTTTTCATAAGGCTGTACGCCGTAAACGCCTCTAATGACTTCACATGATTGAGCTTTACCTGAATTTTTGTTGTTTCCTTCAGAACCAAACAAGCTCATACGAATTTTAGCGTCTTTTGGAAGTGACTGAGCAAATTTAAATACCTCTTGTTTAGCGAGATCAAATTTGCGCTCTCCCTCTACTTTTCTTGCCATGCTTCCGCTTGCATCAAGTAAGATTGTCACTCTTACATCTTTGTTATGTTTTTTGACTGTAGATGCTTCTGCAAATACTGGTGAAGAGATTGACATAGATAATGTCAATACAGTTAAGGTTACGAGTGTGATTACTTTTTTCAACATACTTTTCCTTCCTCCTTATGTATTTGATTGAAACATCTTAATCGTAAATTATTCTGTCTTGGAATGGTATAGGACTCGGTCCCTTTTTCTTTTTCATCAAAATCACTAAAATTCTGTCAGATGTCTAGATATTTTCACCTAACACACCCATTATTCTCTCGTTTTCTCTGTCTTTCGAGGGACTTTGTATCGGCCATCGGTTCTTGTCAGGACATAAATGTTTAAGATTTCCTGATCTGCGTCTTAAGTCGCGATTTGACACATTCTGTTCAAATCTCTTTGAACACACAAAAAAATGCCTCATTTCTGAGGCACCTTTGCTTTATTTTTTAGCCATATACGTGTTGAGAAAACGATCGGCTGATTCGATTTGAATTCCTTTATAATAATGCTTCACGATGGCATCTACTTTTTTGCCTGCCTGCGCCATATAATGCGCACCATATTGACTCATGCCTACACCATGACCATATCCTTTTGTTGTAATGACAATCTGCTGACCCTGGCGTTCCCATGTGAAGTCCGCTGAATGAAGGCCTAGTGATTCTCGAATGTCTCGGCCTGACATTGTTTTACCGTTGATCACGGCTTTCGCTACCTGGTTTCCTGGTGTCCGTTCTACAATCTGTCCGACCTGAGCCTGCTGGGTGAGCGTCACACCTAATTTTTGCTGAAATTCACTGACCGAGATGGTTTTCTTATTTTGAAATTTTGGCGATTTTTCGTCCCATTTACTTGAGACACTTTTCAAATAAGGGATTTCGTTTTTCCAATAGGCTTCGGCATTTTCCGTTTTTCCGTTACTTGTTGAAAAGAATGAAGCATCAATTGGTTTCTCGTCATAAGTCAGCACTTTTCCTTGTGTGCTGGCGACAGCTTCCGTGACCTTTTTTAATTTCCAATTGTACGCTTTCCCCCAAATTTTCTTGAGTTCCTGTTTGTTTTTGTAAACTTGGAACATTTGGGTATCATCTACAAGAGAGCCCTTAGGTGATTTGACAGTCTTATCACTGATCATTTGCCTGACGATATACGTTCTTGCTGCGAGCGCCTGTGCCTTGAGTGCTTCCATTTCAAAATCAGCTGGCATTTCAGATGCTACGACACCGATCACATACTCTTCTAAGGGGATGTTTTCTACCTGCTGATGAGCTGAGCGATAGACGGGGATAGCGACGGGTGATTGCTTCAATTTGACTGAACCCTTCACTTCTTTTTTAACTGATGGTTCTGCTGCTACGTGCTGGCTGGCCGCCGGTTTCCCTTGGAACGTCGGCAACACAAGTAATGTTGGAATCATTAAAATGATGATGCATATTCCTGCGATTGTCCATATCATTGGTTTCATATTTGGCTGCCCCCATTTGTCATTGAATCTCTTTTATCCTATGGGCAGGGACAAGCTAATATGACAGCTTCTTTCATTTAGTGGACAAGTCTTTTATGGAGGTATGAGGCTCTTCTTCGAATGGATTTTACTGTTCGTCTGTATGAATAAAATTTAAGATGACTGGATACACTAATGATAAGCTTCGTGAAATGAAGCATTCTATGATTCTAAAAAAAATCAGCATGCCCAAAGGACACACTGATTTCTTTCATGATTAAGCGTTCAGATCTGAAACAACTTGTTCTTGTGTCACATCTGCTGATTCATCGTTTACTCTTTCAATATCTGCACCGATTGCTGCAAGCTTTTGGTGGAAGTTCACATAACCACGGTCAATATGCTTCAACTCAGTGACACGTGTATGACCTTCTGCCACTAATCCAGCAAGTACAAGTGCTGCTCCTGCTCTTAAATCAGTCGCTGCCACTTCAGCACCTTGAAGTTGAACCGGCCCATTGATAATGACAGAGCGACCCTCAATTTTAATATCGCCATTCATGCGGCGGAATTCTTCAGCATGCATAAAGCGGTTTTCAAACACCGTTTCTGTGATCATGCTTGTTCCGTTCGCACGAAGCAATAGCGCCATCATCTGAGATTGCATATCCGTTGGGAACCCAGGATGCGGCATTGTTTTTAGATCGATTGGCTTGAGCTCAGATGGTCCAATGACTCTTAAACCTTCTTCTTCTTCAATGATCTGAATACCCATTTCTTCCATTTTTGCCACAAGTGATGTCATGTGCTCTGGCACTGCGCCTTTTACAAGAACATTTCCTTCTGTAATGGCTGCTGCCACCATGAAAGTACCTGCTTCAATTCTGTCAGGGATGATGTTGTGTTTTGCACCGTGAAGTGTTTCCACACCTTCGATTTTGATTGTACCAGTACCAGCACCGCGAACCTTACCGCCCATGGCATTGATGTAGTTTGCTAAATCAACAATTTCAGGTTCTTTTGCTACGTTTTCTAAAATCGTTGTTCCTTCAGCTAATGCTGCTGCCATGATGATGTTTTCAGTTGCCCCTACACTTGGGAAATCCAAATAGATTTTTGCACCTTTTAAACGGCCTTTTACTTCAGCCTCGATGAAACCATTACCTACTTGAATTTTAGCACCCATTGCCTCAAAGCCTTTTAAATGCTGATCAATTGGTCTTGAACCAATCGCACAGCCTCCAGGTAATGCAACTCTTGCATGACCTGTTCTTGCTAAAAGTGGTCCCATGACAAGCACGGATGCTCGCATTTTACGGACATACTCAAACGGAGCCTCAGTTTCTAGTGCATGTGATGCATCAACTGATACTTCGTTATTTTCAAAATGTACTTCTGCTCCTAAATGACGTAACACTTCATTGATTGTATATACATCGGAGAGCGTAGGTACATCACAAATTACGCTTTTTTCTGTACTTGCTAACAAAGATGCAGCGATAACTGGTAAAACGGCATTTTTTGCGCCTTCTACTTTAACTGTGCCGTTTAACTTTTGACCGCCGCGGACGATGATTTTTTCCAAGGTCTTCCCCTCCGCGTCCCAAATTCTCTATATTAATATTCAGTCGTTACGATTGGTGTGCCAACCGTAATCGTATGATTTTCGTTCATTTCCGAACTTCTGATGGCAATTTGAACATTCATTTTATCATTTGAAGTCATAATGAACTGTTCCCACTTATCTGTGTAAGCGGAAAGCGACACAAAATTAGACTCAACGAGATACTCAACTGGTTTTGCTTGAAATTCATTTGCTAACATTTCAGCTTTTTTTTGCAAAACAACATCCATCATACCATTTACATGACCATCGAGACAAGTAAAAATTACAATTTTCTCTTGTAATATGCTTTTTGCATGACGTACGAACTGATCATATGTATGCTCCCAGGTATTCAGTGGGCGAGCACCTTTTTGCTCATATAATAAATACGACTTTTGATTGGATTTTGTGTCGGTCTTCACGAGTAAAATTTTCGATTCTGTATCATTTTTTTCATCTTTGTAAATTCCTGTGACTTTGGTGACATGTTGCTCTTTTTTTTCGGTCCACTCATACTGTCGTAGTTCGTCTTTCAAACGTTTCACTTTTTTTGAAAATTGTTCGGATGAAATAACTACATTTGTCTTGGCATGGAGGGTCCACCCATCGACTTCAATTTGCTGGTTTTTCAGACCTTCTGCTATTTGAGCGAGCGGAGAAGATTCTTCCGCACGAACACCTTGAATCATCAGAACAAAAAAAAGAATAAACGCAAATAATGGCCAACCTTTCAAATACTTTCTCACTTGTCATTCCCCCTTGCTACAAGTGTTGCCGCAAGGAGGTCAATGCATACGTGGAAAAGACAACAAAAGGCCAACCTTTTGACCCTTCCTTTTACGTTCCCGCAGAAGGTCATGACCAAACCTTTTATGTTAGAACATATAAGGAATTTGTCTGGAGAAATTTAAGTAATCAAGGAAGAAATTGCTGACCGCAGATGCGATAGCAATGGTAATGAGCATCATCAGCAGCCTTGCTTGAACGATTTTCCCTTTTTTAATGAGTGGATCAATATTTACAGCAAGCAGTGCCCACCATGTAACCGCGATAAAAAATAGGTGGATCACAATGCCCACGATTGCTTGTTGTCCTACGTCTTCCATACAATTGAATCCTCCTTTTATTTATTTCTGTAAAGGAAAACTCCCTTTCATTATATCCTCGAAAATCGGAAAGATGAATCATTTGGAAAAAAGAGCTACATTTAGTGTGAATCCCCTCTTATCCTGATGCCAAGGAGATGATATACTGCGTGTGGAAGGAGCTGAACACATTGAAAGATTCTTTTCCTGACTTTGTTGATTTGTACGGAGAATTGGTTCCCTCATTTGATTATGAATGGGAGGCCATTGCTTTCTACTTTGATTATAGACAGACACAGCTAGAAGAATTAGCACAATTGTGTCATTTTCATAACATTTCTTTGGATTACTCTGAGGAAAGCCTGTATCAGTTAGAATCACTATACTTTGAGGCATTAACCAAGCAGCTGTTCGCTGAGTGGAAAATGCCAATAGATACATTAGAAGCGATGATGAGTGTGTATTTAGGAGAGGTTGTCATCCGTCATCATTCAGATGCTGACTGGGTGGTGCGGCCTTATATGGATTCTCCGCATCAATATACGCTTGGTTTGCGCCGTCACAATAAAACGTGGCATAGTATGCAGTTTTGCGAGCACTTATATCTTGAAAAACAGGATTCGCACCCTTATGTGTCCATGTATCAATCTCTCATGTCATTCTAAAAAAAACCTTCTTATCATTGTGATAAGAAGGTTTTTCTGTTTTATTTCCCTGCTACATTTAAACGGTTTAACGCCCGTTTTAATGCGAGTTCCGCCCGGCGTACATCACTTTCATTCGGGTGGTTCAAATGCTCTTCAGCACGCTGCTTCGCTGATTTAGCACGATCGACATCAACTTTATCTGATGTTTCAGCGGCCTGAGCCAGAATGGTTACTTGTTCAGGGCGGACTTCAACAAATCCGCCACTTACTGCAACCAATTCAGTTGATCCACTATGTTTTAAGCGAACTGCACCGATTTTTAGCGGAGCAACCATTGGAACGTGGCCAGCTAAAATACCAAGCTCACCGCTTTCTGCTCTTACACTGACCATTTCCACATCCGCTTGATACACTGGGCCGTCGGGAGTAACGATATTGACTTGAACGGTCTTCATGCTTTTACCCTCCTAAGGACCAGATTAGGCCTCTACACCCATCTCTTTGGCTTTTTCAACCACTTCTTCAATGCGTCCAACTAAGCGGAATGCATCTTCTGGAAGGTGATCGTATTTACCAGATAAGATTTCCTTGAAGCCTTTAACAGTTTCTTTCAATGGCACATAAGAACCCTTTTGGCCAGTGAACTGCTCTGCTACGTGGAAGTTTTGAGATAGGAAGAATTGAACACGACGCGCTCTGTGTACCACAAGCTTATCGTCCTCAGATAATTCATCCATACCTAAAATGGCAATAATATCTTGCAGCTCTTTATAACGCTGCAATGTTTGCTGCACTTCACGCGCAATCGCATAATGCTCTTCGCCAACGATCTCAGGTGCAAGTGCACGAGATGTTGAAGCAAGAGGATCAACCGCTGGGTAAATACCCATTTCAGTCAGCTTACGCTCAAGGTTTGTCGTTGCATCAAGGTGAGCGAACGTAGTTGCTGGAGCTGGATCTGTATAGTCATCCGCAGGTACATAGATCGCTTGAATCGATGTAACCGATCCTACGTTTGTAGACGTGATACGCTCTTGCAGCTGACCCATTTCTGTTGCAAGTGTCGGCTGATAACCTACCGCTGAAGGCATACGTCCAAGAAGGGCTGATACTTCAGAACCTGCTTGTGTAAAGCGATAGATATTATCGATGAAGAACAATACGTCTTGACCTTGTTCATCACGGAAATGCTCTGCCATTGTCAAACCAGTTAGGGCAACACGCATACGTGCACCTGGTGGCTCGTTCATTTGACCGAAGACCATGGCTGTTTTCTCGATAACGCCAGAATCTTTCATTTCGTAGTAAAGGTCGTTTCCTTCACGTGTACGCTCTCCAACACCAGCGAATACAGAAATACCGCCGTGTTCTTGTGCGATGTTGTTGATCAATTCTTGAATCAGAACGGTTTTACCTACACCAGCTCCACCGAATAGACCGATCTTTCCACCTTTGATGTAAGGAGCAAGCAGGTCAACAACTTTGATACCTGTTTCAAGAATTTCAACTTCTGTAGAAAGTTGATCAAAAGAAGGCGCTTGTCTGTGGATTGGATCTCTTTGAGCTTCCACACCAAGGGGCTCATCTAAGTCAATGTTATCTCCCAGTACGTTGAATACACGTCCAAGTGTTACGTTACCAACTGGTACTGAAATTGGTTTTCCAAGGTCTACAGCTTCCATACCGCGCTTCACACCGTCTGTTGATGCCATTGCGATGGTTCTCACTGTATCGTCACCTAAATGTAGTGCTACTTCTAAAGTTAAGTCGATATCAACTTCACTTTCGCTTTCCGCTTTATGCGAAACTTTGATCGCATTATAAATCTCAGGCAAGTGACCGTCTTCAAAACGAACGTCTACGACTGGTCCCATGATCTGACTGATGCGTCCTGTTTTCATTGCATTCCCTCCTGACAATTATTTCTATTCTAAGGCAGCTGCTCCGCCGACAATTTCTGTAATCTCTTGTGTAATCGCTGCTTGACGAGCACGGTTGTAAGAGAGTGTCAGGCTGTCGATCAATTCTTTTGCGTTGTCTGTTGCACTCTTCATTGCTGTCATTCTTGCAGCATGTTCACTTGCTTTGCTGTCAAGAAGCGCACCGAAAATCAAACTCTCTGCATATTGAGGAAGGAGAACTTCAAGAATTTCTTCTTCAGAAGGCTCAAACTCATAAGATGCGGAACGTTTATTTGGTGTCGTTGCGGCCGAAAGGTCCGTTAGCGGCAATAATTTCTTCTCTGTTACTTCTTGTGAAATCGCACTGACAAAGTGGTTGTAGAACATGTAAAGTTCGTCAAACGCTTCATCAGAGAACATTTGAACTGTACTGCTTGCTAATTCTTTAATATCAGCAAACGCTACTTCGTCTCCAAGCCCTGTTACTTCAGAAATAACTGGAATACCACGCTTTTTGAAGAAGTCGCGTCCGATTTTACCAATGACAATCACCGCATATTCATCAGCGGATTGATGACGAGATTGAATGGTTTGGTAAGCGGCACGCAAAATCGAGCTGTTAAAAGGTCCTGCAAGCCCTCGATCAGATGTAATGACGAGATACCCTGTTTTCTTGACAGGTCTTGAAAGAAGCATTGGGTGCTTAGCACTTGTTCCAGTTGCGATTGCAGCAACCACTTCCTGGATTTTCTCCATGTAAGGAACAAAAGACTTCGCATTGTTTTCAGCACGATTCAGTTTCGCAGCTGATACCATTTGCATCGCTTTTGTGATCTGACTCGATTTTTTCGTTGACGTGATCCTTGACTTTATATCGCGTAATGAGGCCAAAGATTTCACCACCTTTTTTCAGGAATCCGTGTTCATTTACGTGAAAAGAGAGAAAAAGAGAATCTTTTTCTCTCGGAAAGATTACTAATTAGTTGCTTGGTGCAAACGTACGTTTAAAGCCTTCGATTGCTGTCTTCCACTCTTCATCAGCAGGCATATTTCCTGTTTGAGAGATTGTGTCAAACAAGCCTTTATGGTTTTCTTCAATGTACAAGAATAACTCAGCTTCAAAACGTTTAACATCAGCAATGGCTACATCGTCTAAGTATCCTCTTGTTAGTGCGTAAAGAATCGCTACTTGTTTTTCAACTTTAAGCGGTTTGTTCAAGTCTTGTTTTAAGACTTCAACTGTTCTTGCACCACGGTTTAATTTCGCTTGAGTGGCTTGGTCTAGATCAGATCCAAACTGAGCGAATGCTTCAAGCTCACGATAAGAAGCAAGATCCAGACGAAGTGTACCTGCTACCTTTTTCATCGCTTTGATTTGTGCAGAACCACCTACACGGGATACAGACAATCCTGCGTTTACCGCTGGACGTACGCCTGAGAAGAAGAGGTCAGATTGTAAGAAAATCTGTCCATCTGTGATGGAAATAACGTTTGTTGGGATATATGCAGAGATATCGCCAGCCTGCGTTTCTACGAAAGGCAATGCTGTGATAGAACCGCCACCCTTTTCGTCACTAAGCTTCGCTGCACGTTCTAATAAACGAGAGTGAAGATAGAAAACATCACCAGGGAATGCCTCACGACCTGGAGGACGACGAAGCAATAATGAAAGCTCACGGTAAGCTGCCGCTTGTTTAGAAAGGTCATCATAGACAACAAGTACGTGCTTGCCGTTATACATGAATTCCTCACCCATCGTTACACCTGCATAAGGAGCAAGGTAAAGAAGTGGAGCTGGCTGTGATGCAGAAGCTGTGACAACGATTGTGTAGTCAAGCGCACCATGCTTACGAAGTGTTTCAACAACACCACGAACCGTTGATTCTTTTTGTCCGATGGCAACATAAATACAGATCATGTCTTGATCTTTTTGGTTTAGAATCGTATCGATTGCAACAGATGTTTTACCTGTTTGACGGTCACCAATGATCAATTCACGCTGTCCGCGGCCGATTGGAATCAAGGCATCAATTGCTTTAATTCCTGTTTGAAGCGGCTCATGTACAGATTTACGATCCATAACGCCAGGTGCTTCACTTTCGATTGGACGTGTTTTGCTTGTTAAGATTGGACCTAGTCCATCAACAGGCTGACCAAGCGGGTTCACAATACGTCCGATTAACTCTTCACCTACTGGAACCTCCATGATACGACCTGTACGTTTTACGTCGTCACCTTCGCGGATATCTTTGTAAGGTCCTAAAATAACGATACCTACGTTAGACTCCTCAAGGTTTTGAGCCATACCCATTACACCGTTAGAGAACTCAACCAGCTCTCCTGCCATAATGTTGTCAAGGCCATGTACACGCGCGATACCGTCCCCTACTTGAATGACTGTACCGACATCTTTTACTTCAATTTCTGATTGATAGTTTTGGATTTGCTGCTTTATCAGCGCGCTAATCTCTTCAGCTTTGATACTCACTAAGGTTTCACCCCTTCTAACGATTTTCGCCTGCAAGCTGACGTTCAATGCGGGAAAGCTTTCCGCTGACACTGCCGTCATAAATGCGGTTTCCGATACGGATTTTCACTCCGCCTATTAGATCCTTGTCAATCACATTTTCAACACGCAGTGATGTGACTCCGGCTTTTTTGGCAAATACTTCAGATAAAGATTGAATTTCAGCACCGCTCAGCGGTTTCACTGAATACACGACCGCATCGTCTATTTGTTTCGTGCGGTTTGCAAGTTTCACAAACTCAGACGTCATTTCAGAGAAAATATTCGTGCGTCCGCGGTCAATCAGTAAATACATAGTGTGCAATACATAAGTAGAAACACCTTTGAAAGCTTCAGCAATCAACTGTTTCTTTTTGTCTGCTGTAATCTTTGGATGAACAAGGAAGTCATTGAGTTCTTGATCAGCCTTTAGAACTTTTTTGATCTCATTCAGCTCTTTTTCAGTTTCGTCTACTGCCGAAGAAGCAAGAACGATGTCAAAAAGAGCAGAAGCGTAACGCTTAGAGACAATAGTTACGCTCATCGGCTTTCGCCTGCCTCTTTAAGGTACTCTTGAATCAATTTCTCTTGTGCCTGCTCATCAAGTTCTTTTTCAATCACTTTAGATGCAATCAGCACAGATAGTGATGCAACCTGCTCACGCAGTGCAGCCACAGCTTGTTCTTTTTCTTTCACGATTTCAGTTCTAGCAGACTCTTTCAAGCGCTCTGATTCTTGACGTGCTGCTTGAATGATCTCTTCTTTTTGTTTCTCACCAATCTTTTTCGCATTTTCGATGAGTGTATGTGATTCTTCGCGTGCTTCTTTCAATAAGACACGTTGTTCTTCAAGAAGCTTTTCAGCTTGAACGTGCTTTTGTTCAGCACTTGAGATTTCATTTCCTATATAATCTTCACGCTGCTTCATAATACCTAATAAAGGTTTAAGCGCAAACTTCTTTAAAAGTGCAAGCAAGATGAGCATAGCGATAAGCTGGAATAACATATCACCGGCGTTGAAGCTTAAGCCCCCTGCTCCTAAAACCACTGGTAACTGAGACATTTAGTACGGCAACTCCCTTCTTTAAATAATATGTTAAGAAACAAAACATAAAGGAATGGCGAAGTTTCGAACTAATCTGATCTTCGCCATTAAAATTCATATTAGAACGCTTCTCACATATTAACCAAAGAATGCCAAGAATGCGATAACGACAGCGATAATTGGAAGTGCCTCAACTAAAGCGACCCCGATGAACATAAGTGTTCTTAGTTCTCTACCAGCTTCTGGCTGACGAGCGATTCCTTCAACTGTTTTAGATACGATTAGACCGTTACCAATACCTGCTCCTAGTGCTCCTAAACCGATTGCAATTGCTGCTGCTATTAAATTCATTAAAAAGCTCCTCCTTTAAAATAACGTCCTTTTTGGACTCTCAATTTTTTAGTGTTCGTCGCTGACTTTATGGGAAATGTACACCATTGTCAGCATGGTGAAGATAAATGCCTGGATTGTTCCGACAAACAAACTGAATGCCTGCCATACAATCATCGGCACGATGGCACCTAATGTACCAACGATACCAAGCGCAATGTTTTGCGAGTAGAAATTGGTCGCAAGTCCTGCAAGTAACCCAAGAAGAATCTCTCCAGCGAAAATATTTCCGTAAAGACGCAAACCAAGTGTTAACGTGTTTGCAAATTCTTCAATAAGTTTCAATGGTACTAAAAGCGGAATTGGTCTAAAGTAGTCTTTCGTATATTCCTTGACTCCTTTTGCCTTGACACCGTAGAAGTGTGTAAGTCCCATGACCATAATTGCTAGTGTCATTGTGATTGCAGGATCAGCAGTTGGTGATTTCCACCACAAGTTGTGATCGACCGTAATCGAGAATGGCAGTCCAAGCATGTTTGAAACAAATATGTACATGAGTAATGTAACGCCAAGCGCTAGAAATGGGGCTCCTGTTTTCATGTCCATCGAACTACCTATGATATTTCGAACAAAATCAACGATCCATTCCATGAAGTTCTGCGCCTTAGTCGGACGAATAGACAGAACACGAGTAGTCAGCACCGCTATGAGAAGAACGATGATACTAGCAATCGTAATCATGAGAACATTGGATAAGTTGAACGTTAACCCTAAAAATTCTGTAGTTTTTGAACTGTGACCCAAAGAGTATTCACCTCTCTTCCATAGTAGAACGTTTAAGTTGAATGAAGGAATCTATCATAATGACAGGATATATTGTCATTAATCCTATAACAACACCTGCCAGATGAACTTCATTAGGGTAACGCCAAGCAATCGCTACTGCGAGAATCGCGTTGGCCCACCTGGCTGTACTTCCCATTGAACGAATGGATTTTCCTTTTTTAACCGCTCGATCAAAAGCGTGCATTCTCCGTATAAGTAGGAATAAATTAAAGAAAGCAAAAATTGTGCCGATAATGAAACCAAGAAACAGTGGTTTAAAACCAGGCATGGCATAGCCAAACACAAAAATTGCCAATAGATAGAACATGTATTTACTCTGTCTGCGGAAAATCGCGTTTGGATCGTTCATTCATCTGACTCCCGATGAAAAGTATTGTAAAAAAGGTGATAAATGGTGATGAAAACTGCGTAGAAGACGCTGATGATAAGCCGTCCTATTCGAAAAAAATCAATCACCCATCGGTCTAATTGCACAATCAGACTTGAAATCTTTAGATCTATGGGATGCTGCTTCATTCGTTGATACAAACCCTGATTATTAAAGGGTTCACAATGAGGATTAGTAGAGTGCTATAGGCTATGAAAACCTTACCATAATACCCTCGTTTAGCATACAATAGCGTCTATGATGTGTCAATCGGTTGAAAGTTAAAAAACTTTTCTATAGTGATAGAGCACACAAAATGTTCACAATTTCATCAAACTTTAGGAGAGATGTGACAATCATTGAAAAAAACAGTCAATGTTCAGTATACATTGATTTTTCTAAGAACGGTATCAACCGTTTGTCATATATTTCAAAAAGCCCACATGCGCGTTTGCATGTGGGCTTTTATTAAGAATTTCTTATTTCGTTCCGTACATACGGTCACCAGCATCACCAAGACCTGGGATGATGTAACCTTTTTCGTTTAGTTTCTCATCTAATGCTGCAATGTAGATATCAACATCTGGATGATGCTTTTGCATTTCTTCTACACCTTCAGGGGCAGCAATCAGACACATAAAGCGAATGTTTTTCGCACCGCGTTTTTTCAAGCTGTTTAACGCTTCGACTGCTGAACCGCCAGTTGCAAGCATTGGGTCTACTACGATAAATTCACGTTCTTCCACATCTGATGGAAGCTTCACATAATATTCAACAGGCTTTAATGTTTTCGGATCGCGGTATAAACCGACATGTCCCACTTTAGCAGCTGGAATGAGTTTCAAAATCCCGTCTACCATTCCAAGACCTGCTCTTAAAATTGGCACAACCCCGAGTTTCTTCCCTGAGATCACGTTTGATTTCGCTACTTGTACAGGTGTTTCTACATCTACCTCTTCAAGCGGTAAGTCTCTTGTGATTTCAAATGCCATTAATGTTGCGACTTCATCCACTAGCTCTCTAAATTCTTTAGTTCCTGTATGAACGTCACGAATATATGTAAGTTTGTGCTGAATAAGCGGGTGATCAAATACATAAACCTTTGCCATTGCTTGCTACAACTCCTTTTCTGTCATCTTCCGGTGAACTTTGCACACTTCCTACAATTCTACATAAAAAGACATCATCTTTCAATATGATTCGCAAATCCTACAAAAAAAACCCACATGCCAAAAATAGGCAAATGGGTCTGTTTTTTAATAATCTAATTCGTTATATAGAGGGAAACGGGCCGTAAGATCAGATACACGCTTTTTCGCCTCTTCTAATTTCGCTTCATCTTCATGATGTTTTAGCGCAAGTGCAATAATGGAACCGACTTCTTTCATCGCTTCTTGATCAAAACCGCGGCTTGTTACTGCTGCTGTACCTACACGTACACCGCTTGTGACAAATGGTTTCTCTGGATCATAAGGAATTGCATTTTTGTTCACTGTAATACCGATTTCATCAAGAACGTTTTCTGCAATTTTTCCTGTGATGCCAAGAGAACGCAAGTCGATGAGAACAAGATGGTTATCTGTTCCGCCAGATACAAGCTGAATATCTTCAGATAAAAGTGTTTCAGCTAGTTGTTTTGCATTATCAATGACGTTTTGTGCATATGTTTTGAAATCTCCGTTCAATACTTCACCGAAAGAAACAGCTTTTGCAGAGATGACATGCATCAGTGGTCCACCTTGAATACCAGGGAAGATCGATTTGTCGATCTTTTTACCAAACTCTTCACGGCATAGGATCATTCCGCCGCGAGGTCCGCGTAATGTTTTGTGAGTTGTTGTTGTCACAAAATCTGCGTAAGGAACTGGATTTGGATGAAGACCTGCTGCAACAAGACCAGCAATGTGAGCCATGTCGACCATAAAGTAAGCACCGACTTCATCAGCAATCTCACGGAACTTTTTGAAATCAATTTGGCGTGGGTATGCACTTGCACCCGCAACGATGAGTTTCGGCTTATGTTCACGTGCTTTTTCAAGTACATCTTGATAGTCGATATGCTGAGTTTCTTTATCTACACCATATTCTACAAAGTTGTACTGTACACCACTAAAGTTTACAGGGCTTCCATGTGTTAAATGCCCGCCATGTGATAAGTTCATGCCCAGTACTGTATCGCCATGCTCAAGAATTGTAAAGTATACGGCCATGTTCGCTTGAGCACCTGAGTGAGGCTGTACGTTCACATACTCAGCGCCAAAAATTTCTTTTGCGCGGTCACGTGCGATATCTTCCACAACGTCTACATGTTCACAGCCGCCATAGTAGCGTTTACCAGGATAACCCTCAGCGTATTTGTTTGTTAATACAGAGCCCTGTGCTTCCATGACTGCTTCGCTTACGAAGTTTTCTGATGCAATTAATTCGATTTTGTCCTGCTGGCGTTTCCGCTCTAGTTGAATTGCTTTGAATACTTGTGCGTCTTGCTCAGGTAAATGTTTCATCAGCGAAATCCTCTCCAATCTATTTCCATTCGATGTTTTCACCATCTCATTGTACACGGTTTTTGAGTAAAATGTAAAAGTTTTTTTTGGAAAATCGACTTCTTTTTTATGAAAACCCGAATGTTCAAGTAGCAAAGCGTCTTCATCATTCAACATTATATTAGAAATATATCGAAGCTATGATCTTGTATAAACGGCTCGTTCTCCGCCAATCAGCTTCGGACGCGTTTTCGCAAAAGTCACATGTGCATTTCCTAATCGATGACGACTGAGGCGGACAGGTACAGCGACTCTCTTTAAGTGCATCCCAATTAACGTATCGCCGATATCAATTCCAGCATGTGCCTCAATGCATTCGACCAATACAGGATGTTCCATTTGCTGATACGCATGAGCCGCCATCGAACCACCCGCTTTACGGACAGGTACTGCACCTACGATCTCCAGGTTAAAACGGAAAGCCACTTCTTCTTCAACCACAAGGGCACGATTTAGATGTTCACAGCATTGAAAGGCGAGCTCAATGCCTGTCTCTCGTCTTAACTGATCCAATTCTTGATAGATCGAGGCAGCAATTTGCTCACTTCCTGCAGTACCAATATGCTCACCAGCCACTTCTGACGTACTGCAGCCAATGACTAAGATTTGCCCGGCACGCAATTCAACTGTTTGATGAAACTCTTTTAACATTTCAAGCCAATCTTGACCAATGTTCATGTTAAGCGCTCCTTATAGGTGCTTTTCTTCATAATCAGCTATTTTGCCAATCCGCACAGCATGGCGCCCTGCTGTAAACTCTGTCGTCAGCCAAATCTGCGCAATCTCACGTGCTAATCCTGGTCCAATCACTCGCTCTCCCATTGCAAGAACGTTCGTATCATTATGTTCTCTAGTTGCTTTCGCACTAAATGTATCATGAGCCAATGCACAGCGAATTCCTTTTACTTTATTTGCTGAGATGCTCATGCCGATGCCTGTCCCACAAATTAAAATGCCGCGGTCGACTTCTCCGTTTGCCACCATATTGGCTACAGGGAAAGCATAATCTGGGTAGTCTACAGAACCTGATCCGCATTCACAACCCATATCAATGTATTCAATCTTCAATTCATCCATCAGTTGTTTGATTTCTTCACGAATATTCGTTCCGCCGTGATCGGATGCAATGGCTACTTTCATCGGGCAATTCCTCCTAAGGGTGAGTTGATCTGTTATGTCTTACATTCATTCTTTATTTACAGTTATATTTTAACCTCTGCCTAGTGATTTGCAAACAATAGCAGAAAAACCGTTGAGGCAACGGTTTTACAGGTTATCTATTATGATGATCTTTTTTCAGCTTCTCAGCGAGCTGATACAGCAAGGCTTCTAGTTCATCTCGAGTTTCCTGATAAACAGAAAGACTTCCTCCAAACGGATCGGATACATCGCCTTCTGTTCCTGTCGCAAATTCCTTTAAAGTGAAGACCTTGCCTTTTGCATGCGCATATTGCTCTGCAATCAACTGTTTATGCTGCATCGTCATCGTGAAGACGTAATGAGCTTCGCGCAGAAGATCCTCTGTCAATTTTGATGATGAGTGATTCAGTGGAATGCTTTTCTCAAATAATGCTTCGATCGCTTGAGGAGAAGCTTTCCCTTCATCGGAGGCAAAAATGCCCGCTGATTTTACAGTGACCTCTAAACCTTTTTCATCTGCAATTGAAGCAAAAAGGGCTTGAGCCATTGGACTTCTGCATGTATTTCCCGTACAAACAAATAAGATTTTCATCTTTCGCCCTCCTTTTCTTCTATTATATAGCATTTCATTCTACATGTTATGTAAGGAGACTGGCTAGAGCGGAAATAATAATTTGATACCAAAGGCTAGTAAAATGATTCCACCAAGCGCGCCGCTATATGAACCAACCCATGACCGAACCTGTTTACCGAGTAATAATCCGAGCCATGTGAGGAGCATACTAAAAAAACCAAACAATAATATAGTCATCCACACCTGGGAACCGTAAATCCCGAGACTTAAACCAACGGAGAAGCTGTCTAGGCTTACACTTGTCGCAAAAAGAACGAGACCAGTCCCAACTGGTGCGATAAAGGGCTTATCCTCTTTGCGGATAGAAGCAACAATCATTTGCAGTCCCAGCACCAAAAGCAGCGCCCCGCCGATATAGGTGGCAAGAAGACCGAGCCATCCGGATAAGAGCTGACCTGTCAGTATGCCAAAAAGCGGCATAAACATATGAAATATCCCAATGACAAGTCCAATATAAATGATCTGGCGGAACCTCAGCTGAATCATCCCCATACCAAGTCCAACCGAAAAAGCATCCATCCCAAGTGCAAAAGCCATGATGCTGAGTGTCAGCAATTCGCCAGCTAGTTCGTTCATGTAAATCCCCCTTGGACACACATTCTCCTTTAACCTATGTTTGTCCAAGAAAGGTTAGAACTATTGGAACGAAGGGAGTGTACGCCCTCCTGCGGCTTTTTGCAGACGGTTCATAATGGCAGAACCAACTCCCTGCTCTGAAAAGGCTTCTGAAATAATCAAGTCTACATCCGTTTCATCAAATTGTCTCAGTACACGATAGAGGTTTGCAGCAACCGTTTCAGGTTTTTCTCTATATCCACAGCTGTACACAACATCTGCCGCAAACAGCGATTTCTTTTCTTCTGTTGTCAGCACTCCGACTTTTAGCCCTTCAGCTTTGTATTTCTGTATGTGACGCTGCATGTCTTCATCACTTCCATGAAAGATATACATCTTGGCTTCAGGTGCATAATGTGTGTATTTCATTCCCGGCGATACAGGCGCTTCGTCCTTTTTTGTCAGCCCTGGGTCCACACTCACCGTCCCCACGACCTCTTCTAATGCTTCTTTTGTAATTCCGCCTGGTCTTAAAATCACTGGGGTCTCACCGATACAGGATACAACCGTTGACTCAACGCCAATACCAGTTGAACCGCCATCTACAATCCCAGCGATTCTTCCTTCGAGATCACTCGCTACATGGTCTGCTTGTGTTGGTGAAGGTTTTCCCGAACGATTGGCACTTGGTGCAGCAATTGGCAGACCAGCTGCTCGGATGAGCTCAAGCGCAATGGGATGGTCAGGCATTCTCACACCTACTGTGGATAAACCTGCTGTAACCTGCTTTGATAAAGTGCCCGGCTTACACGGAAGAACGATAGTTAAGGCGCCCGGCCAAAAGGCATCCATCAGCGCCTCCGCTTTTTCGCTTTCTATTTGTGCAAATTCGTGAAGCTGCTGAACCTCCGCAATGTGAACAATCAACGGATTATCACTCGGACGCCCTTTCGCTTCATAAATTTTCATAACGGCTTCTGTCTCTTTCGCATTTGCCCCGAGTCCGTAAACGGTCTCTGTCGGGAAAGCAACCACTTCATTTTGCTGCAGCAGATCGGCCGCCTGTTTAATTTGTGGATAGTATGTGGATAAATCCTTTTCTAAATCCACAGACCACCTTTTTGTATTTAACATCATACAAACTCCTTTTAAAAAAGATAAAACTGTTGATATATCTCAATTATCCTTTTGAAAGTATAAAAGATGATGATAAATAAAACAAGCGTTGTCCACAATTTGTGGATAACGCTTGTTTTGTAGTGGATAAGTATGTGTATAAGTCCATCATTTTGTGATTAACTGCCTTTTTTGCAGGACCACAGCCTGTTCTTTCCCCAATGTCTCTTTTGCATGTGCAGAGCTCCATATGCTTTCTGGAATTTCCTTTAAAGGCGCAAAGCCCATTAATGCCAAAAAATCATGGGAAGAGGAATGGTTTGCGACGACATAAAAAGTATCCACACCCATTTTTTCACCGAGCGTTTGAACACTTTGGAACAAAGAGACAATGTGTCCCTGACCGAGCTTATCTGATATGACAAGAGACCGCAGCAATCCCTCTTGTTCATTGAGCTGTTCAAGACCTAAGCAGCCTGCCAGCTGACCATCCGCATCTTCCATCACTACAAATGCCGTTCGCTCCGCAAGCGTTACTCCTCCTTTTGCTTGTCCCTTTTCAAGAAAAGCATTGATCGCCGGGACATCTTGTTCTGTAGCTATTCTTAATTGATAATACATGCTTTCACCTCTTTTTGATCTCTTACTTCAACTCTATGAGGCAAAAACCGATTTATACCTTTTTTAAGAGAAAAGACTAGAGACCCATTCAAACAAAAAGAACTTCACTTCACCTGTCTCTTCTTCCTCTTCTTTCACCACTTCATTAACAGACTCTTTCGTTTGCTGCGCTGTCACTTGTTTATCATCATCCCCTTCTGGTGAGGCGATGGCTTCTCCGTTTGAAAAATCGATAAAGCAGAGCGGCGGAAATAACACACACCACCAGTTGGCTCCGTCTCCTTCTCCAAGCGTAATTAAAATGGCTTCATATTTCCCAGCAGGGTAGACGAAATTTCCATAGAGCTTTGTTGGAAATGAAGCTTTTTGAAAACTGACCGATACGGATTGATCTATGTGCTGTTCCTTCAATTTCGCTTTAGCAATACGATTGATTTCTGGCAGCTTTGATCGAATGACACGTCTTGCTTCTTCAATGGATGTGAGGTCTTTCACCCACTCCGTCATACTCGCATTGACCTCGTCACGAATACTTCTTTTCACATCCTGATCCGCTGAACGATCACTATTTGCTAAAATGCGTAATCGAATCGCTTCATCTGGTATGACAACAGGCTGATTTGCAGAAGCAGCCGCTGTCTCCTCTCTGCCAAGGTTTGCAAAAGCACCGCATAATAATAGAAACATATAAAGACAAATCATCGTTTTACTTTTCAACATTGTGTGTTCCCCCCACTTTTCTCTTCGCTACAAACATTGTGTCCAGGAAACACATTTCATAAACAGTCAACATGAATTTTTTAATAGATTATGAGTCAAAACAAAAAAGCCGCTCTCATTAAGAACGACTTTTGAGTGAGGATTGGTAGTCAGAAGGGTATAGTCTTCCATCCCAATCTCGGCTGATTTTTAAACCAGATTCTGTTTTGATGACAGTCATGGCTCCTTTTTTCTCGATTTCTTTTTTGACTTTTCCTTTTTGATCGATAAATTGGATCACCATTTCATAGTTAAATTCAATTCTGTCATCGCTTTCATCTGAAGGCGTAAACATAATTTTTTTCAGCTTTATTTGACAATCTTGATCCTTCGCCGCTTCTAATATGCTCGGGAACATGCTGTCTTGTGTATATTCTTGATATTCATGTTCGGTTAAATAAACCTTCAGCTTCTCTTTCATGTCAGATAGGTCATCCGTTCGATTCACTGTGTATTGTGCTTTTTTATAGCTTTCTCCAAATGCTGCTGCCTCTTTTTTAAAGCTCGGTTTACCACAAGCACTCACAATCAATAGTACACTGACGATGACCAACACCATCGCATACCTTTTGTTCACACCATTCGCTCCTTCAAAACAAATTTATGTAAAAAATCATGATCAGAATGTTCATTCTTCTATATATACGTTTCTCTTTTACCATAAGTTTCATCTTTACATAATAAAATAGTCCGGCTTTCTTCAGCCGGACTTTCCGTTTTGAATGTGTGCGCAAACAGCTCGATCTTTTCCGTTAATATCTTTGACGATGCAGACATCCGCTTTAGGAAATGCCTGCTCAAGAAGCGCTGTGACATCTTGACCTTGCGTATGTCCAATTTCAAAGACAACAACTGCCTGATCACTCAGCACGCTGGGAAGATTATGAACGAGACGCTGATAAAACCACAAGCCATCACGTCCGTCCGTCAGCGCATTCACCGGCTCATGCTTTGTCACAACCTCAGACAAACTGTCCATTTCTTCCGCCGCAATATAAGGTGGATTGGAAATAAATACGTCCACTTTGATGCCTTGAGCTATAACCGGTTCAAGTAAATCTCCATGTAAAAAATGAACGTCTGCACCGAGCGTTTGTTGATTTCGTTTTGCTACCGCAAGCGCTTCTTGTGAGATATCAGTCGCTGTGACAGATAGTGATTTTTTTTCAAGAGCCAGCGTAATCGCAATGGCCCCGCTTCCTGTGCCAACGTCAACTGCTTTGAGCGGCTGATCGGGCGGGAAAACGTCACCTACCAAATGGAGCGCCGCCAAAACAACTTCTTCCGTTTCAGGACGAGGGATGAGAACATGCTTGTTCACCTCGAAAGGACGTCCGTAAAAGAATTCAACACCCGTTAAATGCTGAACAGGAACACCCGCCCTGTGCTGCGTCACAAATTTGCTGAACAGTTGATCTTGCTCCTCAGGCAGCGCATCATGAAATCGTGCAAGAAGCTCACTTCTGCTCCAGCCGAGCACATGCATCAACAGGAGTTCTGCTGCATTTTGGTCTCTGCCAGCTTCCGTTAACAAAGAAGAAGCCCATTTAAGGGCTTCGAAGATTGTTCGCTCTTTATTTTGCATCTTGAAGCTTTCTTGCTTGGTCTTCCATAATTAGTGCATCAATGACCTCGTCAAGTTTTCCTTCTAAAATTTGATCAAGCTTTTGAATCGTCAATCCGATGCGGTGGTCTGTTACACGGTTTTGCGGGAAGTTGTACGTACGGATACGCTCTGAACGATCCCCTGTTCCAACCGCAGATTTACGTGTTTGATCATATTCAGCCTGTGCTTCACGCTGGAATTTATCATAAATTCTCGCACGCAGCACTTTCATGGCTTTTTCTTTGTTTTTAATTTGTGATTTCTCATCCTGACAGGACACAACAACACCTGTTGGAAGGTGAGTTAATCGAACAGCAGACATGGTCGTATTGACACTTTGTCCGCCAGGTCCGCTTGATGCAAATGTATCTACACGGATGTCTTTTTCATGGATATCAATTTCAACTTCCTCAGCCTCAGGTAATACAGCGACTGTCGCAGTAGATGTATGGATCCGTCCGCCTGATTCTGTTTCTGGAACACGCTGCACGCGGTGTGCACCATTTTCAAACTTTAGTTTGGAGTATGCGCCTTTCCCGCTGATCATAAAGATGATTTCTTTATAACCGCCTGTGCCAGTGACACTTGCTTCCATGACTTCCGTTTTCCAGCCTTGCATTTCAGCATAACGGCTGTACATACGGTAAAGATTTCCCGCAAAAAGAGCAGCCTCTTCTCCACCCGCTGCACCACGAACCTCCACAATAACGTTCTTATCGTCATTCGGATCTTTCGGGATCAGCAAGATTTTCAGCTCGTCTTCTAAACGTTCCGTTTCTTCCGTGAGCTCTGAAATTTCTTCTTTGACCATGTCGCGCATCTCGGCATCCAGCTTCTCTTCGAGCATTGCTTTCGCATCATTCAGCTGGTCGTATGCCGCACGATATTGTCTATATACCTCAACAGTTTCTTGAATATCGGATTGTTCTTTCGAATATTCACGAAGCTTCTTAGGGTCGTTCACCACTTCAGGGTCACTTAAATATTCATTTAGCTTTTCATAGCGTTCTTCAATTGATTTTAAACGGTCTAACATGGTCTTCACCTCTGTTTTGTGCGTAACAGTCTAATTATAGTATAGCGGGGTATGACAGTCAAAAAAATTTCCAAAACAATTGATTTCCTGCAATTTTTCGCTAGAAAACACGATCTTTGGCGATTGGTTACTTGTTTTGTCTAACGTGAAGGAACAGGAACTCCTTAAAGAGAATGGTACTTGTAATTGAAAAAAGGGAGGGCATTTGTTTTGAATACAAATGAGGTTGCAAAGGAAATTGGTGTTTCTTCAAAGACGATTCAGCGCTGGGTCAAACAGCTCAACATCCCTGTCGCCCGGAATGAACTTGGACATTATGAATTTCATGAAGATATTGTACAGCTGCTCAAAGAGGTCAAATACCAAATGAGTGAAGGTGTGATCCTCCAAGATATTCAACTGCCAATCCATAAGGAAACCGTTCGTCAATCAGCACCTGCTGCCGAAGCTGATGTCTCTATACAGCGGATTGAAGCATTAGAAAAACAAGTGAAAGCGCTCATTCAGCAGCAATTACATGTCACTGATGTAGAAGACCGCCTGCAAGAACTTGAACGGAAATTGGCTAAAAAAGCAGATGAAGGTGTATCGTATCAGCTGCTTCAGCACCGCAGAGAAATTGAAGACTTATCCACAAAATTTGACCGCCTCGCCGCATCCTTGAAACAACCGTCACAAGTAGAAGAAAAAGAGGAAATCGCAAACCCCGACATCAAAAAAAAGCGTGTACTCTTCCCTCTGTTTCATTCATTTCGCTAAGAAAGGCTGCCTCGTTTGGCAGCCTTTCTACTATATTATACGGTAAGTGCAATAATGATCGGTAATGTAATGAGTGACATGATGGCACTGATTACAAATGCGGATGCAGTTTCCGCCTCTTGTTTTTCAAATCGTGTTGCGATCATCGCTGCAACAGCTGAACCTGGGAAGGCAACAAGCAATACAGCTTTTGTAATTTCATCAGCCGAAAGACCCATAAGAACGGCAATGAAATACATAAGTAATGGTTGTACAGCTACTTTTAGCAATGCAATACTGAAGGCTGGCAAGCTTAATTTAATTTTGCGGATACCAACAGTGACACCGACTGCGAATAATGCCACACCTGATGTGACGCTGCCAATTTCCTCTAACATTTCATGTCCAATTGCAGGAAGTTTAAATCCTAAAAGAACAAGAATGATACTGGCTAACGGTGCAAGTGCAAGCGGCTCTGATAAACCGTGCAAAATCGCTTTTGTCGTCATTTTTAGGAAGCTTTCGCCGTCTTTTGTTTTTCCTTTTGTTTTTTCACCGACAGTTGATACAATAATTGCAATTGGATCAAGCAGTGCATTTACAACTATTCCGGTAATCGCAATCGGAATTGCAACCTCTTGAGCCCCAAATAAACTGCCCAAGACCGGAATCCCCATAAATGCAAAGGTCGGTTGTGCTGAGTTTAACGAGAAAACAGAAGAATCTGTTAAATCATATTTAAAAGCAAATTTCGTAACTAAAAGGATAATGATATAAAAACCAACGATTCCGAAAATCAATGCAACGAAAAATGGAATTTGACTATAGAATTTATCTTTTGGTGTTGACAGAATACTGGCGATAAAGTGCGCTGGTAAAGCATACTTTGTAACAAGTGTACTTACACCTTTTGCAGATTTAGCGTCATAGCTGCCGAAGTTCCCTGCGAACCAACCCAGCGCGATAACGAAAAAAATCGGTGCTAGGAGGATCAAAATATTTAAAAAGTCCATCTTACTCTTCCTCCTTAAATCCTTTACATGTTTCTTATTTATTGCGGCATTGCTTAGATTACCCGAAGCAATGCCGCGTTACACATTTTATTATGCTCTTACAATTTTTTTATATTCAGGAATCCACATTGCGTCTTTCACAGCTTGTTCGATGTTGTCAGGCGTTTTTCTTGCGACACCATCTTCAATTGCTGCTTTCGCTACTTCAACAGCTACATGAATTGACACTTCTTGCAATTTATCAATACTTGGAAGAAGACCAGCACCTGGTTTCTCATGATCAACCATTTCAGCAATTGCATTCGCAGAAGCAACGAACATGCCTTTTGTGATGATTTTTGATTCTGTTACGATTGAACCAAGACCAAGTCCAGGGAAAACGAACGCATTGTTTGATTGTCCGATTTCATGTTCAATTCCGTTATACTCAACGTTTTCGAACGGGCTTCCTGTTGCAACAAGCGCACGGCCGTCAGTCCATTTGAATAGATCCTCTGGCACTGCTTCAGCAAGCGGTGTTGGGTTAGACATTGGCATGATCACTGGACGCTCTGTATGAGCTGCCATTTCTTTAATGATTTCTTCAGTGAATGCGCCGCCTTGACCTGATGTACCAATAAGGATGGTAGGCTTCACCCTGCGAACAGTTTCAGCAAATGAGATTTGTCCTTTTTCATCGCGTGCCCAGCCTTCTACTTCATCAGAAGTACGCAGGTATGGTTTTTGGAAATCAAGCACTTCATCTTCAAATTGATCTGTTAGCAATCCTCTGTAGTCTAATGTCCAGAATGCATTGTTTGCTTCTTCTTCTGTTAGACCTTCAAGAACCATTGTGTCACGCATTTGATCTGCGATTCCGATACCAGCTGATCCAGCTCCGAAGATGACAACACGGTGATCTTTCAATTGAGTACCAGTTTTCTTGACAGCTGCAAGAACACCCGCTAAAGTAATGGCACCAGTACCTTGAATATCATCGTTGAACGTTAAGATGTTATCGTTGTATTTTTTCATGATGTTACGCGCATTTTTGTTTCCAAGGTCTTCCCAGTGAAGCAATGCTTTCGGGAAGAATTTAAGTGCTGCTTTCACATAAGCATCAATGAATTCTTCGTATTTTTCACCTTGTACACGTTTGTGATGGTTCCCAATGTATAATGGATCATTCAATAATTTTTCATTGTTTGTTCCAACATCTAATACAACTGGAATCACGCGGCTAGGATCAATACCTGCTGCAGCCGTGTAAACAGCTAATTTACCGATTGCGATGTTGATACCACCAACACCCCAGTCACCAATTCCAAGAATACTCTCAGAGTCAGTTGCAACGATGAGGTCAATATCTCCAGCAGTTGCGTGCAAGTTTTCAAATGCTTTCTCGATTCCGTCAATGTCGTCGATTGAAAGATAAACACCATGAGGCCTTCTGTATTCATGGCTGTATTCTTGAATCGCTTCACCAACAGTTGGTGTGTACACAACTGGAAGCATTTCACGAAGCTTTTCTGTTAGAAGCTTGTAGAACAATACTTCGTTACGGTTTTGCAAATCACTTAAGTATACGTTTTGACGAAGACGATCCGGCTGAGCTAGAAACTGCTTGTACGCTCTTTCCGCTTGCTGTTCTAAAGTTAGAACCGTTGGAGGAAGTAAGCCTTCTAGTCCAAGCTCTTGTCTTTCTTCTTCAGAGAAAGCAACGCCTTTGTTCAACGTTGGAATCGATAATACATCTTTACCTGTCAAAGTGGTTTCGAGGTACCCTTCTTTTGTTTTCTTCACGTTGTTCATCAAAAACTACCCTCTTTCTAAAATATAAATAAAGTGAACTATTAATCCAAAGAACGATTAAGGAGAAAAATCCTTAATCAAAAAAATTATGACAAGAAATCGAACTTTTCGTTTAAATGCTTTACACTACAGTTAGTCATTTTATGCCTGCTTATGACAAAACGCAAGCGTTGAAAATTAGATAATTTAATCGTAGTGTTATTTAATTTATTTAAGTACAAATGATGGGTGTTCAGCCAAAATTTCTAAAAACGAAACACAGCGGCATTTGCTATTTTTTTATTTGTCAAGTGTTGTACCAACATCAAGTCTTGGTACTTCATGGTGATGTCTGCATCGTGCTTCGTATGATTCCTGCGCACCTACTAAAATAATAGGATCATCATAGGATGCGGGTTTACCGTCGATCAAGCGTTGTGTTCTACTCGCTGGGGAGCCGCATACCGAACAAACTGCTTGAAGTTTTGTTACAAGCTCTGCACATGCCATTAAATGCGGAACAACACCAAATGGCTCTCCTCTGAAGTCTTGATCCAGGCCTGCAACAATGACTCGATAGCCTTGGTCAGCCAATTGAGTGACAATGTCAATGATTGTCTCATCAAAAAATTGCACCTCATCAATGCCAATGACATCGGTTCTTTCTGATATGTGCGTTATTATGTCTTTTGGTGAGGCTACTGCAATCCCATCTAATGATGAACCGTTATGTGACACAACTGAGCTTGTACTATATCGGTTATCAATCGATGGTTTGAATATTTTTACTTCTTGTTTGGCAAAGGTGGCCCTTTTGGCTCTCCGAATCAATTCTTCCGACTTTCCAGAAAACATACTGCCGCAGATGACTTCAAGCCAACCGCTTTGTTTCATCACATACATAAGGTCTTCTCCCCCGTTTTAAAGTTCCATCAATCCACGTAAAAAAACAGGCAAGAACGGATTCCTGCCTGTTTATTGTATCTATTATTACTTAAGACCGTATTTTTTGTTAAAGCGGTCAACACGTCCATCAGCAGAAGCGAATTTTTGACGGCCTGTATAGAAAGGATGGCACTCAGAGCAAATCTCGATGCGTACCTCTTCTTTTACTGATCCAGTTTCAAACTCATTTCCACAAGCGCATTTGACTGTAGCTTTTTTGTAGTTAGGATGAATTCCTGTTTTCATCTACTGTCATCTCCTTCCGCCCTGAATCCAATTCGGAAACAGAGTTAATATCTCAGAAATAAATTCTGAAACGCACATGATAAAATTATAACAGTGTGAGTCTATGATTGCAAATGTATTTTTTCAGGAAAGCTATCTTCTTGATGCAGACATATTGGCTTGTTTCCATTCTTGCGTTAAAATATCGAAAAATTCTTGGTTTGTCTTTGTTTTTCTCATTTTGCGCATGAACTTCTCAGCGAAGTCAGGTGTATCTGACATCGATTTTCTCATCGCCCATAGACGATCAAGATGCTCTTTTGGCACAAGCAGTTCTTCTTTTCTCGTACCAGAACGGCGAATGTCGATCGCAGGGAAAATTCTTCTTTCGGCCAAAGAACGGTCCAAATGAAGCTCCATGTTTCCAGTTCCTTTAAACTCTTCATAAATCACGTCATCCATACGTGATCCTGTATCAACAAGTGCAGTGGCTAAAATCGTCAAGCTTCCGCCTTCTTCAATGTTACGCGCAGCACCAAAGAAGCGTTTTGGACGATGGAAAGCCGCCGGATCAATACCGCCTGAAAGCGTTCGGCCGCTTGGCGGAATCACAAGGTTGTATGCACGAGCAAGTCTTGTGATGCTGTCCATTAAGATGATGACATCCTTTTTATGTTCAACAAGACGCATCGCACGCTCTAAGACAAGCTCTGCTACTTTAATGTGGTTTTCCGGTACTTCGTCAAAGGTTGAACTAACAACATCCCCTGCAACAGAACGTTCGATATCTGTTACTTCTTCTGGACGTTCGTCAATCAAAAGGACAATCAGCTCTGCCTCTGGGTGATTTTCAGAGATGCTGTTGGCAATTTCTTTAAGCAAAATGGTTTTCCCAGCCTTAGGCGGTGCAACGATTAAACCACGCTGTCCAAATCCAACTGGCGCCATCATGTCCATAATTCTAGTAGACAGGTGATTAGGCTGTGTTTCAAGAATCATTTGACGGTCAGGAAATAGCGGTGTGAGAGCAGGAAAGTGAACACGTTCCTTTGCTGATTCTGGGTCGTCCCCATTTACCGCTTCTACATGAAGGAGGCCATAGTAGCGTTCATTCTCTTTTGGAGGTCTTACCTTTCCAGACACTTTATCTCCATTTCGTAAATCAAAGCGTCTGATTTGTGAAGCTGAAATATAAATGTCTTCAGAACTTGGTGAGTAGTTAATCGGTCTTAAGAAACCAAATCCCTCAGACTGAATAATTTCAAGAACCCCTTCCATAAATAAGAGATCCTCTTGCTCAGCGTTCGCCTTTAAGATGGCAAAAATTAATTCTTTTTTTGTTAGTTTGCTGTAATAAGAGATTTTGTATCGCTTTGCTAACTCATACAGCTCTTTTAATTTCATATTTTCCAAAGATGAAATCGATACATCTTTCAATATGGACACCACACTTTTCTAGTCAATGTATTTCTTTACAAATGCATGACCATTGTATTTGATTAGCTTTTAATTCCGTTGTTGTTGGAATGACCTCGCTCTGATGGTAACGCTCCCACTCGTTTTATCGTGAAAGATAGGAACAATGTGAAATAGAGCTTTGTCAACATAGAGAAGGATAATGAGTATATCGTCATGATGCGGCAGTATTTAAACTTTGTTGAAGCTTAAAAGAAGTAAATTCGCAGAAAATTTCGCAGCACTCTTTAGTTTTACCTCATTTGCAGAGAATATTCAACTTTTAAAAGAAAATGATATACATTTGACACCTATATGAAAAGCGGGTAATGAATACCCGCTTTCAGATTACGGACGAATGACAAGATTCGGTTTTTTCTTTAAGCTGTGTCTGCCGTCTACGAAACGAACCGTACCTGATTTCGCACGCATGACAACACTATGTGTTGTTCCCACAGAGCCTTTGAATTGAACACCTTTAAGTAATTCGCCGTCCGTTACACCTGTCGCTGCAAAAATGGCGTCATCTCCTTTTACGAGATCTTCCATTCTGAGGACTTTCCCAACATCCAGCCCCATTTTCTCACAGCGTCTTAGTTCTTCTTCACTTTGAGGAAGAAGCTTACCATGAATTTCACCACCAAGTGCCTTTAACGCAACAGCAGAAAGGACACCCTCAGGCGCTCCGCCTGAACCAAATAGAATATCAACACCTGTGTGATCAAATGCTGTATTAATGGCTCCTGCAACGTCACCATCGTCGATCAGTTTAATTCTTGCTCCTGCTTCTCTCAGCTCAGCAATAATTTTCTCATGTCGATCTCTGTTTAAAATCGTTGCAACCACATCTTCAATATCTTTGTTTTTTGCTTTTGCAACAGCGCGAAGATTATCAATGACAGGCGCTTCAATGTCGATGCAGCCTACCGCTTCTGGACCTACTGCGATCTTATCCATGTACATATCAGGTGCATTCAGCAGGTTGCCATGATCTGCAACTGCAATGACAGCTAAGGCATTCCAGCCGCCGCTTGCCACAATGTTTGTTCCTTCTAATGGATCAACAGCGACATCCACGCGAGGTCCATATCCGTTCCCAAGCTTTTCCCCAATATAAAGCATTGGTGCTTCGTCCATTTCTCCTTCGCCAATGACCACTGTTCCCTTCATCGGAATGGTGTCAAATACATCACGCATTGCACTTGTTGCAGCATCATCCGCTTCGTCTTTTAATCCTCTTCCCATCCAACGGGCAGATTTTAATGCAGCTGCTTCTGTCACCCGTACTAGTTCCATCGATAAACTTCTTTCCATTTTTGTCCAAATCTCCTCTCACAGTCAAAGCCTTATGAATTTTGAAGTTCTTCTATTTCTTGGTCATTCAGCTTTTCACGCCAGATGGTTGCACCCAAGCCTTCAAGCTTCTTCTCAAGCAAACTATATCCTCTGTCTATATGTTCAAGCCCTGTGATTTCGGTCACACCGTCTGCCATTAACCCTGCGACAACAAGACAAGCGCCTGCACGCAGATCACTTGCTTTGACCTTTGCTCCTTGGAGCTGCGTTTGTCCGGTAATAATAGCAGATCTTCCTTCGACCTTCATGTTTGCACCCATTCGACGCAATTCGTCAATGTGCTTAAAGCGGGCTGAGTAGATCGTATCTGTGACCACACTCGTGCCTTTCGCTTTTGTTAACAGCGCCGTCATCGGCTGCTGAAGATCAGTCGGAAAGCCCGGATACACAAGGGTTTTGATATCGACAGGCTTGAGTCCTTCGTTTCTGCCAACGATCAGCATCTGATCGTTGCTCGTTTCAATGGTGAACCCCATTTCTCTAAGTTTCGCCGTAATTGATTCTAAATGAGTTGGGATCACATTATCAAGTACAACTTCATCTCCCATCGCTGCACCAGCTATTAAAAATGTTCCTGCTTCGATGCGGTCAGGGATGATCGAATGCTTACAGCCATGAAGAGATTCTACACCTTCGATTCGAATGACATCGGTACCCGCACCTTTGATTTTGGCTCCCATGCTTGCAAGCAGTGTTGCTACATCAATAATTTCGGGTTCCTTTGCAGCATTTTCAATCACGGTTTTTCCTTCAGCCAGTACGGCTGCCAGCATGATGTTGATCGTCGCACCTACACTGACAACATCAAGATAAATCCGGGCTCCGACTAATTTTTCAGCGCGCAAATAAATCGCACCCTGCTCGTTTGTCACCTCGGCTCCAAGTGCTTCAAAGCCTTTGATATGCTGATCGATCGGCCTAGGTCCTAAGTGGCATCCTCCTGGCAGTCCGATGACAGCCTGCTTAAATCTGCCCAGCATGGCGCCCATTAAATAATAGGATGCACGGAGTTTCTTCACTTTTCCATTAGGAAGCGGCATACTGATCATGGAAACAGGATTAACAACCATTTCACCTTTTTCAAAAGTGACCTTTCCGCCAATTTCTTCTAACAGATCCCGTAATGTGTCGATATCTGATATATGCGGAAGGCCTTCAATGGTTACTGGAGAATCAGCGAGAATCGTGGCAGGAATCAGTGCCACAGCACTATTTTTCGCACCACTAATATGTACGGTCCCGCGCAAGGGATCACCGCCGGCAATGTTTAACTTTTCCATATTTGTCTCCCTTCTTAAAGAAGATCACTGTTGGAGTTATACTGTTTGTGGATGTCGCGCTTTAAAAGGTCTTGTCCAAAATTTAGCCAATATCAAGAGAAAGAATACAGGTTAAACGAAATTTGTCGGAAGAAAAATAATCGAAGCTTTGCGAGGCTGTGATGTTCTCTTCTTTGCACAAAACATTTCTTAGCGTTTATAAGGAAAACTGCGGCAAACGAGAGACGATCCCGCCTGCCACAATCATTTATTTATTCCAGTCTGCTAAAAATTGCTCAATGCCTGCATCCGTTAATGGGTGTTTCGTCAGCTGCTTGATGACTTTCAGCGGCATTGTGCCGATATGAGCACCTCTAAGCGCAGCTTCTGTCACATGCTGCGGATGACGAATAGATGCAGCAATGATTTGTGTATCTAATCCATGAACATCAAAAATAGTTTTCACTTCGCTGATGAGATCAAGTCCATTTTGGCCAATGTCATCTAAGCGGCCAAGGAATGGAGAAACATACGTCGCACCAGCTCTAGCTGCAAGAAGTGCCTGGTTTGCACTAAAAATCAAAGTGACGTTTGTTTTAATTCCAAGGTCTGTTAACGCTTTGACAGCTTTAAGACCATCTGTTGTCATTGGAATTTTAACCGTGATATTTGGTGCAATAGCAGCAAGCTCTTTTCCTTCTTCAATCATTTCTTCAGCTTTGAGGGAAATGACTTCTGCACTGACAGAACCTGATACCACGTCAGTGATTTCGCGAAGACGGTCGTGAAATGATACGTCCTTTTCTTTCGCTACTAAACTAGGGTTTGTTGTGACGCCTGCTAAAATGCCAAGCTCGTGCGCCTCTTTGATGTCTGCGATATTCGCTGTATCTACGAAAAATAACATAATCGTGCCACTCTCCTATCAATAAATTGTCTGAAATGTAAATTTTGATTGCGCTTTCTCAAGATATGGAGAAAACCGCCTGTGACTCAGGCGGCTTTCGGTTCTCATCAAATTATGCTTGGTTAGAAGAACCAAATTCACGCATTTTGCCGATAACAGTCGCTTTAATTGCGTCACGAGCTGGTCCAAGATATTTACGTGGATCATACTCTTCTGTTTTTGCAGCAAGTGTTTCGCGTACTGCTTTCGCAGAAGCAATTTGGTTTTCAGTGTTTACATTGATTTTTGCTGTACCAAGTGAAATTGCACGCTTGATGTCAGCAGTTGGGATACCTGTTCCGCCGTGAAGAACAAGTGGAAGACCAGTCGTTTTACCAATTTCTTCCATTTCAGCGAAACCAAGGTTTGGTTCACCTTTGTATGGACCATGTACTGAACCTAATGCAGGTGCAAGGCAGTCAATACCAGTGCGTTCTACAAGCTCTTGGCACTCTTTTGGATCAGCATAAATAACGCCCTCAGCGATGACGTCATCTTCTTGCCCACCAACAGTTCCAAGTTCAGCTTCTACAGACACACCATGGAAATGTGCAAGTTCAACGACTTTCGCAGTTGTTTCCACATTCTCATCGAATGGGTGGTGAGAAGCATCGATCATGACAGAAGTAAATCCTGCATGAATCGCTTTTGCACAAGATTCAAAGCTTGAACCGTGATCTAAATGAATCGCAACAGGAACTGTTACATTATATTCTTCGATTAACGCTTTAACCATTGCGACAACTGTTTTGAAGCCGCCCATGTAGCGTCCTGCTCCTTCAGATACTCCTAAGATAACAGGAGATTTCTCTTCTTCAGCAGCTTGTAAAATCGCTTGCGTGAATTCTAAGTTATTTAAGTTAAACTGTCCAACAGCGTAACCTTTTTCCTTTGCGTCTTTCAACATTTCTGTCATTGAAACTAAAGGCATGATGAAAAATCCTCCCTATGTAGCTAATTTGCTTGCTAAAAAAAGCTCTCCACCCTAGCATGACCAGAATTTCTCGCCATATGTAAACTTTCAAAGTCAGATCGCTTTCTTCTTCTTTTCTAGAATACCAATTATTCGACAAATCGGCAACAGAATGACTCGATTCAATCATTTCCATCTAGCCATTTGTTTCAAGCGGCAGGTATTCTTTAACAGCATCTCGGATTTCATCAATATCAAAAGGCTTAGCGAAGTGCGTCAATGCACCGAGTTCTTTGGATTCTTGGATCATATCTAATTCTCCATAGGCTGTCATAATGATGACACGAATGTCTTCATCAATTAATTTCATTCGTTTTAAAATTTCAATACCATCCATTCCGGGAATTTTCATATCAAGCAGGACAAGGTTCGGTCTATGGTTTTTCACAATATCTAATGCCTGAAGTCCATTGGCAGCTTGAAAGGTTTGATAGCCTTCTTTATGAAACACTTCATTCAATAATATTCTAATACCGTACTGATCATCGACAATTAAAATTTTCTCATTCATCTGTTACACCCCATTGCTTTCATTTTTCGCCATAAAAAGAGCTGTTGTTAAATAATTCTGTTTGATTTTCACATTTCCTTTAATTATAATAGTTTACTTTACGACATTTTCTGAGCATTTTTCCTAATATTCTCTTTATATTCTATTATAAAATGATCTGACCGAAGGAGGAAATCAGTCTTGTTAAAAATTTTTACGACCCAGTTATCAGGTATTTTTTCACGTATTGGAGAAAAGCAGGCTGAAGCGATTGAGGATGGTGCACGCCTTCTTGCACAGGCTGTGGTCAGTGGACATGCCGTTTATTTTCACGGAAAGAATGAACTGGCTGCTGTCGCCCTAGAGGCATCTGAAAGCAAGGAGCCATTTCCCGGTGCGAAGGTACTGCCGCTCGATCAAAAGGAGCGCAGCTTACTTCATCCAAGTGACAGGGTGCTGCTATTTTATTCAGACCCAGAAGATCCAGAAATTCAATCTCTTGCAAAAGAACTGCACGAACAAGGTACGCCCGTTGTTGGTGTAGGGCCGGCACAAAAGGAGCCGTCTACGATTGAAGAGCATTGTGATGTCCACATTGATTTCCAGCTCAAGAAACCGCTTGTGCCTGCTGAAGATGGGACAAGGTTTGGTTATCCTGCTTTAATGACCTGCTTATACGTCTACCACGCTCTATCGTTTACTGTGAAGGAAATCGTCGAGGAATATGAATAAAAAAACTGCCGAGAAGTGATATTCTCGGCAGTTTTTTGTTTTATTTTGATTCAGATGCTTGAAGTGAAGCACCAACGAAATCTCTAAATAATGGCTGTGGTCTTGTCGGTCTTGAAACGAATTCTGGGTGGAACTGAGAAGCAAGGAACCAAGGGTGATCCTTCAGCTCGATAATTTCAACAAGACGTCCATCTGGGCTTGTACCAGAGAAGACAAAGCCTGCTGCTTCCATTTGCTGTCTGTATTCGTTATTGAACTCGTAACGATGACGGTGGCGTTCGTAGACCACTTCGTCATTGTATGCAGCAAATGCTTTTGAGTCTTCATTTAATTTACAAGGGTATAGACCGAGACGAAGTGTTCCGCCTAGATCATCTACATCCTTCTGTTCTGGAAGAAGGTCAATGATTGGGAATGCTGTTTCAGGATCAATTTCCGCTGAATGAGCTCCCTCAAGGCCTAATACGTTTCTCGCGTATTCGATAGATGCCACTTGCATTCCTAAGCAGATTCCGAAGAATGGCACTTTGTTTTCACGGGCATATTGTGTAGCAATGATTTTCCCTTCTACTCCGCGGTCTCCGAAGCCTCCAGGAACAATAATGCCGTCCACATCTTGTACGAAATCAGCGATATTCCCTGCTGTCACTTCTTCTGCATTGATCCATTTAATCTGAACATCTGCATCAAACGCATAACCAGCATGACGAAGTGATTCAACGACAGAAATATAAGCATCTTGCAGCTCAACATACTTCCCTACAAGACCAATTGTGACTTGTTTCGAAAGGTTTTGCACTTTATCAACAAGCGCTGTCCACTCCGTCATGTCCGCATCTTGGCAGTCAAGTTTCATATGTTCACATACTAGCTTGTCCAGCCCTTGTTTTTGTAAATCAAGCGGAATGGAGTATAGCGTGTCTGCATCCTGACATTCGATAACAGCTTTTGTATCAATATCACAAAATAGCGCAATTTTGTCCTTCATATCTTGCGTCATTGGCATTTCCGTTCTGACCACGATGACGTTTGGCTGAATACCAAGACTGCGAAGTTCTTTTACACTATGCTGTGTTGGTTTTGTTTTCAATTCACCCGCTGCACGGATGTAAGGAACAAGGGTACAATGAATGTACATCACGTTTTCACGGCCGATGTCACTCTTCATTTGACGAATGGCTTCAAGGAATGGAAGGGATTCGATATCTCCTACTGTTCCGCCGATTTCTGTAATGACCACATCTGCACCCGTTTCTTTTCCGGCACGGTACACGCGGTCTTTGATTTCATTCGTAATGTGGGGAATGACCTGTACTGTTCCACCTAAGTAATCACCGCGGCGCTCTTTCTTCAGAACAGTAGAGTAGATTTTACCAGTTGTGACGTTGCTGTACTTATTTAAGTTAATATCAATGAAACGCTCGTAGTGACCTAAGTCAAGGTCTGTTTCAGCGCCATCATCTGTGACAAAAACCTCACCGTGCTGGTATGGACTCATTGTCCCTGGGTCTACGTTGATGTATGGATCGAATTTTTGAATGGTGACATCCATCCCTCTATTTTTCAGAAGGCGGCCTAACGATGCAGCCGTGATTCCTTTTCCAAGTGAGGAAACAACTCCTCCTGTTACAAAAATATACTTTGTCATTTCGTATGCTCCTCTCTTTTTTACCCTTGCATGTCTACACATGCACAGCTTCATCCTTTTTAGAGTGTATCCCTAAATCTCTTGAAAAATAAGAAAGCTCCCTTTCAAATAAATGAAAGGGAGCGTAAATGAACGTATCTTTACGTACTCTTTTTTAGAGAGCCCAAAATACATACTACATAGTTCGCTCTCGAAAGTCAAGACGGTTTTGTCCTGTTTTGAAGACCGGTTTGAGAGGGTTATTTGTCTTCCTCATCATCGTCTAAATCGTCTTCATCAATCTCCGTTAAGCCGTCATCATCTTCATCGTCATCTTCGTCGAAGTCTTCAAGATCTTCTTCAATTTCTTCATCATCGTCTAGGTCGAGATCATCGTCGTCTTCAACAAGATCAAGGTCTTCTTCAAGCTCGTCGATTTCTTCTTCCTCTTCGATCTCATCGAAGTCGTCTTCAACGACAGCTGCTTTTGATTTTTTCTTTTTCGCTTTTGTTTTCACAGCTGGCTGAACTTCTTCTTCGATTTGATCAACTGGATACCAGCTGCGAAGTCCCCATCTCTGATCACCTAACGAAATAAAGCGGCCATCTATATTTAAGTCTGTATAAAATTGAGCAAGTCGATCATCAAGATCGGATTTTTGTATTCCTTGCAAACGGATAATTTCATCTATTAACTCGGAAAACGTAATTGGTGTTTTGCTGTCTCTGAAAATTTCATAAGCAAGTTCAACTAAAGACATTTGTTTGAGCTGTTCCTGTGAGTATTCTTTCAAACTCAAGGTCAGACACTCCCTTTCTATTACATGTATGTATCCATTTATCAGTGAAATAATAAGTATTTATACCTTATTCTTACGACAAACCATACCTCTCATTATAAACAAATTAGGGGAGTTTATGCCACCTTTATTGATGTTAATTTTTGATTTTTCTCACGGGGAGCACCTAGAGTGTGTACGGCATGCTTTTTGTCGTTCAGTTTTTTCTCGTCTGTTTTAAAATTGGATGTTCTGAATGAATGAGACAACGATAGGAATCGTGAATAACATTCCAGCAGACATGAGTACGATTAGTTTTCTGCGGCTGTTTTCTTTTTCTTCCTGCTTCTTTGGAGATTTCGAAAGCTCCGCGGACACCATGATCCAGATCACCATCGTGACGATTGCCAAAATGCCCATAATTGTTGAGTTCATCATCATAACCTCCATATTGATATTTTCCCTAATTTTAACATAACACGCTGGTGATATGGATGAACATTGACAATGCGCTTACATTTGAAAACTGCATGACGAACGAAAACAGACCACCTCACGTTCAGGCGGTCTTTGCTTGTTTTCTACATATCTAGCAGTTTCCTTGAGATGACCAGGCGCTGGATTTCCTGAGTTCCTTCATAAATTTGAGTGATTTTCGCATCACGCATGTATCGTTCGACTGGGTAATCCTTTGTGTAGCCGTATCCGCCGAAGATTTGAACCGCTTCTGTCGTCACCTTCATCGCTGTATCACCGGCAAAGAGCTTGGACATGGCTGATTCCTTTCCATACGGGAGGCCTTTTGTTTCGAGCCATGCCGCCTGGTAAGTAAGCAGCCTTGATGCTTCAATCGCTGTTGCCATATCAGCCAGCTTAAAGGCGATCCCTTGCTGCTGAATGATTGGTTTGCCAAATTGTTTACGCTCCTTGGCATAATCAACCGCCGCATCAAGAGCGCCTTGCGCAATCCCAACCGCCTGTGCAGCAATGCCGTTTCTGCCGCCATCGAGTGTCATCATGGCTATTTTGAACCCTTCTCCTTCTTGACCGAGCCGGTTCCTTTCATGAATTCGGCAATCTTCAAATCGAATTTCAGTTGTTGGCGAAGAACGTATGCCCAGTTTGCTTTCCTTTTTGCCAACGGAAAAACCAGGTGTCTCTTTTTCTACAATAAAAGCAGTTGTATTTCGAGACGAAGCTTCTTGGTCTGTTACGGCAAACACAATATAATAATCTGCAATGCCTCCATTTGTAATAAAAATTTTCGCCCCGTTCAGGACATATTCACTGCCTGCCTTGACGGCCGTTGTCTTCATCCCGCCTGCATCTGAACCAGAACCGCTCTCAGTGAGCGCATATGCTCCTATCTTCTGCCCTTCTGCAAGCGGCTTTAAGTAGTTCTCTTTTTGTTCCTTTGTTCCAAATGTATAGATTGGCCATGAAGCAAGAGATGTATGAGCGGACAGGGTGACACCTGTAGAGGCGCACACTCTTGAAAGCTCCTCAACTGCTATGACGTAGGCTAAATAGTCACTGCCGATTCCGCCCACGTCTTCCGGCCAAGGAATACCTGTTAAACCGAGCTCCGCCATTTTGCGAAAAATAGATGGATCATATGTCTCTGTTTCGTCTCGATCTGCTGCTGTTGGCTCCACTTCATTTTTCGCAAAGTCTCTCACCATTTTTTGAATCATTTCATGTTCATCACTTAATTGGAACTGCATCGTGAGCCACCTCGTTTCATATTAGCTGTTTACAGATGACCAGCCTTTGAATTTCACTTGTTCCTTCATAGATTTCACAAATTTTCGCATCACGAAAGTAACGTTCTGCTTGATAGCGATTCGTATAACCATCCATGCCTAGCAAATGGATCGCTTCTGTACTGATCTCCACCGCCGTTTTTGACGCAAATAGCTTTGCCATTGATGCTTCCTTTGTGACCGGTCGATTTGCCTCTTTGAAAGAAGCCGCTTGATAGACAAGCAGTTTGGCCGCCTCAAGCTTCGCCGCCAAATCGCCCAGTCGAATGGTCGTTTCAAGACCTGCTGGATGCTGCTTTAAATAGACCACTGCCTCGGTTAAAGCGGCTTCTGCAATGCCAAGGCTTTGAGCCGCAATTCCGATTCTCCCTGCATTTAGGCTGGACATGGCAATTTGAAAACCCTCTCCTTCTGCACCGAGCAGCTGATCTTTTGGAATCCGCACGCCATCAAAATGAAGCGTGACTGTTTTTGAACCGTGCAGTCCCATCTTTTTCTCATCTTTTCCAATCGTAAATCCCGGCGTATCTTTCTCGACAATGAACGCCGATATATTTTTTCTCGCAGAAGCCGGATTGGTCACTGCGAAAACAAGATACAGTTCTGCTTCCCCACCGCTTGTGATAAAGATTTTCGTCCCATTTAATACATAATCGCCGCCCATCCGCTCTGCTCTTAACTGAATACTGGAGGCATCTGATCCGGCCTTTGGTTCAGTCAGACAAAAGGCGCCCAGCTTCTCCCCGGATGCAAGCGGCGGCACATAAGTTTCTTTTTGTTCCTTCGTTCCAAAAGTCAAAATAGGCATCGTCACAACAGATGTATGAACGGACACAATGACACCGATGGTCGCACTCACTTTCGATAATTCATGGATTGCGATGATATACGTTGTAAAATCTGCTCCTAAGCCTTGATACGAAGCTGGTATTGGAATCCCAAGATAGCCTTGCCGTCCCATTTCACTTAAAAGGTTTTTTGGAAACCGGCCTTGTTCCATGGCTTCTACTTCAGGGAATATACGCTGGCGTGCAAATTCTGCTGTCTGTTCTCTCCAGAGACGCTGTTGATCCGTAAGCAAAACATCCATCTTGACTCCCCCTATAAGTGGTCGTGGTATGTGTAAAAACCTCTCTTTGTCTTTTTGCCCAGCCAGCCTGCATTCACGTATTTTTTCAAAAGAGGACAAGGTCGATATTTGCTGTCTCCAAGTCCCTCGTGAAGGGTATTCATAATAAATAAACATGTATCCAGTCCGATGAAATCAGCTAGACGAAGCGGCCCCATTGGATGATTCATCCCAAGTGTCATCACGCCATCAATACTTTCTGCATCTGCTACGCCTTCATATAAGGTGTAAATGGCTTCATTGATCATTGGCATCAATATGCGATTTGATACAAACCCTGGGAAATCTTCCACTTCAATTGGGGTTTTGTTTAATGTCTTCGCTGTTTCATAAACAACTTGATATGTGTCATCACTTGTTTGCAGCGCTCGAATGACTTCAACCAGTTTCATGACAGGAACCGGATTCATAAAATGCATGCCAATCACTTTCTCCGGTCTGCTCGTCACAGCTGCTAATTCTGTGATCGACAAGGAAGACGTGTTTGTCGCAAATATGGCCTCAGCCTCTGCAAATTGATCAAGTGTTTCAAAGATTTGTTTTTTCACACTCATTTGTTCTGATGCGGCTTCTATGACTAAATGAGCCTGCTTGACGTCTTTTAAATCTGTGGAAACGGCAAGCCGCTGCGTGATATCTCGGACTGCCTGATGTGCCAGCTTTCCTTTTTCTGCCCGCTTCGTCAGTTGTTTGGTCATGGAGGAAATCGCTCGATGAATCTGCTTTTCTGATACATCATGGAGCAGGACTGTATAGCCTGACTGAGCAAACACTTGGGCAATGCCTGATCCCATTTGACCAGCCCCAACGACCATAACGGTCTCTTCTATACTCATCAATAAACGCCTCCCTTTTCATCTACCTTTATCATGATGGCATCTCCTTGACCGCCTCCGCTGCAAATCGCCGCAATGCCAATGCCTCCACCTCTTTGTCTTAATGCATGAATCAATGTCAATATCACGCGTGTTCCGCTTGCCCCAATCGGATGACCGAGTGCGACAGCCCCCCCGTTGATATTCATTTTCCGCCGGTCGATCCCGGTTATTTTTTCACATGCCAAAGCCACAGCTGAAAAGGCCTCATTGATTTCAAACAAATCAATATCCTCTAGGCGCTTTCCTGTTTTCTTTAAAAGCTTCTCGATAGCAAAGGCTGGTGTTTTCGGAAAATCCTTCGCCTCTACAGCAACCTGAGCATGACCGAGAACGACTGCCATTGGCTTTACGTCATGCCGTGCAGCATACGTGTCTTTCATTAAAAGGAGCGCACTTGCACCATCATTGACACCTGGTGCATTTCCAGCGGTGATGGTACCCTTCTGATCAAAAACAGGCATGAGCTTTGACAGCCGTTCATATGACGTATCACGCCGCGGAGACTCATCTTCTGTGATCAGCCGTTCTCCCGTTTTTATTTTGACGGTGACGGGGGTGATTTCATGCTCAAAAAAGCCGTTTTTTTGCGCTTCGATGGCCCGTTCATGACTTCTGAGTGCCCACAGATCCTGCTCTTCGCGCGTGATGCCGAGCTCCTTTGCAGCCATACTTCCATACTCACCCATATGAACGCCTGTAAACGAACAGGTTAACCCATCTAAAATCATCGCATCTTGTACTGCACCATCTCCCATTTTGTAGCCCCATCGCGCTTTTTTTAGCACATAAGGAGCGTGAGACATAGATTCCATACCGCCCGCTGCGATGACCTCAGCATCTCCGGCTCGAATGATTTGATCTGCTGCAGTCACACTGCGCATTCCGGATGCACAGACTTTATTGATGGTTTGTGTTGGAACAGACCAAGGAAGATCAGCATATCTTGCTGCTTGCCTTGAAGCAATCTGCCCTTGCCCTCCTTGTAACACACATCCCATAATGACCTCATCTATTTCATGAGAACCCGAAACTCTTTCCAGTGCAGCCTTGATCGCTATACCGCCTAGTTCTGCGGCAGTCAAACCACTGAGAGCACCGCCTAGTTTTCCAAATGGTGTTCTTGCTCCAGATACAATGACCGTCGAACTCATGTATGCCCCTCCCCGTTTGTTACCGCTTACATATGATTTAGGCAGCTGATGAAACAGCGCCATGGATAAGCCGATGAACATCCTATTCATCGGCCAGTCATGTTTACGACACCTGCTTTCCAGGCTCACCAAACACTGATTTTTCAAGAAGTTCGGCGACATCAAATGTGCCTACCTGCTCCTCTACTTCCTTCGCCTTCGTCCCATCTCCCAGCATCGTTAAGCAATAAGGACACCCTGAGCTGATGATGGACGGCTGGACCTGTAACGCCTGCTCCGTTCGTGCAGTGTTAATCCGGGTACCCGTCTCTTCTTCCATCCACATTAAGCCCCCGCCTGCACCGCAGCACATACCAGTTTCACGGTTGCGCTCCATTTCTTTCAGCGTCACACCAGGAATGGCTTTTAAAATGTCTCTTGGCGGGTCGTACACTTCGTTATATCTGCCTAAGTAACAAGAGTCGTGGAAAGTAATCACTTCGTTCACTTCATGTACAGGTGTTATTTTCCCTTCTTTCACTAACTCTGCCAGTAATTCTGTATGATGATAAACTTCTGCCTCAAGTCCGAAGTCTGGATATTCATTTTTAAATAAGTTATAGGCGTGTGGATCAATCGTGACGATCTTTGTGACGCCGTTTTTCTGGAATTCTTCAATGTTTTTTGCAGCAAGCTCTTGGAATAAAAATTCGTTTCCAAGTCTTCTTGGCGTATCGCCTGAGTTCTTCTCTTTATTGCCTAGGATGGCAAAGGAGACCCCAGCTTCATTGAGGAGCTTTGCAAAGGCAAGCGCAATCTTTTGGCTACGATTGTCATAAGCCCCCATTGAACCAACCCAGAATAAATAATCAAAGGTTTGCTCTGCTTTTTTCAGCTCTTTCACTGTCGGCACATGCACATCTTCTCTCAGTTCACGCCAATTTTCTCTTTCTTTTCGGTTCAGCCCCCACGGGTTCCCTTGGCGCTCAATGCTTGTCATGGCACGCTGTGCATCTGCGTCCATTTTTCCTTCAGTCAAGACAAGATATCTGCGCATATCAATAATCTTATCAACGTGTTCATTCATGACAGGGCATTGGTCTTCACAGTTTCGGCACGTCGTACATGCCCAGATTTCTTCTTCTGTAATGACCTCTCCAATAAGAGAAGGATGATATATAGAGCTGGCAGCCGACTCTTCCGCACCTGCTCCTCTGGCCTGCAGTGCCAGCTGGTTTCCTGTTGTCTGCTTGAAGGCAAGCTGCGGGACCCAAGGTGTCTTTGATGTAATAGCGGCCCCTTTATTGGTTAAATGATCTCTTAACCTTAATATCAAATCCATCGGAGACAGCATCTTCCCTGTCCCTGTTGCCGGGCACATATTCGTGCAGCGCCCGCATTCCACACAGGCGTAAAGATCGATGAGCTGAGACTGACGGAAGTCTTCAATTTTTCCCACACCGAAGGTCTCTTGTGACTCATCTTCAAAATCGATTTTTTGCAGCTTGCCTGGCGGGTCTAATCTGCTGACAAATACGTTCACAGGCCCTGCAATCAGATGGGCGTGCTTTGACTGCGGAACATATACTAAGAATGTCAGCAAAATAAGAAGATGCACCCACCATGCGGCATAAAAAACAATCGCAGCCGCAAGAGGTGAAATTCCGCCCAGCAAGAAAGCAATACCAGAAGCGATTGGCTCAGTTGGTGATAGAGAGTGTCCATGCCAGATCATGTTCATGCCGTTCCCAAGTAAGACTGTCAGCATTAAGCCGCCAATAAATAAAAGCACTAGACCCGATTTGAAGCCTCGTTTTAAACGGACAAGCTTCTCCACGTATCTTCTATGGAACGCCCATACAACGGCCACTAAAATGAGAAGTGTGACCACCTCTTGGAAAAACGTAAAGACGCCGTACACCGGACCTAAAGGAAGCCCGCTGTCTGGAATAAGCCCCTTCAGAATAAAATCAAGGGCTCCGAACTGTACGAGGATAAATCCATAGAAAAACAGCACATGAATGATGCCGCTCTTCTTGTCCTTTAACAGCTTCTTTTGCCCAAATACATTGACCCAAACACGCTCTAAGCGTTTCTTCATGTCTTGTTGAAACTCTTCTTTTTTACCAAGACGAATATACGCCGCTCGTGTTCGAATGAGATAAACAAACAAATACACTGCGTAAGCGGTCACCGCCGCAAATGCGATCAAGTTGATGATTAAAAGGCTATTCATCTTGCTCCCCCTTTCATTCCCCAAAACCCACTTTGTTCCGTTTCCATGTTGTACCTCTATCATAAATAATGAATGAGTATTCAGTCAATATTTTTTACACGTTTGGGTACACTATTGAAATATGCAAAAAAGGAGGAAGTTTCATGATCGCATTGATCATCCTACTCGTACTCATTGCCATCGTTTTGCTCGTGATGTTAGACCTTTATATGGGAAGGAAATATTTTTCTACTCACGCATTTGAACGGTCTTTTGACCAAACAAGCGGCGATGCCGTCTTTTATCATGATGGCGAACCATTTTTCGATCAGCTGCTTACCGATATACAGCAGGCCTCTTCTTCTATTCATATGATGTTCTTTATTGTAAAGAACGACAAGATTGGTCAAAGGGTCTTACAAGCATTGAAAGCCAAAGCGGAGCAAGGAGTTTCCGTCTTTTTGCTGACCGACCGATTGGGCTCCTATCCGTTTGATCAAAAGGCGATTGACATGCTAGAAAGAAGCGGCATTCAATTTTACTTTTTAAATAAGCCTCGTTTTCCTTTTTTGATTTACCGTTTAAACATGAGAAATCACCGTAAAATCACGGTAATTGATGGGAAAATTGGCTATATTGGCGGATTTAATATAGGTGATGAATATGTTGGGAAGAAAGGCCGGTTTGGCATTTGGAAGGATTATCATTTGCGGATGACTGGACAGGTTGTCGCAGATCTCCAGCATGTGTTTCTGAATGATTTGTACCGTTCGTCTGGCATTCATCAGCTGCAATATGAGGTTTTCCCTGCATTGGAACCGGGAACATTACAATGCACAACACGCGCGACTGCCGGCTTTTCTTTAGAAGCTTTATTTCTTAAAGATATTCAGCAGGCGAAGAAACAGATCATCATCTGTACGCCTTATTTTATTCCATCTTCCCCTCTTCTGAAGGCGCTGCTTGATGCACGAAAGCGCGGCGTCACAGTTGAAATCATCATTCCAATGAAAGCGGATCATCCACTTGTCAAAGAGGCTGGCTTTCATTATTTGAAGGACCTCATTGCCTCTGGATGCCTTGTTTATCGTTTTTATAAAGGATTTTATCATTCGAAAGCCATTTTGATTGATCGCAGCCGCTGTATGATCAGCACTGCGAATTTTGATAAACGCAGTTTGTTTTTAAACGAAGAAGTAGATGTGGCCATTGATGATCCCGACTTTACTGCACACGTAGAGGAAAAGATTCGGGAGCATATGGAGGTATCTGAAATCCTGACAGAAGAAACATTGTCAAAGCGCCCGCTTTTCACACGGCCGCTTGAGTGGGTTGCCGCCATGTTCTCGTATTTTTTATAAAGGAGATGACCTATGCGTTATCGATTTGGTTATGTATCCAATGCCGTCACCTTGTGGGAAGCTTCTCCTGCCAAGTCGCTGACCTTTGCTAGATACAGCAAGCTCGCTAAGGAAGAAAGAAAGGAGGCTTTATTGCGAACAACAAAAGCCAATCTCGTGAATACATTAAGAACGCTTTATTTCGCCATTGCTCATGATATCCCGCTTTACCGTTTTTCAAGCTCGATCGTCCCGCTCGCGACCCATCCCGAGGTGCGCTGGGACTTTGTGACACCTTTTCGCAAAGAATTTCTTGAGATAGGCAAGCTGGTGAAACGGCACGGCTTACGGGTGAGCTTTCACCCCAATCAATTTACCTTGTTTACTAGTCCAAAACCTTCGATAACTGAAAATGCCGTCATCGATATGACGTACCATTATCAGATGCTTGAGGCGATGAAGCTCGAAAAGGAAGGCTACATGAACATTCATGTAGGCGGGGCGTACGGCGATAAAGAATCGGCTCTTCAACGCTTTGATGAAAATATCAAACAGCTTCCGGCTCATATCAAGGCGAGAATGACACTTGAGAACGATGACAAAACATATACGTCGCTGGAAACGCTTAGTGTATGTGAAAAGCATGAGATTCCGTTTGTTTTTGATTACCATCATCACGTGGCAAATAAAGATGATGATGCCGCACTCGATGACATCCTGCCAAGAATGTTCAACACTTGGACAAACACTGACATTCCGCCCAAAATCCATTTGTCTTCACCTAAATCAGAAAAAGCCATACGCAGTCATGCAGATGGAGTAGATATGAACTTTGTCTTACCGCTTTTTCAAACATTAAAACCGTATGGTCGTGATGTAGATTTCATGATTGAAGCAAAATTAAAGGATCAGGCTCTGCTCCGTCTAGTCGAAGAACTGTCTGCGATAAGGGGCAATCGGCGGACGGGCGGAGGAACCATTGAGTGGAAATCATAGAGAAAGGTTTACCTTTATGCAAATGAGGGTAACAAAGCTATTGTGAGAAAGTAATTAACAGGAGGATATGAAGATGTCTCAAATTTATTCAATCCGAATCGCTGCAAAAGCGTTGAATTTACATAAGCTTATTTCTCTTTATGAAAAGTGCCAGCAGGCTCAGCATCGTATATATGTGTATTCTAAAAAAACAATGTGCAACATTAAGAACATCGTAGAGCTTGAAACCTTCAGGCTCACTCATTTAGAATCTGATTACTTAATTGTCGTAGAGGGGAAAAAAGCGCAAGATCTCCTTCAGCCGTTTGAAAAAGAGACGGTTTCATAAAGAAGAGCAGCCGCGGGCTGCTCTTTCAAATTGATTGACAAAGGGCTAAAATGATGTTGATTTTAGCCCTTTGTCTTCTTTTCAGCGTGATAGAAAACCTTTGCAGCCTAGGAAGGACGAGTACCGGCGCGGAGCGAATTTGACATTCGTGAGCACCGGCACGCAGGCCTGACACAGAATGCGAGGGTTTGTCTACATGCTGGGAGAGCAGCCGCGGGCTGCTCTTTTGCTATATCCACTCTTTTGTTAACCAAACTTGTTTGGAGGATGCATCCATTTTCACTTGTGCCCCGATTGGCATCGTAAGCATTGGGTGCGTATGGGCACAGTCAAAATCAGCGATGAGTGGTCTTTTTGTCTCTCCGAGCACCTCAAGTAAAATCTCGTAAGGTTCTTTGCCCGTTCCTTCATCATCAAACAGCTCATGTTTTCCTAAAAGAATCCCTGATACCCGTTCAAACACTCCATTTACTTTCAATAAAGAGAAGTTCTTTTCTACAACCGACGCGGTTTTCATACAATCTTCAATGAGAAGGATGTCTCCGTTTTGGATGGCTGGCATGAACTCACTTCCCCATATGCCATACATCGCATTCAAGTTCCCACCGATCAATCTGCCTTCTGCCTGTCCCTCTATGACGCACAGCCAATCATTCGGACGCTGCTTTTTGTCAAGCGTCTTTTCTTCCCAATTGATTCGTTCATCTGTCCAAAAAGGCGGTTTTTCAATCTGATAAGGAATGGTTTGTTGGGACATCAGGATGTCCTCAAATGACTGATATGTATAATCGACAAATGGTTCAAACTCGCCAAAAGAAGGAACAAGCGCCGGCCCGTAGAAAACAGGCAGTCCCGTTTTTTCGTATGCCGCTAAAAGAATTGCTGTCGCATCTGAATAACCGATCATGATTTTCGGATGTTGTTTCAGCAGGTCAAAATCAAGATAAGGCAGCAAACTATTTGAATTCGTCCCGCCAATCATTGACATGATGCACGCCAAGTCCTTTCTAGCCATCAGCTCATTCAGCTCATCTGCTCGTTCTTGAATTGTACCTGAACGGTAGTGATCCTCTTTCCCTGTTAATGATCCTGGAACCACAATGAATCCTTTTTGCTCAAGCCACTTCTTCGCCCGCTCATACCTTAGTGGCGAGGTCGCTGATGCAGGACTGGAAGGTGAAAAAATACCAATCTTATCGCCCTTTTGTAATCGCCGAAGCCCCTTCATTCCATCAGATCCTTCCTACAAACGTTTTTTCTATCCTAACAAAAAAAGCCCTTTATCAAAAGGGCTCAGATTGTCGACAAAGGGCTAAATTGATTTTGCTTTTAGCCTTTGCCTTCATTTCAGCGTGATAGAAAACCTTTGCAGCCCTAGGAAGGACGAGTACCGGCTCGGAGCGAATTTGACATTCGTGAGCACCGGCACGCAGGCCTGACACCGAATGCGAGGGTTTGTCTACACGCTGAGCCCTTTATCAAAAGGGCTTTCTCTTTAATGACCAAACTGTGCTTCATGCAGTCTGCTGTACACGCCGCCCATTTGAATGAGGTCTTGGTGGCGGCCTTGTTCTTGGATGCCTTCCTCTGTCACGACGATGATGCGATCGGCGTGTTTAATTGTTGCCAGGCGGTGGGCAATGACGAGTGTTGTCCTGCCGACAGCCAGTTCGCTCAGTGCATCCTGTATAGCTTTTTCTGTTTCTGTATCAAGTGCTGATGTGGCTTCATCTAAAATAAGAATCGAAGGATTTTTTAGGAACATCCGCGCAATCGACAGACGCTGCTTTTGACCTCCCGACAGTTTGACGCCGCGCTCGCCTATGACTGTATTTAATCCTTCTGGGAAACGCTGAACGAGTTCCTCTAAATGCGCACGACGTACAGCCTCCCAAATCTCTGCATCGCTGGCTTCTAGGTTGCCGTACGCAATGTTTTCTCGAATGGTGCCTGAGAATAAAAAGACATCCTGCTGCACAATGCCGATTTGCTGTCTTAAAGAAGACAGGGTCATCGATTTTGTACTCACACCATCAATTGTAATCTCCCCTTCATCCACATCATAAAAACGTGGCAGCAGGCTGCAAATCGTCGATTTCCCGGCTCCTGAAGGCCCGACAAACGCAACGGTTTCTCCTTGTTTGATCTTCAAATCGATATCTTTTAACACGTGGCTGTGCTCATCGTAGCCGAATGTCACGTTTCGATATTCAATTTCACCTTTCAATCCGAATACATCACGAGCTCCTTCTGTATCCTTCACATCTGGCTCTGTTTCAAGTAAATCGACATAGCTTTTAAAGCCCGCAATTCCTTTAGGATACATTTCAATCACTGTGTTGATTTTATCAATCGGTCTGAATAAGACGTTTGTAATGAGAACAAACGCGATAAATCCACCTGCCGTTAATTGACCCTGAAGAACAAACCATGTCCCTGCCAGAAGGACAAACAGTGTCACAAGACGTGTGAGAATGTAACTGATTGAGCCGTTCACCGACATGATTTTATATGAAAGTAGCTTCGCTTTCCGAAAGCGGTTGTTGTTTTCAGCAAAACGCTTTTTCTCGAAATGTTCGTTGGCAAAAGCTTGAACAAGACGAATGCCGCCAATATTGTTTTCAACCCTTGCATGAAAGTCTCCAATGTCATTGTTCAGCTGTGTAATCGCCTGTGTCATCTTCTTATTAAAATGAAGAGCAAGCCAAATGATGACAGGCATGATCAGAAAGGTTAAAATAGCAAGCTGCCAGTTAATCATCAGCATGACAGCAAAGGCGCCAAGAATCGTCATAATTGCAATAAACAAATCCTCAGGTCCGTGATGAGCCACCTCACCAATGTACATGAGGTCATTTGTCATCCGAGACATAAGCTTACCCGTTTTGTTGTTATCAAAGAACTTAAATGAGAGACGCTGAAAATGATCAAACAGCTTCTTCCTCATATCTGTTTCAATATTGATACCTAACATGTGCCCCCAGTACGACACAATAAACTGCATAACCGAGCTGAGTGCATAAATGATAAACAGAGCAAGTGCGGTCCAGGCAATGACCGTCCAATTCCCTGTTGGTAATAATGTATCAATGAAGTAGTTCACGATCAACGGGAATCCAAGTTCCATCAATCCAACTGCGACAGCACAAAAGAAATCTAAAAAGAACAGACCGCGATAGGGCCTGTAATAGGCGAAAAAGCGTTTTAGCATATGTAAAAGAACCTCATTCCCTCTATAATTGATAATCATTTTCAATTATAGAGCAATCCTCTTCAAAATACTAGATCAGGAAATGATTTCTTTGACTGGAAATCCTCATAATACGCCAGAAAACAACCGGGCAAATGATTCCTTCAACCGCTCTTTTAAGCCTCTTTTATAAAAATGAACAGGACCCATTTGTTCACATTCCTTCATATCTTCCTCATAGTGAGCCATCAATTGCTCAATTGGCTTTTTGGCGGCTGTAAAGACATTGACCTCAAAATTGAGCTGAAAGCTTCTCATATCGACATTCGCGGTGCCGACAGAAGCGAGTTCTCCATCAGCGATCATCACCTTTTGATGCATAAACCCTTTTTGATAGTGATACACCTTGATGCCCTCTTTTAGAAGTTCAGAAAAATAGGATCGTGTGGCATATTGCGTGAGAAATCCGTCATTGATCTCCGGTACCATCACCCGCACATCCACCCCTCTTGTGGCGGCGATTTTGAGCGCAGTGCGAATCGATTCGTTTGGTACAAAGTAAGGTGTGGCAATCCAGACAAATTGTTTCGCATTAGAAATGAGGGCATCATATAAATCACTCATACTTTCTTTCATATCAGGTCCAGTTGGTACAACCTGAATGACATCCTCGCCTGTCACAGAATGCGGCGTATGATACCTCGGATCATCAATTAATACTTCATCTGATACATACTCCCAGTCCAGCATAAAAACGGAGTGAAGGGTCTGAACAGCCTCACCCTTTAACATGGCATGCGTATCACGCCAAAAGCCGATCTTTTCATCCCGTCCTACGTATTCCTTACCGACATTTAACCCGCCGACAAACCCTGTCTCTCCATCAATAATGACGATTTTCCGGTGATTTCGAAAATTAAATTTTTGATTAAAGAATCCATATTTTAAAGGCAGAAAAGGAGCGACCTTGACCCCTGCCAGCTTCAAGCGTTTAATATCTTTTCGGGAGAAGCGGATGCTGCCTGCCGCATCATATATGAAGCGGACCTCTACCCCTTCTTTCACTTTTTCAATCAAAATCTCCATCATCCGGTGACCAAGGAAATCAGATTTGAACATGTAATATTCAATATGAATGAACGATTTTGCCTTTTTTAACTCTTCAAAAATTCTGGGGAACGTCTCCTCCCCATTCTTTAAAATCTCCATATCACTATTTGTATTCACATGCATGCCTGTTGCTTTTTCTGTGTAATGAAAAAAAGCACGCTGATTATCGGTTAAACGTGACTCATTCGGCTTACTCTCAAGCTCAGAGATTCTGCGTAATTTCTCGCGGTTATACATTCTCTTTGATTTGAATAAATGACCCTTTACATAGAGCTGCCCTGAGAACAGATAGAACATATAGCCAATGATCGGGAAAAAAATCAGCACATATATCCATAACAGCGTGTGCTGAGATGTACGGTTCTCCAGCATGAGTGAGATGATACTAAATAAAATAATGGCGATATAAATCGCTGCGTACAGCTGAACGCTCCACGCCGGCACAGTCCACCAATACACCACATATGCCCCGAAGATCATAAAATATAAAAATAAAAATTCCAGTCTTCTCTTTTTCACATTCTCCGCCCTCATTCTGTCTTTTTCTCTTCCATACCCTTTACACAGCTTGTATGAAACGCACGACCCATTCCTTTTTCCTAGCCTTTACAGACTTGCGCTATTTGATCCGATATAATGGAGAAATACGTGATGGAAAGGAAGATTTGTTTATGCATACACCCCCACCTTTAAAAAAAGGCAGCCATATTCGTGTCATTGCCCCAAGCCGAAGTGCCAGCATTTTATCAAAAGAAGGAATTTCTCAAGCGAAAAAACGTCTGGAGTCTTTAGGGTTCACTGTCTCTTTTGGACAGCACGTCTTTGAATGTGACCTTCATTCCTCATCGTCTATTGAACACCGCTTGTCTGATCTGCATGAGGCTTTCACAGATGATGAGGTCGATGGTATTTTGACAGCCATCGGAGGCTTCAACTCCAATGAGCTTTTGCCTTATATTGATTACGACTTGGTCCGTCAGCATCCTAAAGTCCTTTGCGGCTATAGTGACATTACAGCACTTGCAAGCGCCATTACAGCGAAATGTGATATGGTAACATATTCTGGCCCCCATTTCTCAAGCTTTCAAATGGAGCAGGGACAGGAGGAGCAGACCGCTATGTTTCAAGCTTGCTTGATGAACGGAGGCGAACCGTTTGATGTGATTCCTTCGACAAAATGGAGTGATGACGCGTGGTATCTCGATCAAGCGAACAGGCAGTTTCATCCGACGAAATGGAACATATATCAGGCAGGAACAGCTGAAGGCACCTTGTTTGGCGGAAACCTTTGTACACTGAACTTACTGCAAGGGACATCATTTATGCCGAATGTAAAGGATGCGGTCTTATTTGTCGAGGATGATGAGCTGGTGTTCCCTGAAATGTTCGCCAGAGACCTTACCTCCCTCTTACAGCATGCACAATCAATCAAAGGGTTGATCATCGGACGCTTTCAGAAGAAATCCAAGATGACAGAGGAACATTTAAGATTCATCCTAGATAAGCACCCAATGCTCAAACACATCCCAGTGATTTACGATGTCGATCTCGGACATACACAGCCCGTCTTCACCCTCCCGATTGGCGGAAACGTTCAGCTAGCGTGTACAAATGGAGACGTGAAGCTGCGCATTCATTCATGACTAAAGGCCAAAAAGCACCCAAATAGGCGGTGCTTTTTTCTATGCCGCCATCTTTTTTGAAATTTTTTAGAAAAAGTGATCCAACCCTCCATCCCCTTCGTTAAGTAGATGTAAAAAGAAAAGAGAGGAGGCAAAAATATGTTTTCTGATGTACTTAGCCAATTATTCGATTCTATTTCTAACATGATTAATACGCTTGGATAATTTTCAAAACCCGCTGTCTCTTGAGGATAGCAGGTTTTTTATACGAAAAAGCCCCACTCATTCAATAGAGTGGGGCTTTCTTTCATTTCATTACATCTTTTCCGGTGCCGATACACCAATTAGTTTTAATGCATTAGCAAGCGTGATTTGTGTTGCTTTCATGAGTGAAAGACGTGCTGTTGTTTTTGTTTCGTTTTCTGCGTCAATGACCTTCTCGGCATTGTAGAAGCTGTGAAGGGCTGATGCAAGGTCATAAATATAGTTCGTCACACGGTGCGGAATACGCTTTTCAGCTGCTTCTGCTACAACTTCTGGGAAGCTGCCAATGATTTTCAAAAGATCGTATTCTTTTTCCGATTGAATGTGAGAGAAATCGGCTTTTTCAAGGTTCGGTTCATAGCCTTTTTCTTCACCTTGACGCAGCATGCTGCAAATTCTCGCATGCGCATATTGTGCATAGTACACAGGGTTTTCGTTAGACGTAGAAATCGCTAAGTCTAGGTCAAAGTCCATATGTGTCGCCGCACTTCTCATCGCAAAGAAATAACGAGTCGCATCTAAGCCGACTTCTTCAATCAGATCACGCATTGTGACGGCTTTTCCTGTACGTTTACTCATCTTCATCTTTTCGCCGTTTTTGTAAAGATGCACAAGCTGAATGATTTCTACTTCAAGCTTATCAGCTGGATATCCAAGTGCTTGGATCGCCGCTTTCATCCGAGGAATATAGCCGTGATGGTCCGCTCCCCAAATGTTAATGAGCTGGTCAAAGCCTCTGTCCAATTTGTCTTTATGATATGCGATATCTGGAAGCAGGTAAGTGAAGCTGCCGTCTTTTTTAATCAGCACACGGTCCTTGTCATCACCAAAATCAGTTGAACGCAGCCATGTTGCGCCGTCTTCTTCAAAGACATAGCCTTTAGCGCGAAGTGTTTCCAGCGCTGGTTCGATTTTTCCGTTTTCATATAAAGAGGTTTCTGAATACCATACATCAAATGGCACACGGAAATTCTCAAGGTCTACACGTAATTTCTCTAATTCGTATTTCAAGCCGTATTCACGGAAGAACTTCATCCGCTCTTCTTCCGGCTCATGAACGAAACGGTCACCAAATTCATCCGCAAGCTTTTGTCCGATGCCTTTGATGTCCTCTCCTCTGTAGCCGTCTTCAGGCATTTCTTTTTCAAGACCGAGTGCCTCAAAATAACGTACTTCTACAGATAAAGCGAGGTTATTGATTTGATTTCCTGCATCGTTGATATAGTATTCACGGCTCACATCGAACCCTGCTTTATCAAGGATGTTGCAAAGGGAATCTCCTACAGCTGCTCCGCGGGCATGTCCAAGGTGAAGGTCACCTGTTGGGTTGGCTGAGACGAATTCGACTTGCACCTTTTGACCGCCGCCTGTATTCGTTTCGCCATAAGCTTCTTTTGCCTCAAGGACAGCTGGAATGAGCTTTGTTAAATACTGATTGTTCATATAAAAGTTAATGAACCCTGGACCTGCGATATCCAGTTTTTCAATGGAAGCTTTCCCTTTATCAAACGCATTGACGATGTCCTCTGCGATTTGACGAGGTGCTTTTTTCGCAATGCGGGCAAGCTGCATCGCCATGTTGGTCGAGTAATCACCGTGTGTTTTGTCTTTCGGCACTTCTAAAAGGACATCTGGCACCTGGCTTTCATCGGCAAGTCCTGCTTTGACGACTGCCGCTATGATTTCTTCTTTTAACGCATCTTTGACCTGTTCTGCGATATTCATGAACGTAAATCCTCCTTATACGAAATCGATAATGTATGTAAATGCTTTTGATCTTCTCCTGTCAGCATATCGTACGTAATGTGCAGCAGTCCCTTGTCCACATCGAGATCAATACCATGTGTGTGCACATCTAACTGAAGTGTACCGAATGGCATCGTGTAATGTGTGACGGTCGTTTCTCCAATGAGAAAGCGCTGCTTCATTTGAATAGCCCCTGATCTCATCACAAAAATTCCTTTTTCACTCATTTTCACAACGGTTTTTACTTGACCCATTTCATGTTCTTCATGGTAAGTGAGATACGTTTTGTCATTCTTCTCTTGGTACGTTCCAGTCGTGCGGAATTCGATCGTTTCAGCCGGCTCCGTCTCTGGTTTCATCACTGACTTTACATGAATTGAAATTTGGTTTTGTGTCATTTTGCACTTCCTTTGCTAAGACCCGTTTAACTAAAATAGTATACCATAATCATGATCGCCTATCATACCATCATTTCTCTTCTTCACGGCGATTAAACTTCGTTTTTCATCTTCAGCCATCCCTTTAGAAAAAAAGAAAAATACAACTAACCACTACAACAAGTGCAGCCTTTACACCTAAGTCTTTTCTTTTCATTAAGTAAAAAAGAGCCTGTATGCCTGAACTTGCCAAAAATGCCTGAAAAAAATCAAATGGTGCGATTTGATCCTTTTTAAATACTACCTGCATGAATAACGCAATGGCCGTCAGATAGAAAAAGCCTCGATCGTGAAACAGCCCCAGCATCTCTTCCTTTGCTTCCTTTTTCGAAGCAAAAACAGGCGGATCAGCTGCGAGCTCTCGTTTCAGTGTGAGAAAGCCTGCCGCTAACACACATAAAGCGAGGAACACCATCAATATTGAAGAAAACATGAGCTGCCTCCTTTATTTTTTGACCAATGTAAAAAAAGAGCTTGTCCATATGAGATGACAAGCTCCTCTATCAACTGATTATTTCACAAATCCAAGCAGCATTTCGCGTAAAAGCTTACTCGCTGTATTCGCTGTTTGGTCAGAGTGATCATATACAGGTGCTACCTCGACTAGGTCTGCCCCGACGACTTTGACGTCAGATCCTGCAATCGCATGAATGGATGCAAGCAGCTCTTTTGATGTAATACCGCCAGCATCTACCGTTCCTGTACCAGGTGCATGAGCTGGGTCAAGTACATCAATATCGATCGTCACATATACTGGACGCCCTTTTAGCTTTGGCAATACTTGCTTCAATGGCTCCAGCACTTCAAATTTAGAAATATGCATACCCGCTTCTTTTGCCCATTCAAATTCTTCTTTCATTCCAGAACGGATACCGAAAGAGAATACATTTTCAGGTCCAATCAGTCCTGCAGCTTTACGAATCGGTGTTGAATGTGAAAGCGGCTCACCCTCATATTCCTCACGAAGATCCGTATGTGCGTCCATATGGATAATTGCCAAATCAGGATATTTCTTATACATCGCACGGAAAACCGGCCAAGACACGAGATGCTCGCCGCCCATTCCTAATGGAAACTTTCCTTTTTCTAAAATGCTGTCGACATACTCTTCAATTAAATCTAAGCTCTTTTGTGCATTCCCAAAAGGAAGTGGGATGTCACCCGCATCGAAGAATGGCACCTCGTGCAGTTCACGATCTAAATAAGGGCTGTATTCCTCTAAACCGATCGATACTTCACGAATGCGGTTCGGACCGAAACGTGAACCTGGGCGGTAACTGACTGTCCAGTCCATCGGCATGCCGTATAAAATGACCTTTGCCTCTTCCCATGTCGGATGACTTCCAATAAACACTTTTCCTGAATAAGCCTCATCGAATCTCATGCAAGATTCCTCCTTTTACGCTTCAAAAAATGCGCAAACCGTCATTTGCGCATGTCCATTTCGCTTGATTTATTTGATTAAGTCGCTCACAAATTTCGGCAGAACGAATGCCGCTTTGTGCAATTCTTTTGTGTAATATTTCGTCTCAATATCAAAGAAACGGCTGTCTTCTACAGCAAGTGGATCATATTTTTTAGAACCGATGGTGAATGTCCAAAGACCGCTTGGATACGTTGGAATATTCGCTGTGTAAAGCTTTGTAATTGGGAAAATTTCTTTTACATCACGCTGTACATTTGTAATCAGCTCAGGTGTGAACCAAGGGTTGTCCGTTTGTGCAACGAAAATACCGTCTTCTTTGAGTGCTTTTGCAATTCCTGCGTAAAATCCTTTAGAGAACAGGTTCACGGCTGGTCCAACTGGCTCAGTAGAGTCAACCATGATGACATCATACTCGTTGTCAGCTTCAGCAATGTGCATAAAACCGTCTCCGACTTTGACATCTACACGAGGATCGTCTAGTTTTCCAGCGATAGAAGGAAGGAATTTCTTCGAGTATTCGATGACCTTTCCGTCAATATCAACAAGTGTCGCTTTTTTCACACTTGAGTGTTTGAGGATTTCACGAATGACACCGCCGTCTCCTCCGCCTACAACAAGAACATTTTCCGGGTTTGGATGAGTGAAAAGAGGAACATGTGCCACCATTTCGTGGTATACAAACTCATCTTTCTCAGACGTCATCACCATGCCGTCTAAAAACAGCATATTACCAAACTCTTCTGTTTCCACCATTTCTAAATGCTGAAAGTCTGTTTGTTCTGTGTGAAGGGTTTTGTTCACCTTCAATGTAATACCAAAATTCTTCGTTTGCTTCTCTGTATACCAAAGTTCGCTCATTGTTCATCTTCCTCTCATCCAATAATAAACAAACATCTATTGTTAGCGCCTTTTATCGGCTTTGACTATATCGATTGTCCAAGAAAAAAGTATAGTGGATTCATATCAAATTGTAAAGAACCGCATGAGTTCTCTTCATTTTTTAAAGCGCTCCTGCAATCGCTTGTTTAAAACGGTTTTCTTTGTTCCATACTGATAAAAAACCGTCAAAATGGGGGCTTTGCATGGACACAATCATGAGTAATAAAAAAATCCGCATGACCGTGAAAACGATTCGAGCCTGTTTTTTTATCGGCTTGCTCGCGTTTCTATTTGCAGGCACCGTCTTTTTGACGATTCTATTAATAGCTAAATGGCAAGGTGCCCCTTCTGTTCAAGTTCCCCAATCCACGACCATTTATGCAGCCGATGGCTCAAAGCTTGGAGAATCCAGCTTTGGAGAAAAGAGATATTGGGTGCCATTAAAGGAGATGTCTCCTCATATCAGACAGGCAGTTGTCGCTGTTGAAGATAAAACCTTTTATGAGCATCATGGCTTTGATGTGAAACGGATGGCAGGTGCTGCGGTGGCCGATATTCGTGCCATGGCAAAAGTGCAAGGTGCCAGCACGATCACCCAGCAATATGCACGAAACCTTTATTTAGATCATGATAAAACGTGGAAGCGGAAGTGGAATGAAGCCTTTTACACGATTCGTTTAGAACAAAACTATACAAAAGATGAGATTTTAGAAGGATACTTGAACACCATTTATTATGGTCACGGAGCGTACGGCGTGGAAGCAGCGTCCCGTCTGTATTTTGGGAAAAAGGCGAAAAATTTAACCCTCGCTGAATCTGCCCTGCTTGCCGGTATCCCAAAGGGGCCTTCGCTCTATTCCCCTTATGTGAATGAGGAGAAAGCCAGCGCAAGAAAGAATATGATTCTGAGGCAAATGCAAGAGGATGGCATGATTACGAAAAAAGCAGCTGATGACGCTGCGAAAGAAAAACTGTCCTATCGCCCTTTGCGAAAGAAGCAGCTGCAAGCAAAGCAAGCCCCGTATTTTTATGACGATGTGATTCGAGAGTTGAAACAAAGCTTGGGGTTAACTGAGGAACAGATTGAAACCTATGGGCTTCATATCCAAACGACTCTCAATCCAGAATTACAGAAAATCGCAGAAAAGACGTTAAAAAATACGATGAATTCCAAATCAGAAATCCAAATCGGCTTTGCTGCCATCCATCCCCAAACAGGGCATGTACTTGCCCTCATAGGCGGGAGAGATTATGAGAAAAGTCCATTTAATCGGGTGACACAAGCAAAAAGGCAGCCCGGTTCAACCATGAAACCCCTTCTTTATTACATTGCCTTGCAAAATGGGTTTACACCCGCAACCGTCATGCGCAGTGAGGAAACGGTGTTTGAATTGGATGATCAAGGCAGCGATGCCGCTTATTCACCAAGCAATTATCACGGCTATTACGCCAATGACGGCATTACAATGCTTCAAGCTTTAGCACTGTCTGATAATATTTACGCTGTGAAAACTCATCTATTTTTAGGAATGGAGCAGCTTGTACGTGCTGGCAAGACATTTGGAATCAAGGAGAAACTAGATCAAGTACCCTCTCTTGCTCTGGGCACGTCTCCTGTGAAACCCATTGAAATGACCAATGCTTACGCCATGCTGGTCAATGGCGGAAAACGCGTCAAACCAACCTTTATTACGAAAGTAACCGACGCAAAAGGCAATGTGCTTTTTGAAGAGAAACAAAAACGAGAACAAATCCTCGATGAAAAAGCAGCATTTGTCACCACCGACATGATGTCAGGCATGTTCAATGATCAATTAAACGGCTATACAAGTGTCACTGGCCGCACTATTATGAAGGACCTTACAAGAACGTACGGAGGAAAGTCCGGGACTACAGGCGCCGACAGCTGGATGATCGGCTTCTCTCCTCAGCTCGTCACAGGTGTATGGACAGGCTATGATAAAGGCCGCACCATTGACTCAGTCGAAGAAACGGCCTATGCGAAAAAAATATGGGCTTCCTTTATGGAATCAGCCCTCTCGAAGCAGCCAGCCTCCTCCTTCATGCCGCCAGACGGTGTCAAAGGGGTATATATTAATCCAAAAACCGGCGACCTCGCAGGTCCAGGATGTGAATCAAAGGTATTCACCTATTTTATAGAAGGAACGGAGCCGACAGGTGTCTGCTATGGTGCTGAGGACAAAGCCTCTGAGCAGGAACCAGTTCAAGATCAAAAGCCAAAGAAATGGTGGGAAAAGTGGCTGAAACGTTAAAAAAGGCATGAAAAACCCCGAGATCTGCATCTCGGGATTCTCCATGTCCTAGCTTTAACACCAGTTTACTCAAAAACCGAAGAGAATTGGTAGACATCCGCCAATCTTCACAAAAATTTCACAATTATTCAGGGACAGCCAATCCTTCTTTTAATTCATCTGTTGATGCGTCCCATAGCGCTTGATTATGACCTTTTAAGAAATCAGCCAGCACCTTTTTGGATACGTCATCCATATGACTCACGACAATTTTTCGCTTCATCGATTTATCCATTAAATTCACATGCTCTGGAAGTGACTTATACCCGCGGCGGATCGAACGGTCAACGGTCATTTCACAAGCCGTCACACCTGCATAATAAGGCCCTTCTTCTCTGCGGTCAATCGTCACCCATACGAGCCAATACGGTTTTCCGTTCGGCACTTCTTCTTTTGTTTTCAAAAATTTAATTCCTTTTTCGACGGCACTTCTTGCATGCATGGCACCAATATCAATGACAGCTTCCTTTTCCTCTACATCAATGATGACTGGCGAGATATTATCAAGGCTGAGGGCACCTGCCCCAAAGCCTCCATGTCCGTCGGTTGCATCTGTTTTTTTAATGATGTTAAAACCAATTGGTTTCTTCTTTTTACCTTCCATTTATTAAACCTCCTAAAGCAGCGGCTTCAAAATAAGATTAAACCAGTGTATGATTTGATCCCGCATTCCGATCAATGGACCAAACACAAACTGTCCCAGCGGTGTGATCACGAATATGAGAAAAATAATGATCCCATATTGTTCAAACTGCGTCATTTTCGCCCGGATACGGGGGCTGACGACGTCCTCAATAATCCGATACCCATCCAGCGGCGGAAGTGGTAATAAGTTAAATAGGAACAAGATGACGTTTAAGTTAATAAAGATTAAAAAGAAATTATCGACTCCCGGCTCAAAGCGCATGATCCACTCCCCGCCAAATTTCTGAAGAAGCACATACACAAAAAAGCCCAAAAACGCCAGCACCAAGTTACTTAATGGCCCAGCAATGGAGACACAAATCCCTGCTAAGCGCGGTTTTTTAAAATGGTAACGATTCACCGGTACAGGTCTCGCCCAGCCAAACCCGGCCACAAAGATCAAAATCGTCCCGAATACATCGAGATGCTTCAGTGGATTGAGCGTCAGTCTCCCTTGATTCTTAGCCGTCGGGTCTCCGAAACGGTACGCAACATATGCATGCGCCAGCTCGTGCATCGTAAATGCAACAACAAGCGTAATGGCGACATATGGAATAAGTTCTAATGGATAAACAAGAAATTGGTTCAAAGGCATGAATCCCTCTTTCTTTCTATACAATGATTTACTTCATTCAGTATACTATAAGAAGTCCCTTAAACTAAAGGGAAGCGTAGCATTAAAGGAAAAAGGAGGTTTTCGCCATGCCGATTGTCACCGTTCAAATGCTTGAAGGAAGAACAGACGAGCAGAAAAGAGCTCTTGTGGAGAAAGTCACTGATGCCGTTGTAGAAACAACAGGCGCAGGTGCAGAAAAAGTCTCTGTCATTATTGAAGAAATGAAAAAGGAACACTATGCCGTAGCAGGAAAGCGAATGAGCGATCTGTAAGCATATAAAAAGGACAAGCACATAGAGTGTTTGTCCTTTTGTCTGCATTCTTATCTGTACCAAGCTTTATTACGGTTCACTTGATTTTTATGAGCCGCATCAAAGAAGTCAACTGTGTAAGAATAATCATAATTCATTAGGCAGACAATGCCGCTTCCTTGAGGGTCGTGCGGTAAGCCAAAGTTATGACCGTATTCATGCGTAGCCGCTTTTGCAGTGTTCGCTGTTCCTTGATCAAGGTTAACGGCGAATGCACTTCCGCTTGGTGCACTATTGTAGACATAAGCGATTCCGCCAGCATCAAAGTTTGGATTTGCTGTAAATCCAGTGACAAAGTCATATCCTCTGCCATCAAAGCTGCGCGCAAGGTTAGACAAAATTTGCTCTGCATTTGATCCCGAAGACGTCCATGATCCTACTGCTTGTACGACAAAGTCCACATCATGATCACGGTTAAATGTGACATCTGCTTGCTCGATGATGCTGACAATCCGTGTTTGCCAGTCACTATATTTCGCGCGATACTGCGCATCAGCGACCGCATAAACAGTGACCTTCTGACTGCCTGTACTTGCTTTTGTTGAAATAGAATCTCCTGTATTGGCCTTAAAGGTTCTTGAGCCTACCTGCTTACCAGACTCATCTAATACCTTTGTTGTCACATCTCGTTCAATTGGAGGTGCTGTCTTCAAATCTTTAAAATCTTTTGCTTTTGGCAACCCCTCACTAATATGGGTTTCGAACGGCGCATGACCATGATCATGCCCATGACCTGCACTCGCTACTGGTGCTGAAGCTGAACTTACCCCCGGTAACAAACTACCTACCAATAAAAATGACAAAAAGACTGAACGCTTTTTCATTCCTATCCCTCCTTTGTTTTTCACAAGGTTATATATTCACTGAAAATTCACCATTTTCCTTCTATTCAGTCAAAAACAGGGAATTAGATGCACAGGAAGAAAGTCGAATTACGTCATTTTCACTAATTTTTCGGATATTTTGACACACATTTCATCGAAAAATAGCGCTTTTGGTCTGTGTCTTACAAAACAAAAAAAGCCCTAAAAGTCGGGCTTTTGTTCAACTAGTTCAATTCCTTCAACTGATCAATATAAGCAAGGGCCGCCCCAAATTCTTCGTCCGTATAGCGCTGCTTGCTTTTAATGGTAAAGACCTTTTCCTTTACCTCATCTTCTGGCAGGTTATCAAAATATAAAATCGTTGAGACAAGCTCTAGGAAACGGGACGATTGCTCGTTCATCTGCTGCGTCAGCGCTTTGAGATCAGGCATGTCCACTTCACACTGATCGAGAAACTCTTTCCCATTGTCCGTCAGCGAATAGCGATATTGATAGTATCCGCCCTTTTTTTCCTTCATTTCGTCCAAGAATCCAAGGTTGCACAGCTCTTCAATTCTGAGCGTCAACTCCTCTGAATAGGGGCCATAAAAATGAAAATCGTATTTCTCGTAAAAAGGCAAATCTAGCTTTTTTGCTATGTAAATCATTTTTTGCAGCTTCTTCCGTCCAACGATTTCCCCTGATTCAGAGAATACCTTCATCAACTTTGCATGCTCTTTCAACAAATTCCCGACATCTCCTTTTTCAGTACTTCCTTATCCCAAACCAAGCAGCTTCATGATCGCCTTTTTTTCTTCAGCTTTTTCCGACATATCTACAATTAAGTCCATCGGGAAATAAAGTTTATGATCGGTTCTTCGTTTACCGGAAATGGCGTCAACAATATCTGACTGTCTCGACAGTTCTTTAATATGACCGCTTTGCGTCAAAAGGTGGATTGGCAGCCTCTCTTCTTCCTCCCCTGGTCTGTAGAAGTCATAGGGCAAGTCAGAGGAAGAATCGACCACTAAATAATAGTCAGGATCAATTCCTGCCTCCTTGAACAAGGCGGTCAGCTTGAAATATTTCGTCATTTCTTCATTTGGATTAAACTCTGTATATTGGAACAATCGGCGGTTCATAAAACGGCGGCACAAATCAGCCAGCACGTGATCTTCTTCATCTTCCCACGCCTGAAAATAAAATAAGACAATGGATTCATCCAGCTTAATATAGTCCTCTGTGGTGACATTCCCCTCAAAGATTGAATAAAAGTGAACGGGGGCATGTGTAAAAATATAACCCGTTTCATGCAGCTCTTTTGCCCGATGAAGGATTTTCGTTAAAATGACTTCCGCACTGCGTGTCACTGGGTGGAAATAGACTTGCCAGTACATTTGATAGCGGCTCATAATATAATCTTCAACCGCATGCATCCCGCTCTGCTTCATCACAATCTGATCTTCTCTCGGGCGCATCACACGTAAAATACGTTCCATATCAAAGTGGCCGTAGCTGACGCCTGTATAGTAAGCATCACGCTGCAAATAGTCCATTCGGTCGGCATCAATTTGACTTGAGATCAAACTGACCACCTGTTTGTTTTGATACGTTTTGGCAATGACTTCAGCCACATGCTTCGGGAAATCATCACTCACCCGGCGGAGCACTTCATTGACTTCCGTCTGCCCTAAAATAATATCTCTTGTAAACGATTCATGGTCTAAGTGGAAGACCTTTTCAAAGGAATGAGAAAATGGACCATGTCCGAGGTCATGAAGCAAGGCTGCACTAAGTACAAGCTCGCGCTCCCCTTCATCCCATTCAGGCCGCCCTTTAAACACATCATCCACAATTCGTCTCACAATCTCGTATACACCGAGTGAATGATTGAATCGGCTGTGTTCTGCACCATGAAACGTCAAATAAGTAGTTCCTAGCTGTTTAATTCGTCTCAGGCGCTGAAACTCTCTTGTTCCTATTAAGTCCCATATTAATGCATCCCTTACGTGAACATAACGGTGCACAGGATCTTTAAATACCTTTTCCTCAGATAATTTCCCTTTTGGATACGCCATCGTTTCGTCCCTCTTTTTTTAAGACGTGTTTCTATTATATCGGGTAACTTTTCCCGAAAACATCCTTGAATTTGCTGATGAATGTGTTCTCAAAGATTGCACGGACGTAAAAAGCCCGACCTGACAGGGACGGACCTCTTTTTAGGTCGACTGAACACATTCAGTGACATTTATTTGACTTTTTTTTGAACCTTTTCAAGTAATTCATCTTCTGTTGGTGCGGATAATGGGCGATTGTTCACAAACGCAAAAGCCTTTTTTCGTCCTGGACCACAATAGGATTGACAGCCGATCTCAATTTTTGCATCAGGGTCAACCGATTTGAGTCGAGGCAATAACGTCTTTAGGTTCGTCGCATCACAATCGTCACATACGCGAAACTCATTAGCCATGGTCTTACGCTTCCTTTCAATGATGATACTTCATTCTATATGAAACAGTTGGACAGCCAATCATGAATAATATACCACCCAACATTGTACATCGAAGCGGCTGGACTTGCAAGACGCTTTGCCGCACCAATCCCGAGCTTACATAAAAGCTAGTATTTTCCACTATCCTTTTAGCAAACTTGTATAAACCTTCTTGAACTTGGCTAATCTAATACCATCAAATCATATGGGGGTTTAAACACATGTCAAAACAAAGACAAGATGCTTGGTCAGAGGAAAATGATCTCCTCCTGGCAGAAACCGTCTTACGTCACGTCAGAGAGGGCAGCACGCAGCTAAATGCGTTTGAAGAAGTTGGAGACAAGCTGAACCGCACCTCAGCGGCATGCGGATTTAGATGGAACGCTGTCGTCAGACATCAATATGAAAAAGCGTTGGCACTTGCCAAAAAACAGCGAAAACAACGGATGCGTGCACTTGGTAATGGCCAGCCAGCGAAAAAACGATTACTTTATCAGCCGCAAGTAGAAGAAACGGTGACTCAAGAGGAATTCTCACAGGAACTGGAGCCAGCAAAGGAAGAAACATTTGCACCAGCAGCTGAAACTGCTGAACAGCTTCAGTTTGTGGATCAAAGCTACAATGAAGAGTTAGCTAGTTTATCACATTTATTGTCACAGGCTGCTCCTGCCCCAAATACCGCAGAGAAAAAGCCGGAAGCAAATCCATTTAGGCAGCATCAAGAATTAACCATCGACGATATCATTGATTTCTTACGCCGTTATGAAGGCGATGGTCAGCAATCCACTGCCTTACGTATGGAAAACAGCCGCTTAAAACGTGAAAACAATGAGCTTTCTCATAAAGTCTCGCAGCTAGAAGCTGAAGTGAAAAAGCTTGAAAAGGACCAGCTCACGATTCAAGAAGATTATGAAACACTCGTCAAAATCATGAACCGTGCAAGAAAACTAGTTTTGTTTGAAGAGGACGATAGTGCCGCACCAACCTTTAAAATGGACCGGAACGGCAACCTCGAAAAAATGGCAGAATAACAAAAAGTGCTCCCCGCCTCGGGAAGCACTTTTTTAAATGCCCAAAAATAGCATCACACTAAAAAGGACATTGATCAAAAACACAAACATAAAAATATATCTGACCTGCCTTACCTGAAAATCACCAAACATAAAAATATAAAGACCTGCGATGCCAAGTGTCAGGACAGGTTGAAGAAATGGCACTAAAAGCGAAATGCCGTAGCCGGCTCCCATGATGACAGGAAGCCATAGTAAATAGAGGTAACCGCCGTTTTTGGATTTCAAGAAACCACTCCCTCTCTTTCTTCTATCTGCTTGATTTCAGGCTGAACAAACTTGAGTCCGGCCATTGTGCGGCCGCGTTTTTGTGATGTCCAGACCGCAATCGCCGGCTGATCTGTGAGAGATTCTGTGTCAATGGTGATCAGCACTTTCTCATGTAATTCAATTGAAGCTTCAGACTCGATTTTGCACCCAGATACACTAATATCATGTATGTTCACCGGCACCTTCTCTTCTAACCGGCCCTCATAGGACAGCGTACCTGCCACACCTTGCAAAGGCCTTCTCATCCATTTGCGCTGCAAGGCCTTTGGTACCTTCTTCGTTTCTCTTACAAAGCGGAGAAATGTCCGAACAGCATAGGATTTTTTCTCGCGATCCGTTATCGATACATGTTCTCGTGTGAATAAGAAGCGGATCAGTGATAGATACTCTGATTTTTCTGTATCAGTAAAAGCAACACCAACCATCAGCTTGTCTCCATCTGGATGGCTCCAAACCACATCACACGCCACACTTTGATCCTCTGAAAAGAACAATTGCATTTGTCCTTGATTTAAAGAAGAAGCTTGATCCAATGGAATGGATAGACGCGCACCTGAATCACTCATATCTAGTAGAAAACAAGCAATCGGCTCATCTTGATGATCAGAACGGAGCTGCCCCTCTTTTTCAATGACAAACCGCTCTGATTTTCGATAACGCGGACGATCAAACGCCACAATGAGTGCCATGAATAGACCTGCACCGTTATAAAGCACCCAAAAAATATTAATAAACGTGAGGTCAGCATTCATCGTCCCATTTACCTTCACATCGTATCCTATTTTCACAAGGACAAGCAATGAGAGCAGCAAGAAGACCAAATGAGGAATCATCGTTTTCAAATGAAAATGTCTCTTGTCCGTTTGAATTCCTTTCGGTGTGACAAGGAATTCAACCCTCTTCTTCAAAAACAGCTCACTTAAAGCTACACCAGCCAAGTGGAATGCCATAGAACTTTCGTAAATATGACTCCAGAACATACTTCTTTTTTGATTCGACACCAATTTAAACGCTAAATACGAACTAAAGAACGCCGGCAGCCAAAACATGAAAATGGACTGGAAATCGGCCCAGAAACTTTGAATACCAAACAATAAAAACAAAATCGGTGTAAGAATGTAAATCATTTTAAACAAACCGTTAAACCAATACACAATGCCATCTAAATAAAGAACTCGCTGCATAAGTGTTAAGCCGCGAACCTTCAATGGATTAAACTTACGGGCGCACTGAATGTTCCCTCTCGACCACCGGTCTCTCTGCTTTAACAAATCAAGCCAGCTTTCAGGTGCCAGACCGACGGCTAATACTTCTCCGACAGACACAGATTTGAACTTCCCTTGGAGAAGCATTCCGGTCGCCATGTCTTCTGTAATCACTCCAGTAGCAAATCCGCCAATTTCCTCTAAGGCCGTTCTTCTAAATACAGTATTACTCCCGACATACATCACCGCATTGAATCGATCCTTACCAGCTTGGAGGGTTTGCATAAAGAAGTCCTGTTCATTTGGAATTCGATCCTTCGAGAACATATTATATTGGAAAGGGTCTTCGTTATAAAACGCCTGTGGAACTTGAACAAACGCAGTCGCTCCATCATGAAAGTAAGGCACTGTCTTTTCTAAAAAGGCAGGAAGGGGGACCATATCAGCATCAAGTGTGAGAATTAGCTCCCCATTCGTTTGAGACATCGCATGGTTTAAATTCCCCGCCTTAGCAAACTTGTTATCTGTTCTTGTCAGATAATGAACGCCAAACTCAGATGCAAGCTGCTCCACAGACTCCCTCTTGCCATCATCACATAAATAAATGTGGACGCTGCCTTTTGGATAAGACAGATTCAAACAGCCTGCCACCGTGCGTTTCAGCACTTCAATTGGTTCATTATATGTAGCTATGAAAATATCAACTGTTGGCAGCCTGTCCAGATCACTGATCGTGACTTGTTTTCGATTTGAAGGCTTCCAAACAAGTGTATAAAACACAAGCAGCTGTAAAAATCCAATACATTCACAGGCAACAAGCAAGATGCCCATTATTATATTAAATGTACCTTCATGCGGCAGTGTAAAGAAGAGACGCCAGCAAATATAGGCGGCATTTGTTAACACACAGAGCACAATGATGATTTTTTTAACAGTAGAGGCCATCGGCTGAATACGATACATCACATACAACACAGACAAAACACAAAGCATAAACAGCGGGTAATACGTGGTGAATAATGACAACAAATTTACCTTCTTTCTTACGCCATAAATGACTATCACATATAAAATTTCATAACAAAGGAGGGGATTTTTGCATAACACTGCCCCTCCAAATCTATTCAAGTAGCCAAATCAACTATTATTTCCATAACCTATCTAACTGATTTGAATAAAAATCAATCGCCTTTCGATAACTTAAAATAGCAGGATCTTTTGTCGTTTCAGTAAAACAGTTCAGTAATATTTCCATCGCTTTGCTATGTTCCTTTAAATTATACAAAGTCATGGCATAGAACGTTTGAATGGCTTTGTTGTCCGGATAAGTTTCCATCCCTTTTAGGAATATCTGTTTTGACTTTTCGTATTCTCCTAAAGTTCTGTATGTACTTCCTAACCCTAGTAAAGCGTCTTCTAGTTCTTCTGAAGACAATCCTAACTCAATGGCCCTTTCATAAAAAAAAGACAGCTTGCCTTTCCTCTCCTAACAAGTCATAACTCCAGGCACATTGATAATGAATAGAGGCATCGTCTGGATACTCCTCTGCAAGATGAGACAGCATTTCATTTGATTCTTGAAGATGTCCACTTTTTCGAAGTTCAATGGCTTTTTCAAGCTTTGTTTCCATCACTTCACCTCTACTCTTTTCAAGATAAAAAGACTGATATTCACGAAAACACCTTTTCATTCCGCTCAATCATCCGCGTCATGTTTTTCTCAAATTCCAGCTGTTCTTCTGCATTCAGGCCCGAAGCTGTCAGCTGATCACTGAGCTTTTGAAGCTCCTCTAGTAATAAACGCATGAGAAGCGTACAATCAATCGGTTCACCGATTAATTCTGATAAAGATGCCATCGTATCCGGCTGTATATCAGGAAATACTGCCTTCACTTCTTGCCGTTTATCCTTTAAGGCGGCGTCATAAAAACGGCGGATCAAGTCGGCACGTTCACGCCCGCTTCCATCTGCACACAAATAAATTTGCACAGCGACCCCACCGCGTAATCTACGCTGAGAAATGCCTGCAAATTTCTTTCCATTGATACTTAAATCGTAGCTGCCTGGACAATAAGAGCCGACTATTTCATAGGCTTCAATGTCCACATCATACATCGACAGCATCCGGCGGATCAATTCCACCATCGCATCATACCCGCGGTCAATATCAATGCCCTTCTTTTGTTCCGCAAAAATTAAGGACACATTCAGTACACCTTCATCCAGCACCACAGCAAGACCGCCTGAGTTTCGCACAATCACACGATATCCCTCTTCCTCAAGCAGCTTTACGCCATCTTGGAGAAATGGAAGTCTTGTATCCTGAATCCCAAGCACAATCGTATTGTGATGCACCCAAGAACGGGCTGTCGCTGGTGATAGGCCCTTCCCCACCGACGCGCAAAGCGTATCATCCATCGCAAAGGATCGCTTCGGGTCCACATAGAGACCAAGACTCGACTGATCGATGATTCGCCATTTTGGCTGTGTCAGTAACTCAATAGGTTCATTTTTCATCTCCTGCATATCCTCTCGTTCATAAACTGTGTTTATTATAACATGGGATGAATGGGGGGAGAATGCAAAAAAGCTCCATAACATTTGGCGTCACAGAGCGTTTCAGTTGGATGATTTGGTTTTCTTGTTCTTGCTTTTCATGATGAAATATACAGAGAAAACTAAAAACGATGGGTATCACAACTACGAGACAAGCAGTGATCCATGTATTCCAAGGCAATGTGATCATCTCCTTTATTGGATCAAGCTTCTATATTACAGCCCTCACTCACCCATTTCAGAAAATTGTCGGTTAGGAGCTCTGCATGCTGAGGGTCCATTACACCAGCATCCACGATCCATACCTTTTTCTCCTCTTCAGCCAGCCGCATGAGAAATACTTGTCCGCCGCCATCGTCGCCAATTGCTACATAACCGCTTGCATATTGCTGAACCTCCCATGTTGCATTGCGTTCCGCCATGTCCTCCGTACCGTATAGAAGCACCTCACCGCCAATGGAACATCCATTTGTCTGTTTCAGCAAAGCCTTATAAGCACAAGGCAGCAGCATGTTTAGCTGTGATTCTGCCTCTGTGATATGTATGTCACTGGCTGGTTTGTTCACGTGCAAATGTGGGATTTGGGGTAAATTGATCATTTTTAAGAGCCTCCTCTATGTTAAGCCGCTGATTTTTTCATCACCCTTTTATACAAACGAAGGAGCATTTTTAAAAGAAAATAGAAAATGACCACGTCAAGTATAAAACCCCACACTAGAAATTCAAAAGTATGATGTCCGTGCAGAACTAGCCAATCAATAGGGAAACCGCGATAATCAGCATCTGAGTAAGAAACTCCTCTCAGCAAAGCTGTTCCTATAACAATCAGAACACTGATACTTAATAGCCAGTTGGATGTTTTTTTGTTTTTGTATTGTTTATGTTCCATAGGCATTCCTTTCTCTGTTTTGCTGCCCGATACAAGACTTGATTCCAGTACTACAGACAACCGTCCTATCTATGACAGCATTTCTTTAAGCAAACTCTCTGCTTTATGTAATTCATCTAGAAAGGGGTTTAGATAGTCATTATAACTATCCAAATAAGCTCTCACCCCGCCAATGATCAAAATCTTTTGGAGATCTTCATTGTTCTGAATGATCCTTTGTGCATTTTTATATCTTTTGTATATTAATTGGAGAACACCTTGATTGATTTCTTGTGGATATTCTTTTTCTAGGATGTTGATGACTGTTTGGATTTGTTTCGTTAGTTTTTGTTTTTTGTTCATTGAACGCTCCTATTTTCAAGGTTTTATTTAAATCATTCAATGGTACTTTACTGTTAATAATATTTATTGAGCTTTGATGATACACATGCGCTATCATATTTCAGCCCAAACTGCCCCAGTTATGAACCTACAGAAACCGGTTTTGCCAACGATCAACTTGAAGCATATTTCGCTAACTCATAAATATAAAAAGGCCCTCTTACCGAGGGCTTGTCAATTGTTACTCATCTGCCAATTCCCATACTATTTGACCATCTACCAAAATCTTATTTGGTGGATCATCATAAAGAGATATCTCAACTAAAGAGCTTTTCTCTTGAATTAACCAATCGTATACACTGCCACTGCTTTCATTAGGATGAGATAGAATATCATTTACTTGGAAAGCAGCAGCAATATATTCTGTAAAATTAATATCATCTTCATCTAACATATTACTTGTTTCAAAAACTGTATCTAGTTTTCCTAAGATTTTCAATCCACTATTCCATTCCAAAATCATATTTTTTTTTTCATACTTTATTAATGTTCCAATCAAAGAATCATAACCCATTTTTTACCTCCGATTTATCATTTTAAGGCCTCGCTGGTACGATGTGAGCACCATCTTTTCCATAATGTATCATTCCCTTAGTAGTCTCTTCATACTTTCCAGTATCAATATTATAGTATTTTCCTATCGCTTGGCCAAAGTCTATCCTTTCTTTATTCTTACCCAATTCTTTTCCTGTCCCTGCATATTTATCCAGCAATTCTTGTGCCTTTTTATTATCTCCGTAAAAAATGCTTTTCTTTTTTCCATTTGCTACTTCTTGCTTATAATTTGGTGTTTCTGGAATATGTTTTTCTTGAGCTCCTGATTTTATTTTTGCAGGGAAACCATTTACTTCACGGTACGGTCCTTTTGGTACGGATTGTTTACCATAAGTAGGTGTTTTAACCCTCTTCACATTCTTCCCTTGATCCAACCTAAAAACATATTTCCCAACCTTCACTATTTTCGTTATTGGGATGATAGAGGCTGCGGATAGAGCTTGGTCTGTGCTGCTGATGTTTTGGCTGGTTTCTGGGTCTTTGCCAGTAACGGCTCGGTAGCCGTCGTAGATGCCGCTGTATTCTAGGATGATGTTTTCGGTGGTTGAGACGACTTCACCGTCTATTATGCGTTTAGCGTTGCCACGGCTGCGGCTTTCTGGAATTTTGTCGACTTCTTCTATTCTTATTTCGCCGTTTGCGATATACGTTCGGATGATTTGTTTATTGGCGTAAACGGTGTATCGTCCGCCAATAAAATCAATATCCGACGGATCAGTGACGACTTCATCTGCGATGTCGAATTCTTTTAACTTTTTAATGCCTTTTACGTTGAATAGTTTACCATTTATGACCCTGATGTCTCTATGAATCTTGTTTTTCCCGTTCACTGCTTCCCTTTGCAATGTCGTAAGCGATGGATCGTTTGCTGTGACTTGTTTACTGATGTTTTTATGGGTGTCATTTCGAACAACCGTCTCCACATTCGCCTGTTGTTTCTCTCTAAGTTTCTTCAGCATAATCATCAATGGGTTGTCTTTTGGGTTGTCTATTTTATCTTTTAATCCACTGATGGTGCTGCTTATTTTCTCTTCTTTTCCATCTTTGAAAATAGATCCCTTTTGATAGCTCGTGATGTCGATTTTTGGGCCGGTGAACATGGTACTTAAGGTGTCGATGTATTGCTTCATTGTTTGAAGGGAGCTTTTGGTTTCATGTAAAGCACTTGTCTGCTCCCGGTCAAATGCATGAAGCAGACCAATGGTTCTTGATGTCTCGAGCCATGCCTTTTGATAGTTTTGCTGAAACACTGATTCGTCTACATTTGGCAAATGAACAATATGACCAACTCTGCCGATGGCATGGTTTACCTCTGATACGATTTCAGAAATCGTTCGTTCAGCTTTTTTTAAGCCTTGATCAAGATCATGTTCGATAAATGCTTGTGATATAAATCCGTGCTCATTTGATTCTAATGCGTGAAGAGCCTGCTTTGTGTTTTTTAATGCAGCGCTATATTCCTCAATGACGACCTGAAAGAATTGCAGGAAGGGAATATGGCATTCTGTATAAAAGGCGCGGATGGCTTGTCCCGCCTCTCCCTTTAGTGCGCCATCGAGTGAGATGATGTGATTGATTTGTTTTTCTAGGGAGCTGATTTGCTGCGACTGCTGCTTTAACGCATTCAGCGTTTGATCTATTCCATTTATTAGCGCAAAGGCGTCAAGGGTTTTCATTGCGTTCTCCTTTATTTTCTTTTACTGCTGGAAGCAAGCGCCTTGTCCGTTTCAATCATGGTGTTCACCGCTTGTTCTGTTTGTACAAGCTGTTTCTGAAGAATGCCTATATAGGATGTACTTAATTCGTTCAGCTGCTGATTGATCTTTTCTATTGTGTCTACCGTCAGGAGCTGATTTCTTCCTTTGACGGTTGTTGGAAGGGCTGCATTCATTTGAGCGCCTGATTGTTTTGCATGCTGTAATACTCGTTTGACCTGACTGGCATCTATTTTAATTTCTCTGCTCATGTGACTACCCTCTTTTTTCCAGTTGTTGCTGCTTTTCTTTCTCTATTTTTCTTTCAACCGAATGAATTTCATGTTCTAACGAATGGATCTCCGATGTGAAATCATTGATTTTCTCATCGATTCGATTTAATAGATTGGTCAGCTGTACACCTTTTATTTCCTGACTGGCGGAAGCCATTCCATCTCGAATGTCATCAAACGTGTCTGCCAAATGGCCAAACCATGTATGTGATGTCAGATCTGGATGAGTGATTTTTTTGCTGGCATCTGACAGGGCCCATTTTGCCTCTTTGATTTCTTTTCGGCACATATTAAGTTCGATGATTTGTTCTTTTTTAATAGATATATCTGCCTTTAACGAATACAAGGCTGCTTTATAACCGATGATTGCTCCAGATATGGTTAAACACCTCTATTCCTTAAATAGTCCTCCGTTATGTTACCATTTACTAGCACAAGAGGCATATGATTGAAAGTGAATTTACCAAAAAATGAATCGTACGTATTGGGTTTTAATACCTATTTCTCGCGCACAAAAAAGCTGGATTCATTTACTGAATCCAGCTTCTTATTGCTTATTTGAGCGAATCACCTGCTGTTGCTGATGGATGATCGCTAAATGAGGTGTCTTTCTTTTCAGGAATATAATGGAGAGAGAAACCGACAAGACTGAAAAAGGCACTTAACACCAATGTTGGGTTTTTGAATAGGTTCGTACTTGCAATGATCATATCTCCCTTTTGCAAAAGAATCCCTAGTATTTGACCGAATACCAACAGGGCTCCTGACGTTAAGAACAGGACAAGCAGCACTTTAAATAAAAATTCCATCAATGCTCTCATGTGTTTCTCCTTTCTATACTGGAAGTATTCCCATTCCGATGAGCCAGCCAATTCCTACGATCGGCAGCATATAGTAGAGAATCAGTGGTATAAATGTTTTCTCCGGTCTGGCCCCTGCAAGACCAGAAGCAATGAAAATCGATCCTGATGCCGGCGGGGAAGCACCTTCTGTCGATGAAAAAGCAAGAATGGCGACAACAGCCACAACTGGGTCCACTCCGACTGAGACTAGAGCTGAAAATGAGACAAGTCCAACAGCTGTTAACGTGGCTGTAGAAGATAATGGCCCAGCCACCAGCGTGACAAGAATTCCCACAATGAGCACCATAAGCCACTTCGGAATGGTAAGTACTGATGTGATTTGCGTCAAATCTTCTGCCAATCCTAATTCAGCAAGCACCTGACTAGCAGCAACAGCAAACAGCATCAAGGCACCGATCGTTGTAAACTTAGGAATGGCCGACTTGAAAAACTGAGACCAATCTAGTGCAGACGCCTTTTTCCTTCCAATTGTTAAACTAATTAACATCATGAGAATCGGAATCCACGTAATTAAAGAAATTTGATCCATTGCCTCTGGGCCAATGTTCGGATTACTTTTTAAGTAGTTTGCCAGCGGACCTATTGTGATAATGATAGGAATCAAGGCACCGAAAAAAATAAAGATCGACTTCCACCCTTGTTTCACAGCTTCCCTAAAAGGAAGAATATCATCTGGCGGCATGGCTTGAATTTTATTCTTTTTCACCAGAATATACACAAGAATAAATCGGTATACGACTTGATACAGTCCTCCTATTAACAGGGCAATATATAAATCTCCCTCAGATACAAGGGCTGCAATTGGTGCAAACCCCAGCATGATAAACATGGAAGAGTTCGGAGGCAGTGCTGCCCCAAGTCCGCCATTCCCTGCTAAAATCGTGGCTGTATGGGTTCGGCTCCAGCCTGATTTAATCATCCAAGAAGCTGTGATAGAGCCAGTGGCCGCTGTGTTTGCAGAATTTGAACCTGAAAGAGCACCTAAGACTGCTGAACCTAACGTACTCATATAAGCCGCCCCACCAGGAAGTTTTCCTACAACCGAATTTAAGATTCGCAAGAGTGCATGAATTAATTCCAGCTTTTCGATTAAATAGGCCATGAATACAAATGCAACAGCTGCATAGAGCACCTCATATGTGGATGCAAATTTTAATCCATCCCAGAAAAGTCTTAATGCATCCAATCCGCCAAATAATGTGGTTGCAATAAAGCCTAATAGCATGGCTTCTCCCATATTCCGTTTCACGAAGACATTCCATATAATGATGACAGCTATGAATACAATCAACGCAATAAAACCCATATCGTTTTTCGCCTCCCCTTCGTTAAATAAAACGCTTACAATTTATTGCCCCTGCTGCATCACGTCAATGACTTCTTCCCAGCTCGCCGGCTTTTTCCCATTAAACCGTTCAACGAATTGAAAGTCTGCTAATCTCTCAAGCTTTTGTTGTGCTGCCCGAGACATACTGGCATCAACCTCTGCTTCATCTAGCATTTCAATAGAGCCAAGAAGCTCGATCGCTCGCCTTTTTGCATGAAGTGCACTCCCTGTCACAAGACGGTTCATAGTCTCTTCAAAACTTTTGCTATCCATTGTATCGCTTAGTGAAGAAATCACTTGTTGTTCCACATTATATTTTTTGGAAATTTCCAAAAATTCAATCATGAGACCAACGATCCCCTTCATATAAACGCTTCTGATCAGCTTCAAGGCCGAAGCATCTCCTGGCTGGTCACTGATTTTTGTGATATTCATGCCATAAGCATTCATTACTTTCATGAATTGGTCAGTTCCACTGCCGCTTGCCGTGATCGGAACCTTGTGTTTGTTGACTGGAAGAGGCCCTAGCATGGCAGCATCTACGAATAGAGCTTTTTGCTTTTCAATTTCGTTTGCCACTTGTTTTTTGATGTCTGGGGTTGATGCCGATACATCTACATATACTTGATTCTCTTTCAAACTTCCCGATACGGATTGGACCACTTCTAAGGTTTTATTTGCCGGCACAGCAGCAATCACAATATCAGATTTCTCAATGACTTCGCTGATACTGCTTGTCAATTCCACTCCTGTACGGGCTGCTTTTTCTTTTATCGCTCCAGCCAATTTCTCATTTTGTAAAAGTACATCATACGCATAAAATTGGTCTAATCCTTCTGATTTCAATCCCGTTGACAACTCGTATGCAGCTTCTCCATATCCAATAAAGCCTATCATCATCACAAATTCCCCTATCCCTGATATTTTTTCATTCTGCCTTCCAGCCATGGCGGTGCTAAAAGACCGATGTCTTGCTTTCCTTCGTTCATATACTGTTGAATCGTTTTTAATCTTTGATTTTCATACGCTTGTTTCTCTTCCGCTAGTGTCAGCAGGTGTTCCGCCTTTTCCTTTGGAACGATGACGACTCCATCATCGTCTGCAATGACTAAATCACCTGGTGCTACTTTGACACCGCCGCACGAGATGGTTTGATTCAATTCCCCAGGACCATCTTTAAAAGGTCCATTTGGCATAAACCCTTTACTGTAGATCGGAAACGCTAGTTCCTCTAAAGCGAGTTTGTCGCGAACAAGCCCGTCAATCACGATTCCTTCTATTCCTACAGCCTTTGCAGCACCTGCCATCAATTCCCCTAAATATGCATGACCCTTATGGTCTTTTCCATCAACAATCAGTACATCTCCTTCTTTTGCAGAGTAGATCGCTTGATGAAGAAATAAATTATCCCCTGGCCGTAAGCTAACGGTAAAAGCTGTACCTGCTACATTCATGCCTCTTGCAACTGGTTTGATTTGATGATCCATCGCACCGGTGCATCCCATCACGTCTGACAGCAAAGTTGAGTTAAGCTTTCTTGCCCGATCTATTAGATCATTTGACACGAATTGAACAGTACTCATTGTTTCCTTCATCCCCTTTTAGTTATATTCATTACATTTAATATTATATAAAGTAATATATATTACTTTTGTGATAAGATCATACCATCTCATTTTTATTTAGTAAAGCGCTTTCATAAAATTTTAAAATAAAAAAATGAGTCACCACACGACTAATGTGTTGTGTGATAACTCATTTTCGTTAACATATGATTGATTTGATCTAAACGAGGTTTTGTCCTTTCAGGGTCATTAATGGCTAAGGCACTTAAAATGTAATCTACGATAAAGATAGCAGATACGACAGAGTTATGAGAGCCCGCACTTGCTGAGGAACATGGTAATACATATTGTGCATACTTGGTTAGTGGAGAGCTGTAGCTGTCTGTAATTAAAAGCACTTCCACCCCATATGACTTCGCTGCCTCCAGCAAATCCTTCATACGCTTTGCATAGCGGGGATAGCTGACCGCTATAATGAAATCATCAGATTGAAAATGAACGAGGTCATCCACCCAGTCACTTTTGTCTGCATCAATATATTGACAGTTCCCCAACAGCCGATTGATTCCGAGTGACAGATACTCACCGACAGGTCTTCCGCTTCGAACACTTGTACACAGAACCTGACGGGAGCTGGCTATTTTTTCAACAATATGCTGAAAAGTTTCTTCCGTGATATTGTCTAAAGCGTACTGGATATTTTGAAATTGCAGCTCGACATGATTATGCAGGAGCTTACTTTTATTTGAATGCTTGAGGTTCGCTTCAAGTCTCGTTTGAGGGGCAGCTTTATGCTTCATATTTGATTGAAGCTCTTTTTGAAGCTCGGAGAAACCGGAATACCCTACAGCAGCAGAGAATCTCATGATGGTCGCTGTACTCGTCCCTACTTTTGACGCCAATTTATCTACAGTTAAAAACGCAACCTCCATTGGATTTTGCACGATATAATCTGCAATTCTCCTTTGTGCCTCGGTTAATCCCGAGACCTTATGCTGAAGCTTATGTATTAAATCGTCCATTATAGCACCTGCCCATTCTATCGGCTTTATCTACGATCAGATTTTTTCTTTTCTCCCTATATTGTACACATTTGTCATCAAAAAAACAGCCAGCACGAATCTATCGTACTGGCTGCCTTTGTCGAAATCATTATAGTGCTTGAGCTGCTGTGATAAGTGCAAGATTGTAAACGTCTTCGGCATTACAGCCTCTTGAAAGATCGTTCACTGGCTGGTTTAAGCCTTGCAGGATTGGACCTACAGCTTCAAAGTTACCTAAGCGCTGTGCAATTTTGTAGCCAATGTTTCCAGCTTCGAGGCTAGGGAAAACAAATACGCTGGCGTCGCCTTTGATGACGGAATCTGGCGCTTTTTTCGCTGCTACTGAAGGAACGAAAGCTGCATCGAATTGGAATTCTCCATCAAGTACAAGCTCAGGTGCCTTTTCTTTTGCAATGCGAACTGCTTCAGATACTTTTTCTGTTTCGTCTGATTTTGCTGAGCCTTTTGTAGAGAAGCTAAGCATTGCCACACGTGGTTCGATATCAAACATTTTGGCTGTATTTGCACTTTCAATCGCAATTTCAGCTAGATCTTGGCTGTCTGGTGCAATGTTGATTGCGCAATCAGCAAACACATATTGCTCTTCGCCGCGAGCCATGATGAAGACGCCAGATGTTTTCTTTACGCCTTCTTTTGTTTTAATGATTTGAAGTGCTGGACGCACTGTGTCAGCAGTTGAGTGTGCCGCACCGCTCACAAGTCCGTCTGCAAGACCTTTATACACAAGCATTGTACCGAAGTAGTTTTCATCTAGTAATGCTTTTCTTGCTTGCTCTTCTGTTGCTTTGCCTTTACGTCTTTCTACGAAAGCTTGTACAAGCTCTTCAAAACCTTCATATGTATGAGGATCATACACGTCAACACCATCAAGTGTAAGACCTAATTCTTTTGCTTTAGCTTCAACTTCTTGTTTTTTTCCTACCACAATTGGCTGCAATACTTTGCCATCTGCTAATTTTTGAACGGCTGTTAGAATGCGTTCGTCCATTCCCTCAGGAAAAACGATCTTTACTCCTTTACCTGCAACCTTTTCCTGAACTGTTGAAAAAATATCTGCCACTTCAATACCCTCCTTGATTTTACAAAAAAAGCGTTCTCTTTTAAGCATACTCTTCTTCTACCTAAATTCAAACTACCAACTTATATTATAGCGCTTACAAATTAAATTCTTATTTTTCAAACTAATTTAATCAAATTCGATAAAAGCTGTTTTCTTCGTTCAAGTTTTGATCACATCTCCATTTGGACAAACTATGTTATAGTTGGAACAGATGGAAAACTGTTAATAGGAGTGAAAGAAATGAGCGAACAACATACAACAAATGAAGCAGCTCAAACACTAGATGGCTGGTATGCGCTGCATGATTTTAGAACGATCGACTGGACAGCTTGGAAGCTGCTGACAAGTGATGAGCGCCAAGCCATCATTCATGAGTTCACAGGTCTATTGGAAAAATGGAAAACAGCTGAGCAAGATAAAGCTGGAAGCCAAACAATCTATAGTATTGTCGGCCAAAAAGCAGATATTATGCTTATGATTTTACGTCCGACAATGGAAGAACTAGGTGAAATTGAACTCGAATTCAACAAGACACGACTAGCAGAGTTTACGATTCCAGCTTATTCTTATGTTTCAGTTGTTGAGCTCAGCAACTACTTAGCAGGAGGCGGCGATGGCGGAGATCCTTACGAGAACCCGCATGTACGTGCTCGCTTATATCCAGAGCTTCCTTCTTCTCAATACGTGTGCTTCTATCCAATGGATAAAAGACGTTCTGGCAATGACAACTGGTACATGCTTTCCATGGATGAGCGTAAATCTCTTATGAGAAGCCACGGTTTAATTGGCCGAAGCTATGCTGGGAAAGTAAAACAGATCATTACAGGTTCTGTTGGTTTTGATGATTATGAGTGGGGCGTTACCCTTTTCTCTGATGATGTGCTTCAATTTAAAAAATTGGTTTATGAAATGCGATTTGATGAAGTCAGTGCACGCTACGGCGAATTTGGTTCCTTCTTTGTTGGAAACCGATTAGCAAACGAGCAGCTGGCGTCTTATTTCCATGTATGATAAACTCTTAAGGCTTCGGATCTCTCCGAAGCTTTTTTATGTATTTGTTTAGAAAGGTGATCACATCATGAAAAACTTCCCCATCGCTATTTTTGCGTTAACGCTCGGTGCGTTTTCGATTGGCATGACTGAATTTGTCATCATGGGACTTTTACCAAATGTAGCAAACGACCTTCATGTATCAATTTCTGCTTCAGGACAGCTGATTACTGGATATGCACTTGGTGTCGCAGTTGGCGGACCTATTTTAACGTTATCGACTGGAAAAATGTCGAGGAAACGTCTCCTCATTCTGTTAATGATTCTTTTCGTTGCGGGAAATGCTGCTGCCGCTGTCTCGACCTCTTATGGTCTATTAATGGCCGCCCGTATTTTAACGTCATTTGCTCATGGAACCTTCTTTGGCGTCGGAGCCATTATGGCTGCACGGCTTGTGCCTAAAGAGAAAAGCGCAAGCGCGATCAGTTTCATGTTTACAGGACTGACAGTTGCCAATGTACTCGGTGTGCCGTTCGGTACCTTTATCGGAAATCAATTCGGCTGGCGTATGTCTTTTCTAGTCATTGCCGTCATTGGTCTCATTTCCTTAATTGGTATCATCAGCTTAGTCCCAAATCAGTCGAAAGAAGAAGTACTCGATATTCGAAATGAAGTATCCGTTTTGAAAAAACCACAAGTACTCGTTTCCTTTGCAATGACCATCTTTGGTTTTGCTGGTGTATTTACAGCCTTTACGTATATCAGCCCAATCTTGCTGCAAGTCACTGGCTTTCAGGAAAATGGGGTGACGCTCATCCTTGTCCTATTTGGACTTGGGGTCACCATCGGGAATTTAGTTGGCGGAAAGCTTGCTGACTGGAGGCTGATGCCAAGTATTATGGTGACACTGATCCTGCTCATTGCTGTCCTGTTATTGTTTACAGTCACTTCCGAATTCAAAGTGCCTGCCGTGCTGACCATTTTTGTTTGGGGAATCATTTCATTTATTCTTGTTCCTACCTTGCAATACCGCACGATGAACATGGCACATGAAGCACCGACACTCGCATCGACGCTCAGCCATTCTGCCTTTAATATTGGGAATGCCGGCGGTGCAGCGCTTGGCGGTCTTGCTATCGAAATCACACATTTACAGCTTGTTCCGTTATTTGCTGCTGCTGTGACATTTATTGGCCTCATTATTACAATCATGAGCTATCAGTCAGATAGAAGAACAAAAAGGACCTGAGTCAGGTCCTTTTTTATTTCACCACGGTCATTTTTGGCTCTTCTATTTGTTTCAAGCGTTCCTGAATTGGATGGGAAAAAGAGTGCTCTGACAAGACAATATGGGAGACGGTTTTTGTAAATCCAGACACTTCTTGAATAAAGGCTTCAATTTCTTCAAGAGAAGAAACAGACAGCTTAATGAAAAAGCAAGACTGCCCTGCCACTCGATAAGCAAAAAAGGCGCGTGGGTGCTCGTTCATAAAAGCCACAAAACGCTGATATTCCCCATTTAACACTGTAACTTCCAGCAGGCAGTCAATCAGAAGCCCTAATTTTTTATAATTGACCTGAACAGAATACCCTTCGATAACCCCTGCATCCTCTAATTTACGCACTCTTTCTGCTACCGCAGGTGCTGATAAATTCACTCGTTTGGACAATTCCCTCATGGATAAGCGGGCATCTTCTCTCAATTCGTTTAAAATATGCACATCTACATCGGTGATTTTCATTCGTACCTCTCCTATCCAAAAATCGTTCCATTTGAAAAGTATTTTATGATAATACTTATGATACGAAATGTAAAATAAAACTAAATAATGGTAGAATTTATTTTAACGGAATTGAATGAAAAAGCAAGTATGGAGGGATCACTTGATGAAAGAATCTTTAGACAGCCAGGCTTCTAAAACATTTCCCATCACACTTGCCATCGCACTCACACTTGGCGTTTTTGCTGCGGGATCGGAAGAGCTGGTGATTTCACCACTGCTGCCTGATTTATCAAACTCCTTTCAGCACTCTCTTGATGTTCTCGCTCTTTCCATCAGCATTTATGGGTTAGCTGTGCTGGTTGGAGCTCCGCTGCTCGTTCCTTTAGGGGACCGGTATTCAAGAGAGCTGTGTTTGATTATTGGGCTGTCTTTCTTTTTGGTTGGCACAGTGATGTGTGCTGCTGCCCCAAATTTGGCCGTGTTTTTTGCAGGCCGTGCTATTTCTGGGCTGGCGACTGGTGTATTTGTGCCAACAGCCTATGCTCTTGTGGGCGACCGAGTTCCATACGAATATCGCGGCAAAGTGATGGGACTCATTGTATCGAGCTGGTCTCTTTCTCTTGTCCTTGGTGTGCCCATTGGCGCCTTTATTGGTCAAAGTTTGAACTGGCGCTGGACATTTTGGATTTTCGCCATGATGAGTCTCGTTGTCCTGCTGCTCGTCATCCTTGAATCTCGTAAACAAGTCGCCACAGCTGATCCGAAGGCATCTCAAGCTAGGGAGAAATCAAGCTCTATATGGGGGGCTTTAAAAATCGACCGAGTCCCTGCCTATTTGACCGTGACATTTTGTAACATGCTTGGATTTTATGGCATGTACTCATTTTTAGGGGCTTACCTGCAAAGTCTGTTTTCAGGGGGGCAATCAACAGCTGGACTTCTGATCATGGCTTATGGCGTTGGTTTTTCCATGAGTATATTTACCGGGAAATTAGCAGATTGGTTTGGCAAAACACGCTCACTTTTCTTTGTGCTGGGCGGCATTACGCTCGTTCTTTCCTTACTTCCTTATGCACCGTTCTCATGGACATTGCTCATTTTCGCTTTATTTATTTGGGGTGCCATGCAAAGTTTATCGGTCACGCTTTTGAGCACCGTCCTGAGCGACTGCTCTCAAACCCACCGAGGCAAAGTGATGGCTTTTTACAGCCTTGCTTCTAATCTTGCCGTTATGCTTGGGTCCGCTCTGATGGGACCTGTTTATGTCCATTTCGGCTATCATACGGTAGGGCTTGTATGTGCACTCATTACGCTTGTTGGTTTTCTCATCAGCTTCGTCAGCTATAAACGCGAAAAATCCTTACAGCAGAAACATAAAAACACATTTGAAACGTGAGCTCATTTCACTGCACATCTCGATATGTGCAGTTTTTTAGATCAATTTTTAATATCATCATAAAATACATTTTTTATAAATTTTGTTGACAATTGCCAATTTAATTTTTTATAATCTAGTAAAAATTTGAAAAAGATTGGATGGTAAACATGATCTTAAAGAATGATGTTTTTCATTTCAAAGAAGAGCCCATCGTTTCACCTAAGATGTTTACAGTCAATACATTAGGCCCTAAGGGGACAAGCAGTGAATATGCAGCAAAACATTTCATCTCTCATTCCACCACTACACTCGGCACCCATACGAAACTATCCCTTTACGACACATTCGAAACTTGCATTGAACATACTCTCTCTAACGCACTCCAATACACTCTCGTTCCACACGCATACGAAGGAATTAAACACTTCTACATGAGACCTGACCTACAGCTTTTACAAATATTCAGATGTGACACGCCCATGTATGGTTTGGCTGTCAGACCAGATTTCCCCTTTCAAGAACAAATGCTTCACCATTTAAAAATTGTTTCTCATCCTGCACCTGTGAATTTGATTCAATATTTTATTCATCAAAATGCTGAATTTGAACTTGTCAATTCTACAAGTACAGCCGCACAAAAAGTAAGAGACGGCGAATTTGATTTCGCTTTAACCAATGAGGTGGCTAGAGCTACATACGGCCTCACCTTCATTCGAACATTTAAAAGCATTCCTATGAGCTGGTCTATATTCGGAAAAGGAGAGATGTAACATGACAACTGAACAAAAGGTGCAAGAATTATATTTTCCTCAAGCGAAAAAACGAGAATGGGATAATGGTGTCATCCAATATTCTACTGTCAGAGGCGATACGGAAGTGTTAATTTCATACGTCCCTCCTCACACGATCATCGAACCTCACGAGCATCCAGAAGCACAAATCGGCATCGTATTAAAAGGCGAGCTTCAAATGACGGTCCGCCAATCGACCCAATTGCTGACCCCATTAGAATCAGCCTATATTGCACCACCATTCGTTCCTCACGGCGCATCGAATCTGACAGATGAGGAAGTGATCGCCATTGATATTAAGAGATTAAAAGATGGCGAGGAATATACGGCTCCTCCTACTTATTTCTTAGATATTTTCAAAACGCGTGATTTACTTCCTGGCATGGAAGTGACTTTTTTTGTGGAGGACTGGATGGAGCTTATGATTGCCAACATTCCGGGAAATGGCGGGGAAATGCCTTTTCATAAGCACCGTAATGAACAAATTGGGATTTGCATTAGCGGTGGGTACGATATGACGATTGAAGGCTTTACAGAAAAGATGGAATTTGGCACGACTTACTTCTGTGATCCAAAAGAAGATCACGGCGCCATTAATCCAAAGCCAGAAGCATCAAAGTCTATTAATCTCTTCTTCCCTCCACGCTATAACCGCTTAAAGCCAAAAGCATCTAAGGTGAAGAAATGAACATTGCCGGAAAAGTCGTCCTGATTACAGGAGGTGCGTCTGGGATTGGGCTTGCCGCCGTCAAGCTTTTCCTTGAGCACGGAGCAAAAGTAGCAGTGGCTGATATCAATGAAGATAGCGGTAAACAACTCATTGAATCATTGCCTCATGAACATGCTGCGTTTTTCAAAACAGATATTACGAATGAGTCTGACTGTCAAAAAACCATTCAATCCGTGCTGAGCCAATTCGGGACAATTGATGTTTTGATTAACAATGCAGGCATCGAAATTGTCTCACCTATTCACGAGATGACACTGGAGGATTGGAACCACATTCTACAGGTCAACCTGACTGGTGTATTTCTTATGAGTAAGCATACATTGCCCCATATGCTTGAGAAGAAAAGCGGAAGTATTATTAATACCGGATCTGTCGGAGGTCTCGTTGGCTGGCCTGACATTCCTGCATACAACGCAACAAAGGGCGGTGTCATCCAGCTCACCAAATCGATGGCGATCGACTATGCCGCTCATCAAATCAGGGTGAATTGTATCGCCCCAGGCATCATTGATACGCCATTAAATGAAAAATCCTTTTTAGACAATCATTCAGAAAGTCTTGAGGTTGTCAAAAAGGAAAAAGCAAAGGTGAATCCCTTGCTTCGTCTCGGAAAACCCGAAGAAATTGCGGGCGTGATGCTGTTTCTCGCCTCTGATCTATCCAGCTATATGACCGGAAGTGTTGTCACAGCAGATGGCGGATACACCGCTAGATAAAAAGGAGTGCTTTCATTGAGTAAAAAAACCGTACTTGTCATTGCTGACTTAGGAGGATGCCCGCCCCATATGTTTTATGAAAGCGTGGCGGCATCTTATCATATCGTTTCTTATATTCCGAGACCCTTTGCCATTACAAAGGGTCACGCTGAACTAATCGAAAAATACTCCATTGCCGTCATCAAAGATCGTGATTATTTTGAGACACACCCTTCTTTTGAACACCCTGATTCTATTTACTGGGCACATGATGATTATCTGAAATCAGAGAAAGAAGTGGTAGATGACCTAGTCCGTGTGGCTTCCTTTTTCAAAGCTGATGCCATCACCACCAATAATGAATTATTCATTGCACCAATGGCAAAAGCTGCTGAGAGGCTGGGGCTGCGCGGTGCTGGGGTAAAAGCAGCTGAAAAGGCACGTGATAAAAGCCAAATGAGGGCTGCATTCAACGCTGCTGGTGTCAAAGCGGTGAAAACTCAGCCTGTCACGACTTTAGCTGATTTCCAGCAAGCTATTGAACATATCGGGACTCCGCTTATTTTAAAGCCTACATATTTAGCAAGCTCCATTGGTGTGACCCTTTTTCATGACAGAGCCGGCAGTGATGATCTCTTTTTAAACGTACAATCCTATTTGCAAACGATTCCCGTCCCAAACGCTGTGACATATGAAGCACCATTTGTCGCTGAAACGTACTTAGAGGGTGCTTACAAGGATTGGTATCAGGAGGATGGCTATTCTGATTATGTCAGTGTAGAAGGGTTCGTCGTGGAGGGAGAATATATCCCTTTTGTCATACATGACAAGACCCCTCAAATCGGTTTTACAGAAACGGCTCATATTACTCCCTCGATCCTAGACAATGAAGCCCAGCAAATCATCATTGAAGCAGCTAAGAAGGCAAATGAAGGGCTGGGTCTTGAAAACTGTGCGACCCATACAGAGATCAAGCTCATGAAAAATCGAGAAACAGGACTGATCGAATCCGCAGCTAGATTTGCTGGCTGGAATATGATTCCGAATATCAAAAAAGTGTTTGGGGTGGATATGGCCAAGCTGCTGATCGATGTATTAGTCGATGGAAAAAAAGCGGAGCTGCCAAAAGAGCTGCTTTCTGGACATACGCATTATATAGCAGACTGCCATTTATACCCTCAGCATTTCAAAGAAAGCGGACACATACCGGCAGAGGCCACACATATCACCATTGATCATATCCATATTCCGCAGGATGCTTTAGTTGGAGATACTGTGATCGTCAGTAAATCCGTCCCGTCCAAAGGCACCTTTGTCGATCTATCTTTATTTGAAGCCTTTAACGGCATCGTGTCGCTTGAGTTAAAAGGGTCATCCTCACAGGATGTTGCCGCATCCATCCGCAACTTACAGAAGCAAGCTGCCATTCATTTAATGGATGAATTAGTCAAGGGATAGAAAGAGAGGGTAACGTGGTGGAGATCTTACCATCTAACATGATTAAACGGCTGCCAGAACAGAAATTTGGAACCGTATTTGAGAAAATTGCGCAAAAAGCACAAAACGGAGCGAACATCATAAACCTTGGTCAGGGAAATCCCGATCTTCCTACTCCTGCACATATCGTAAGCGCCCTTCAAGAGGCAGCAGCCACTTTGCAATTTCAGCAATATGCACCTTTTAGAGGCTTCGACTTTTTCAAGCAAGCCATTGCAGATTTCTACAAAAAGGAGTTCGGCACTGAGATAGACCCACAGAAAGAAGTTGCTCTTTTCAATGGAGGGAAAACAGGCCTTTATGTCATGAGTCAGTGTCTGCTTGACCCTGGGGACGTTGCCCTCATCCCCGATCCAGGATACCCAGAATATCATTCTGGGATCTTGATGGCAGACGCTAAGCCCTACTGCATCATACTTGAATCGAAAAATGGCTATTTGCCAAATCTCTCTTCAATTGATCCGGAGGTGCTCAAAAAGGCAAAGGTTCTTTTCTTAAATTATCCGAATAACCCAACAGGTGCTGTGGCAAATGATGCATTTTTTGAAGAGGCTGCTGATTTTGCATCGGCTCACGGACTGCATGTCATTCATGATTTTGCCTATGGTTCATTTCATTATGAGCAAAAACCAGTAAGCTTTCTGAACGCTCCTCTTGGGAAAAGCGTAGGAGTGGAATTATATTCTCTATCCAAAACATTTAATATGGCAGGATGGAGAGTCGCTTTTGCTGTAGGTAATGAGGACATCATCCAAGCCATTAACGCCTTCCAAGATCATGTGTTTGTCAGTATGTATGGCGGATTTCAACAAGCCGCAACCGTCGCCTTGCAAAGTGATGACTGTCACATACAATCATTAAAAGAGGTCTACCTTGAACGAATTCACTTTTTCATCCGTCAAGCAGAAAAACAGCTAGGATGGTCCATCGAATATCCAGCTGGTGCCTTTTATTTATGGGCTCCCATCCCTGATGATTTTGAACATTCTCATGCATTTGCTGACTATTTACTCGAACATACTGATGTCGTTGTCACGCCGGGGGGTGTGTTTGGAGCACATGGTAGGCGTCATGTCCGCATCTCAATGGTTGCTCCAATTGAACAGCTTGCCCTGTTTATCGACCGGCTTCGCATCCTTCCGATTCGCTTTAATCAAAAAACCCGCATATAGCGGGTTTTTGATATTATATACTTTTCATCGAACCACCATCGACGGATATTTGTTGTCCTGTAAGATAGGAGGCTTCCTCTGATGCGATAAAAGCGGCCAATGAAGCCATTTCACTCGCTGACCCCACTCTTTTCATTGGAATTCCTGACGCTACAGCCTGTACAGCTTCTTCCCGCGATAATGCCTGTTTACGCATCATGTTTCCGATAAATTGTTCATACCGATCTGTAGCAATAAATCCCGGGTTTAAACAATTCACTGTGATCCCTGAAGGTGCAAGCTGTGTGGCAGCATTTTTACTAGCATTAATAATCGCTGCATTCATCATACTGTTCGTAAACATTTGGTCACCAGGCTCCTTCCATAGGTTCCCGACAATTTGAATGATCCGGCCATATTCATGTCGTTTCATCATCGCTGCCGCACGCTTCATCGTATCAATGTACGCAATGGCTTTTTGAGAAAATACTGCCATCATCTGCTCGCTGTCACATGAGTCAAAGGTATCCGGCTTCCCCCCTGGAATGTTATTAATCAACACATCCAGTCTGCCAAACTCTTTTTCTATTTTCGTAAAAGCCTCAGCCCTCACTCCTTCATCTGACATGTCCCCACAGAAAAGAGCCACCTGCTCCTTTGTTTCTGTCATACGCCCAATGTGCTGCTGCGCTTCTTCTAGCGAGGATTGATTTCTAGAATTGATGATGACCTTTACATTGTCTTGAGCGGCAAGCTTTACGGCGATTGCCTTTCCAATCCCTGTACTTGCTCCTGTTACAAACGCAATTCTTTTAGACAAACTCATCCACATCCCTTTTCTTATCAGCTTAGTACATATACATAAAATGACACATACAGAATGTATTTCAACAAAAAAAGACCTTTCTCCTGCGAAAGGCCCCCCGTTCTCTATTTAAATGTCGTTTCCCAATTAAACCCGATCGTTTCGTCATTCCAGGCGATTCGCTTTTCATCTGGGTTTTTCGGGTCATACGATTCTGTTGTGAAATACACAATTTGCAGCGGCGTCTCACCTAGTACACGGTAGCCATGCGCGACACCCTTTGGGATGAGAAGCAGCATCGGATTGTCTTCCCCCATATAATACACATCGGTTTGCCCCTTTGTGGGAGAGTCCTCTCGCAAATCATATAACACAACCTGTGCATGACCTGCCGGGAAGAACCAAACGTCGTCTTGTTTTTCATGATAATGAAAGGCTTTGATCACGCCTGGAAAGCTTTTCGACCATGACGCCTGACCAAAGCGTTTCAGCATCGGTTCATCATCTCGAATGAGCTCTGCAAAAAAGCCGCGGTCATCACAATGTTTCATGAGTTTTTTCGTTTGAACACCATCAATCATGCTGTTGCCATCTCCCTTCTTTCTGCAAATATTCGTAAAGTGCATCCTTCCAATGCCTCGGCTCCCAGCCTGTGGCTTCAATCGCTTGAAGATCTAAGACAGAATAGGCTGGGCGAGGCGTTTGGAAGCCGTACTCTTCCGTGGAAATCGGCTCAATTGTGGCGGAAAGACCGCTTTTCATCACAATTTCTGACGCAAAATCAAACCAGGAACAGCTTTCTCGGTTACTGACATGGTACACGCCTGCCTTCTGTTCAAACAAATGAATCAAGGCCTCGGCTGCATCCTTTGTATAAGTAGGAGACCCTATTTGATCGTTCACAATGCGCAAATGATCCTTCGTTTCAGCGAGCCGAAGAATGGTATTCACAAAGTTATGCCCCTCATGTCCATAAAGCCACGAGGTACGAATGATTTTCACTTCGTCTGACACAAGCTGAATCAATTCCTCACCAAGCTTCTTACTCTTTCCATAAATGGTTTGAGGATCTGCTTGTGCATCGATTTGGTAAGGGGTGTCCGCCTGACCGTCAAACACATAATCTGTACTGACATGTAACACATCAGCGCCTGCGCGCTTTGCTTCCAGGGCTGTATAGTACGCGCCAATGCCATTCACAAGATACGCCTTTTCGGTTTCTGTTTCACATTGATCAACAGATGTATAGGCTGCTGCACTGACAACAATATCAGGCTGATAGTGTCTCATCGCATGTCTAACTGCCTGCTGGTCTGTGATATTGAGCATGTTCCTCGTTAAGGCAATGACGGTCATGTCTTTTTCTTTGAGCTGTCTGCTCAATTCTTTCCCTAATTGGCCGCCTGCACCGGTGATTAAAACTTTCATCCGTCACCCTTCTTCGCTCTGATCGTATTTGGTTCGATACCAATTGATCGTTTTTTCGATACCTTCTTCAAATGACGTCTCCTGCGTCCAGCCGAGCTCGCCTTTTAGCTTACTGGCATCAATGGCATACCGTCTGTCATGTCCTTTTCGATCTTGAATAAACGCAATTTGATCATGACTGATTCCGAGCTGCGATAGAATCGTTTTGGTTAAATCAAGATTTGTTTTCTCATTGCCGCCGCCAATATTGTATACCTGCCCGGCTGTGCCGTTTTCGAGCACCTTCTTCACAGCTCTCGCATGGTCCTCTACATACAGCCAATCGCGAATTTGCCGGCCGTCTCCATAAATCGGGATTTTCTCTCCATTGACTGCTTTTCTAATAATGGTCGGTATTAATTTTTCCTCATGCTGATACGGTCCGTAATTGTTGCTGCATCGTGTAATCATCGCAGGTAATTGGTGAGTGTGGATATAGGATTTCACAAGCAGGTCTGAACTCGCCTTGCTTGCTGAATAAGGATTATTCGGTGAAAGTGGTGTTTGTTCTGTGAAAGCAGGATCATCTGGCTCCAAATCTCCATATACTTCATCTGTTGAAATATGAATGAGCTTTTTCGCCTTTCCTTTTAAGACCGCTTCAAGCATACGATACGTTCCGAGGACATTTGTTTGAATAAAAGGCTCTGCCGATTCAATGCTGCGATCAACATGCGATTCTGCCGCAAAATGAATGATCGCATCATAGACTTCGTCAAATGCTTGATCCAGCTCATGCTGAAGGGTAATATCCCCTTGAATAAACCGAAAATGAGACAACTTTAATAATTCTTCCATCTCGTCTGGATGACTGGCATATGTTAATTTATCAAAAACGGTGAGCCTGACATTTGTATCCTGAAGCAGCAGCTTCACAAAATTCAGTCCGATAAAACCCGCTCCGCCTGTAATTAAATAAGACTTTGTCATTCGGATCCCTCTTTTTTCTTCATCGTTTCAAACATTTTCACAGATGCTTCGTGGAGAGATTCATGTGTTCCTGCATCAATCCACCACCCTTTTAACATATCATAGGTCAGCTGGCTATTTGAGATATAGAGATTGTTCACGTCTGTAATCTCTAATTCGCCTCGATCTGATGGCGAGATTCTCTCAATATATTGAAAGACTTCTTGATCATAAAAATAGATGCCCGTGACGCAGTAAGATGAGCGCGGATGCTCCGGTTTTTCCTCTATTGATAAAATCCGTTGGTGGGCCGCATCAATTTCTGCAATGCCAAACCGGTTTGGATCTGTCACTTCTTTCAACAAAACCTTGGCTCCTCTATCTTGCCGCTGAAAGGCTTCAACAAAAGGGCTTAGCGAATTCTCAAATACATTATCACCAAGCATCAGCACAAACTTCTCCTCTTCTACAAAGGGCTTTGCATAGGATAAACCGTCTGATATCCCAGACGCTTCAGGCTGTACCTGATATACGATGTTCATCCCCAGTTCCTGATCGCTTTCAAACAGCTTTTGAAACAGCGGGATTTGTTCTTCTTGTGATATGACCATCACATCTAAAATCCCTGCTTCCTTCAATTTGAACAATGACCAATAAATCATTGGATATGGACCAACCGGCAATAAATGTTTATTGAAAATCTTCGTTAAAGGCGCCAGTCGTGATCCCTTTCCTCCTGCTAAAATAACTCCCTTCACATCTACACATCCTTATAGTCTTTTTGGTGATGATTCATGAGGTGTATAAGAATGTTTTTCACTCGTTCAGTTCCTTTTCCATCAATGAGTGTCCGTCCATTGAGATGGATGCTCCTGCGGAGAAAGTAGCTGCTGGACAGTCTTTCCACAGCACATCGTATATCTTTTTCATCCACAAGTTCACCTAATCCAAGATGGTGGCACGCTCCCTTTTGTGCAAAACGAGCGGCTGTCACTGCTTGATGGTCGACTTGTGAAAGGACAATACTGGGCACTCCGATACAAACTGCCTCGTATAATGTCATCCCGCCAGCCACTATGGCCAGATCAGCTTCCGAGAGACGCGCAGGTAATTGATCTGTATGACGAATGAATTGAATATGCTCAGCCTCTATTTGTTCCTCAATGCGGGAGGCTTTTCCTGTAACCGCTAAGATGTGTAAGTGGTCCGCTTCGAGGAGTGCTGATACAGCCTTTGATAACAATCCGCGCGGGTCACTGCCCCCAAGGCTGATGACCACCTTTTTGCATTCTTTTCGAACCTCATATGTGTCTTTTAATCGGCTTATCTCTTGATCTAACAATAAATAAGGTGTTCCATAAAAATATTCTGTCCCATCTACTTGCATGTGCTTTTCGTCCAGACCGCCATAAATGCCGTTCACGACAGCATCGGCAAGCTGACAGGCTTCTGCTCTTTTTTCTTCAAATAAGACCAGTCTGGCAGAGCTGGAGGATGCTTTGACTAATTGAAGAAATTGGAGGTCACAATCAAGTACATCAATCAGCAGAAGATCTGGATTCAGCTCTTTTATATCCTGCTCCATCTGAAGGAATGCCTTCGACTCCTGCACCAAATGAACGTGCCAATCTGGACCTGAGAGCATTTCTACACAGATCTGTTCATTTGTATAGAAAGATATGTCGTTTCCTTCTTGAAGCAGTTGATTTGCCAGCCGTTTCATTCTGACGACATGACCCATCCCTCTTAAAAAACCACCATACACAACAATCATGATTTTCTTGTTCATTCAGCATCCTTCTGTTTCACAAATTGATTCAGCCGAACAATATCAGGATCTTGTTCGCAAATGGTGATGAGCTCAGCCGTAGGCACAGCAATGGAGCCGCCAGCTTTCTCTAGTAAACGGGTCGCAAACACATAATCTTCTTCTGTATCAATCGTGAATCGATAAGCAGGATATGCAAGTTCTTTGGGCGGTGTGAATAATTGCAGGTGAAATTGCTCAGGATGCTTTCTGATATAGAGCGTGACATGCTCACGCTCTGGCTGCGTAAGGGGAAAATTGTCGATTTCACTTAAAATCTGTGCGTCGATCATTTCCCCGGAAATACCGAGTGGCGTCCCAGCCGTATACGTGTAATCAGCCTTCGCTTGCCTATGTTTTTCAAGCATTTTCGACAAAAGGACTGGATCTATAAATGGGTTATCTCCCGTTAAACGCACAATGGTTTGCGGTTCAAAATGACGGACAATCTGCGCAAATCGCTGCAGTACATCCTTCTCACTGCCACGAAATACTTTATAGCCCTTTGATAAACAATAATGAGCCAGCAGATCATCTTCTGCCTCAACTGTTGTGGCGATCATGAGGTTCTGCGTTTTGTGATTGTAATGAGCTGATTGCTTTACCCGTTCAACAATCAGGTCGATCAGCGCCATACCGCCGATCGGTTTCATCACCTTTTTTGGCAGCCTTGTTGAGCCCATTCTCGCCTGTATGATAAAGAGCACATCATTGATCATTTGACGTCTCCTGCATGAGTACATCTTTCCATGTAACTCCTGTATGGGCTGGGATATCTCTGACAGCCTTTGCGCCAAGTAAAACCGCCATATACCTTGGATGCAGACCTTGGCTTTTTTGTCCTGGACGTAACACGGCTAGATTTTCTGCGGTCAATGTCTCGCCCTTCGCAATGCCTTTTGTCGTAAAAATGCCTCGATACGCAAATTCACGAATCTTGCCTTCAATGGCTGTTGTCGTTTTATAAGAACTGCCAAGGAGCTCTTCTGGCACTGAATGAATGTCAGCTTCTTTTAAATTCCACTGCTTTTCTGCCGCTCGAATATGCTGAACCATTTCCTTCAATTCATCAGGATCAAGCGCAAAGGAATGATCAGCCCCAGGTAACGTTTTATCGACTGTAAAATGCTTTTCAATGATTGCTGCCCCAAGCTTCACAGCAGCTACAGGCGCTTCAGTTGGATGCTCACTATGATCAGAAAAGCCAATGACTGCCTCGGGAAATGCCGCAGCTAAGGTTTGAAGCACGCGCAGATTCGTGTAAGCTCTAGGTGCTGGATACTTTGCTACGCAATGCATGATAGCGACCTGCTGATTTTGCTCGCTTGTAATCGCCTCGTATGCTTCATGGACATCCGAAATGGTTGCCCCGGCAGTTGAGAATATGATGGGCTTTTGAAAAGATGCCGTGTGACGCATAAGAGGCAAATGATTGATTTCATAGGATGCCAGTTTGAAAGCCGGCGGATCGGTTTGATTCAATAGATCCGCAGATTCTTCGTCACATACTGTGCTTAAAAATATCAGCCCTTTTTCCGCGCAACGTGACAATAACACCGGGAGCCATTCTGGCGGCAGCTCCATTTGTTCCACTAAAGAAAAAATAGACACCTCTTCCCCCTTGGCTGTTTCGTACAAACCCGGTTCCTTTTGATACATCCGATCAGCTTGAAACATTTGAAACTTCACCGCATCGGCACCTGCTTCCTTTGCCACATCAATTAAAGCAAGCGCCTGATCCAGCTTTCCATCATGGTTAATGCCTGCCTCTGCAATGATAAAGACAGGCGCACCATCCCCTACTTTGCGATCTCCGATATAGAAATGCGCCATCTTACCTCTCTCCTTTTTTCGGCCACACATGGTAATACAAGAAGGCATTTTTTGTTCTAAAACCTAGCTTTTCGTACAGCTGAATCGCGGTTGTGTTATGCATCTGAGTTCCGGCAGACATAAACCGATGCCCTCTCTCATAAGAGGCTTTTATTATCGCCATCACGAGCTTTTTTCCGATCCCTTTTCCTTGTGCATCCGGTCTAATGGACAATAAATCAAGCACTAGTTCATCGCCCTTTGTTACCCCTTGAATCAAACCAATGACTTCATCGTTCACCTTTGCTGCGAGATTGATATCTGCACGTCCGAGTAAATTGTTTCTCATCCATTCCTGAAAGAAATGCTGGACGACATTCTGATCTAAAAAAGGATCAAGTGCGTACCGGCTTTTCACAAACGCCTGATGAGCAAGTGACACCGCCTCATCGTAATCCTTTTCATCCGGCAGACTAATAACCACATCATCACCTGTTGATGGAAGCTCCATTTGAACAGGCGGCGCCTCAAGACGAGTGAGACCGCCCACATAGTACACATGTGACAGCCTTTGGACGATGCGGTTTTTTACAAGGTCAGACGCTTCAAGACGTAAAAAGAAAAAATCGCATTTTTCTGTTCTCATCCAATTGATGAAACGCTCCATCAATTCTTGAAAAGCAGACGCTGACTCCGCTTCCACAAACTTCACATGAAAAATATGCTGATCAAAAATGCCGCTTTCCCATTTTGACCATTCATATAACAGGACTGCTTTGAGCTGGGCGCCATTAACAAGAGCAAATTGCTTGAAGCCGTTCATTTGTTCCGCTTGTTGACCATATTTCTCCAGCCAAGCAGCGAGCACCTGATCATCTACAGCATGAACGACCTTCATGATGATGCCCTCCGTTCTTTTAAAATAGACAACACCGCTGTGATAACATCCTGCACATCTTCATCTGTCATACTCGGATAGAGCGGCAGTGAGAGCGTCTGCTTGTAGTATGTGAGTGACTCAGGGAAATCCTCGGGTGAATAGTGATACGTTTGTTGATAGTATGGATGCAAGTGAACAGGGATAAAGTGAACACTCGTGCCGATTTTATATTCCTTTTGCAGCTGATCAATCAGTTCATCCCGCGTGATGAATGCTTCTTTTGGGTTCACTTGCAGTACATACAAATGCCATGCATGTCTTCCTTCTTGATGCACAGGCGGCAGAATCAGACCCGCTTCTTTTTGAAAAGCCTGATTGTATGCTTTTGCAATCTGTTCTCTCCGTGCCTGCATGTCATCCAGACGGCTTAGCTGAACAAGCCCTAACGATGCCTGCACGTCAAACATGTTCATTTTATAGCCTGGTTCCTCGACCTCGTAATACCACGTTCCTTTTTCTCCATAACGATTCCACGCTCCCTTGCTCATCCCATGGAGCGCTAGTCTTCTAATCCGAGCAGCAAGCGCATCATCATTTGTTGTCAGCATGCCGCCTTCACCAGTCGCTAGGTTTTTCGTTGCATAAAAGCTAAAAGCGGTCGCATCACCAATGGATCCAACGGGCTGACCGTGGTACGTTGCGTAAAGAGCGTGGGCAGCATCTTCAAGTACAAATAGATCATACTTTTTGGCAATCGCTAAAATTCGGTCCATATCGCACGATTGACCAGCAAAGTGAACAGGAACAATCGCTTTTGTATGTGGTGTAATGGCCGCTTCTATTTTCTCTGCATCCAGGTTGAGTGTCGCTGGATCAATATCGACAAATACAGGCGCTGCCCCCGTATGGATAATCGTATTGGCTGTTGCGCAGAATGTCAGAGGGGTTGTAATCACCTCATCCCCAGTCCCAATCCCTCTTGCCTTTAACGCTAAAAATAAAGCAGCCGTACATGAATTGACAGCGATCGCATGTTTTGCACCAGTCAGCTGCTGAAATTCTTCTTCAAACTGTCTTACTTTTGGTCCAGTTGACAGCCAGCCGGACTTTAATGTTCCAATGACTTCATCAATTTCCTCCTGCTCAATGAAAGGCAGAGCATAAGGAAGAAATTGTGCTCTCTTTTTTCCCATATCGCTTGCACACCCCTATCTTCATCTCTGAAAATCCACACCAGTTTTTGTTTTAAGCAGAGAAAGCAGAACATCGATAGATCGCGCATGCGGATAATGTTGTTTAATGAACTGAGCTCCTTGCTGCTTTGCCAGTTTCATCTCTTGTTCATCCGACAAAATACGAATGGCTTTCTCAGCTAGTTCAACAGGGTTTTCCATATGATAGCTGCCAAGCGACTCGTAATATGGGTATCTTCTGCCTTCTGTCATTTTCCCGATCAGCACACTCTTTTCAAAAAGCATCGCTTCAAGACCAACTGTTGATGTGAGCGTAATCACGATATCCACATATGGCAGCAGATCATACAGGTCAATTTCTTTTTTAATCAATTTCACATGATTTCCCGCTCGTTCAATAGACACATAGTCATTTAATCGATTTCGAGCAATTTCCCAAGGATGCGGCTTCATGATCAGCTGAATGTCTTTCCGTTTGGCGATCGTTTTAAGAACATCGCCATAAAAGGCTTCAGAAAACGGCTGCGTTGCCACAAGCACGGTCTTTTTAGCCGGACTGAAGTTCAATTTACGAAAAATGAGATCCTTTTGAAGCGGCGTTCGCTCCTTCACCAAATCAAACCTCGGATGACCTGTGATTTCCACCTGTTCCGGCTGACAGCCTTTATCTACATACCAGTCCTTTTCATATTTTCCAAACACCCCATGGCAAGTCGTAAAAATTGGTAAAAAGGCTTCGTCTCCCATAAGCGCGCCGTGCTGAAGACAGATACTCGTAAGCTGGCGTTTCACTGTTTGCAAAGCGAGTACGCGGCTGTAGACATCCTCCGTCGTTCCAACAATGACAGCTGCAATCGGCTGCATTTGAAATAGCATTTCTATCTGGTCAATGACATCAATAAATTGCACAATGTCCTTCCGCAGTTTTTCTCTAAAAAAGACATTGCCAAAGACAGGGTGGTGAGCGTAAGGTTTAAGGAGAGCATTTGCTTTTTCAATATATTCAGCGTGGGCTTCTTTATTAACCTCTCCGGCTAATTCCGGCTTACTGATCACGGGTAATCCGTAATAATCCGCCTTCTTCCAGCGAGCGAGCACCACCGTTTGGTTTGGATGGAACCGCGTGTAATTTTGTTCCGTAAAACGCAGGTGTTCAAAGTGAAGCAATACCTTTCCATTCGCCGGACGATAAGCGATACGCTTGATCTGCTGCTTATGCTGATCAAAAAATGGCTGAATCTCTTGCGGTAATGGACAAGCGGTTGTCAGTTCTTGACCGAATGCTTCATCTTCCATGCGCTCCCTCACTTCAGGACTGATATATTGATAAAAATTACTGATCAACCCAAGAGGAATTTGCTTGTAGGACAAATCCTTCATCAGATTCACATACTCAAAGTACACCTGCCAATAATGATGAATATAGTGCGACACTTCAGGTCACCTCCCATGTCTTTGTTTTAATATACTGCGAAGCTCCCAGCAGGTGGACTGCTCGGGAAGTGCTTGAATAAAGGAACTTTTCTCTTCTTCTGCCAGCTGATAATGAATCGACTTTTCTGTGATGTAATTTGTATCTAATATTTCATCAAACGGATAGAACGGATAAAAATGATTTAACCGGAAAAAGAAACGGGCATCCCCTATTCGATAAAAATGCGGACTCTCGTCCCAGTAAGACCCAAATTCCTCATGAATTTTTGATAAAATGGATGTACGATGCACGACCGAGCAATGATCTATGGCGCAGGGGGCATTCCATTGCACTGTTTGCGCCGGCCGAATCGTTTCCTTCACTGGCTCTTTTTTGCTATTTAAATAGATCACTTTAGAACTAGAATAGACAATATCTTTACCTGGATGGGTATCTAGATAATGAGTGAGCTTCTCTAAACGGTCCGGGGCGTAGACATTGTCATCTGTGGCATAGGAAATATACTCCCCTTTTGCCAGTTCTAATGCTTGATTAATCAGCACGGCGTAGCGAGTTTTCGCTGTTCTCTCTTCCAGCGTTTTGACACCGCTTTGGATAAAATGAACGCGGGGATCTTTGCGAAACGGTTCAATCGCAGCAAGGGTTTTTTCGTTTGATCCATCATCCATGATAAAAAGTTCAAAGTCTGACAGCGTCTGCTGCAGGACCGCTTCAATCGATCTGCCGACGTAAGCCGCCTTGTTGTAGCTCGTCATAATGACAGTTACTTTTGTCAAAGTTTTCACCTCGGTCTCTTTCAAACTATGTTTATCATATGTGTCTCCTCTTAAAGAGACTGTAGAGTGACCTATTTTTTATAAAATTGTATTTTTTTATTGATCTATCTTTGAAAAATGCGAACTTTTTGGTAATATAAGTAATCATTTGTGTGTATTAAAGGAGTAAAGAACATTGGAAGCTATGAAGAATGATCACTCCCAAGAAGAGGAATTAAAAGGATTTTTTCGATTTTTTAAAATTTTCGTCGCGACAAAAACGATTATTCGCTCATATCAACATTCCAATATTCCCATTTGGCTGATGATGCTCCTTGCAAGTATCGCCGGTACGGGCTGGATCTACGAAGGGTATTTTAGCGAGTATATGGGCAATCATATTCCATTCCCTTTTATTCTGTTACAAGGAGCGGGATATGGTATTTTGGCAGGCAATATTATTCTATTTTTCGGTGTCCTCCTGATCAAATGGTTAGGGCGTCTCTTTTTCGGCTGTCAAACGGCGTATCGAGATATACTCAAGGCCTGCACACTGACGGTCTTTTTCCCTTCTGCTTTATTTTCACTTACTTGGATTTTCACAGTTGGGATGCTCGGTCCGTATACGTTTGTTAAAGTCTCACCATATTTAGATCAGCATTATGAAGTATGGTATTATCTCGATCTTTTAACTCTTACGGATGTATATGCAAAGACGTGGATATTTGGAATGGCTGTTTTAGGCATTGTCGCTGTGATGAAGCTCAGATTATGGCAAGCCTTCATCATTGTGATCACACCGCCCGCCGCGTTTTTTCTCATCATGACACTTTTATTTGATATTCAGCACGCTGTAAACTGGATCATGTAAAAAGGACGAGTACCGATAGAATGCGAGGGTTTGTCTACACGCTGAGGAATTGCATAGCAGTTCCTTTTTTTCGTTTAATGTACATATTCTCCCCTCCTGTCTCATAGTGTGAAAGAGAGAAAGAATGCTATGGAAACAACAGGTGCTTTAGCGCCTTCTGTTTAGAACACCATGAGGAAAGAGGAGGAACGTTATGAAATTGAAAAATCAATTTGGGCAAGGTTCGGGTTTCGAAGGTCAAGATTTCCGCCAGCAACAATATGGAGCAAATCCGTATCCTGCGCAGCAGATGGGTTATTCAGTCCCTCCCCAAACGCAGGGTCAAATGCAGCAGGGGTTTTCACCAATGCCGTCTACCGGCACTTCACAAGGAGGCCAAGGAACGCAGGGCGGCGGTCAGCCCTATCAAATTCCTTCTGGACCGGTTTATCAGCAGAATGTCACCGGGCAGCTGCCTATTGAGCAGTCCTATATTGAAAATATTTTACGATTGAACCGCGGCAAGGTAGCCACGATTTATATGACATTTGAGGCGAGCAAGGAATGGAATTCGAAGATTTTTAGAGGCGTCATTGAAGCTGCAGGACGTGACCACATTATCATTAGTGATAATAAGACAGGAACACGATACTTACTATTAACGATCTATCTTGATTACATTACGTTTGATGGGGAAATTCAATATGACTATCCATACTCGATGTCTACGTATTCTCCGAGATAACGTCAAGCATGGCAAAAGCAAGGCTCAGGTGCCCTTGCTTTTTTCTTTTGTCTAGGTTTTTGTCACACCTCTAGGGCGCTGCTCATAAGATGCCTAGTAGTTTTTATCAAAAGCCTAGAGGTGACATCAATGACTGTTGAGCTGGATTATACATCACCAAATGTCAAATTTTCATACGATTTGAATCAAAGCCCCCTTGTGAAATTCGATCAGCATAACCTGATTAATGTGTTAGGAAAAAAACAATTAAACTCGTTGGATCAAGTGTCCCTGCTGGATATATATTTGAGTAAAAGCAAAGTTGTAGAGCCTCATTATCATCAAAATGCGGCAGAGCTTGTTTATTGTATAGCCGGTTCTGCTGCCGTATCGATGCTGAATCCATTTACAAAAAAACTGCACACCTACACCATCACACCTGGACAGGTGGCAAACGTGCCTCAAGGCTGGTGGCACTATGAAGTCGCTCTCCAAGACAGAACTCATTTGTTAGCCATTTTTAACGCATCTACACCTGAAGTGATCCTAGGCTCAGACCTTCTCACCCTCACCCCTTCTCACATCATGGCCCATACTTATTGCATGAACGAAACACAGTGGAAGCAGGCGATAAAGCCTGTGAAACCAAGTGTGTTTATCGGACCATTTTGCCACCGGGAGGAAGAGTCTCAAACGCACCCTGTCCCTCCATCTCACTACGTCCCATATTATCAAGCACCGCCCAACTATACCCCTTACTGGAGTTAAAAAAAACCGATGCCCCTATGAGAGCATCGGTTTTTTGGCTTATAAATTTTTTGCTGCTGCAATGACAAGCATGATCCAAGAGGCGATAAATGCTACTCCGCCAATAGGGGTAATGGCACCTAGAATCTTCACCTGCGTCAATGCCAGCACATAAAGGCTTCCTGAGAAGAAAAGGATGCCTGCAAGCATCACCCAGCCAGCGGCAGGAACCAAGGAGACACCTGACAGCTTATCTGCAAGAAAAGCGACAACAAATAAGCCAATGGCATGGAACATCTGATATTGAACACCTTTATTCCATATTTCTATATATTTTTCAGGGATTTTCCCTTCTAGACCGTGCGCACCGAAGGCTCCAAGTCCAACAGCAAGCATGGCGTTAATGGCGCCTAAAATGAAAAATAGTTTCATTCGTCATTCTCCTTATCTCGTCAATTATATTTATCATAGCGCGGGTGAAGGGCGACATTCAACTTTCCCTTTACGTTGACACGAGATTGTCGGATTTCTTTTTCTTTCGTAACAAGACTTGGTCAACCACAATCGCAATGAGTGTGCCTAGAACAAGACCGTTGCTTAATAATGAAATGAGCACAGGATGCATGCCTTTCAAGGCCTCCTGAGGCACAAACATCGCCCCTACGCCTGCTAAAACAGCAATACCAAGAACAAAGCGAATCCGCGGAATTTCTTCTTTCTCATACTGATCAAACTCCGACATCGCAATCCCAATCATAGAAGAGAAGACCACAAAGTTTACAGCAAGCCCCACAGGTGATGGCAATGCAGAGAAAAAGCTCATGAGCAGCGGAAACAAACTAATGAGAACAACAAGCAGACTTCCTATGAAAAAAGGCTTTCTCGAAGGAATTTTGGTTGTCTGGATAAATCCTGCTGCCCCGGAAATAGGTACAGGCGCAATCGCACCGATCAGCCCGCTTAGTAAATGACCAAATGCTGCGACAAAACCGGCAGGACGTGCTCTTTTCCGCTCACGCAGTTCACCAAATGCCTTCACTGAGCTTTCCACAATTCGAATACTTGCCAGCATGTTCACAATGAGTAAAATCGTTATAAAAAAGGACGTGACAAGCAATCCGCTGTCAAAGACCGGCATACCGAATGGAAACAGCTTCGGAAACTCGATGATTTGTTCTGGAATTCGAACTGGCTTCGCCAATCCGAGTAGAGCGAATAACAGCCATCCGCCTGCAAGTGCGAATAACACAGAAAACTGCCTCAAGTAATGCCATTTTGAGCGGCTGATCATGAAAGTGAGGATAATAATCAAGATCGATAAGCAAAAGACAAGCCCGTCCACCTGATTTCCCCGATAGCCGATGCCCATCAGCCCTTTCATGATTGGCTGACTTAGCTGCACAACAAGCAGCAGCAGGTAAATGCCTGTGACGACTGGCGTAAATAAAGACGCGAGCCAATTGATGATTTTAAATAAACTAAATATAAAAAAGAAAACAGCACTAAAAATTAAAGCCCCTTGTAATGCTTGCAGGGTTTCAGGATACGTCGCAAAGATTGTACCTGTCATGCCGGCATAAAGGGTATACACACCCCACCAAAGCCCTGCTGGACTTTCATTAATCGGCAGCATATGGCCGCATAAACACTGCACCATTGCCACAAGACCAAGTGAAAAGAAAGTACTTTGAATCAGCTCCGCCGATTGCACTTGATTCAATTCAAATGCTTGTGCAATCGCAATTGGTACGGCAATAGAAGCTGCGATAAAAAATGCCATCCACTGAATGGCGCCTAAAAATAGTTTCAAACCGATCACCTTCCCTTTGTCGTGACAAGACCATTAAAAATCAAAAATAGAGTCGCCGTTCCCGTCCTTCTCTTTTTGCCCCTCATCATTTTGCTGAAATTTCTTCGCGCCACTTGTGCCCATGAGTTTCTCCAGCATGGCTTGATCTGCAGACACAGATGGTGCTGATGGTGTATGTATCGATGAAGGTGGTGAAATGACCGGCGACTGCGGCATTTGCACCTGTGATGGTGCGTCGAGAATGACATCACATAGTGAAGAAATGACCGCCACTTGACGTTTCACCTCTTCATCATTTCCACTTTGTTTTGCTTTTTGAACCGCTTCCTCCATTTTTTGAAGCAGGCTTGATATATGAATATTCAAGGGTAGACCCTCCAATCTAAAAAAATCTCTTTTCAACATTATTTTACCAAATGAACAAACCAAATGGGTTCATTTTTTCAATGCAGTGCGCTCACGACTCTCTTATTTGACCCGTCATCTTCATTCACACATAATAAAAGAAACAACATCGTCTATGAAAGGATTGAATAATGGACAAGCTCACTGCTCTATTTCAGAAACAAAAAGTCTTTCAGAAGCCGGCGGTTCAAGAACGCATCCGCATTCTTCAAGACTTAAAAGCAGCAATCAAACAGCATGAAAAGGATATTTTACAGGCCTTAGCCCATGATTTACATAAATCCGAACAGGAAGCCTATACAACAGAGATCGGGATGGTGTATGAAGAAATCAATCATACCATCAAGCACCTTCACAAATGGGCGAAGCCAACTCGCGTGAAAACACCGCTGACTCATATCGGATCAAAAAGCATGATCATCAAGGAACCTTATGGAAGTGTGCTCATCATTGCTCCTTGGAACTATCCTTTCCAATTGGCCCTTTCTCCATTAGTCGGTGCGATTTCTGCGGGAAATGCCGTGATTTTAAAGCCGTCTGAGCTGACGCCGGCAGTCTCACAAGTGATCAGCACAATCATCAAACATGTATTTCAAGAAGACCATGCGGCTGTCGTAGAGGGCGGTGTCGATGTCAGTACAGAGCTGCTGAAACTGCCCTTTGATTATATCTTCTTTACTGGAAGTGTGGCAGTTGGCAAAGTCGTCATGGAAGCCGCCGCAAAGCATTTGACCCCTGTCACACTTGAGCTTGGAGGAAAAAGTCCCAGCATCGTCATGCCTGATGCCGACATCAAGTTAGCAGCGAAGCGGATCACCTTTGGAAAATTCACCAATGCAGGGCAAACCTGCATTGCACCAGACTATTTGCTCGTTCATGAATCCATCAAAGAGGAACTTTTGCGAGAAATAACGGCCTGTATCCGTGACTTTTATGGTGAACATCCCGAAACGCATCCGCACTTTGGAAAAAATGTTAGTCAGCGCCACTTTGACAGGCTCACACAATTTCTCTCAAATGGAACGATCGTCACAGGTGGACAGCGCAATGAACAGGAGCTCAAAATCGCTCCGACCATTTTAGACCACATCACATGGGAAGATCCCGTCATGCAGGAGGAAATTTTCGGACCAATTCTGCCTGTCATGACCTTTGATTCTCTGCATGAGGCAGTTCAAATGATCAAAGCAAGGCCAAAGCCGCTTGCGCTTTACTTATTTACAACAAATAAAGAAACAGAAAACTATATTCTAGACAACCTCTCATTTGGCGGAGGATGTATCAATGACACGCTTATGCATGTCGCTACCCCTTACCTGCCATTCGGAGGCGTCGGCGAAAGCGGCATGGGGCGATATCACGGGAAGGACAGCTTCTTTACTTTTACGCATGAAAAAAGCGTCCTGCGTCAAACCAATCGCTTCGATTTTTCCTTCCGTTATCCAAATGCGAAAAACGGACTCGACTTGGTTCGTAAATTTTTAAAATAAACAGGACGAAGGGTCTCTCCCCTCGTCCTATTTTCATTCAATATCCTTGATACACCAATTGATTTCTTCAATCCCCATTTGCTTTAAATACGCGTTTACCTTTGAAAACGGCCGGCTGCCAAAAAAGCCGTTTCTTGCAGAAAAAGGACTTGGATGAGGTGACTCAATGATGAAATGCTTGTTTTGATCAATGCGTTCTTTCTTGTTTTGAGCATGTCTTCCCCATAACACAAAAACGACGGGCTGTTCACGCTGATTTAGCACATCAATCACGCGGTCTGTCACACGTTCCCATCCCTTGCCTTTATGAGAATTCGCCTCGCCCTTTCTCACAGTCAGCACAGTGTTTAAAAGCAGCACACCCTGCTCTGCCCAGCTGACAAGTGAGCCGTGGTTTGGAACAGGACAGCCAAGATCATCCTTTAGCTCCTGAAAAATATTTCTCAAAGATGGCGGATGCTTGACGCCCGGCTGAACAGAAAAGCTTAATCCATGTGCCTGCCCTGGGCCATGATAAGGGTCTTGTCCTAAAATCACCACTTTGACCTTTTCATATGACGTCAAATGAAGAGCACGATACACGTCATCTGGTTTTGGAAAAACGGTCTGCGTGCGATATTCTTCCTTCATCCATTCACGTAATTCCTGATAATACGGCTGTTCAAATTCACTTTTCATCACAGCCCACCAGCTATCATTTAAAAATGGCTTCATTGCGGTTTTCCTCCTTCTACTTGCTGCGCTAGTCTGGAGATCATCGGTTTTCCATCCCACACAATCTCACTCTCTGATTCTCTTTTTTTCATCGCTGGTTCTTCTAATAATATAGCAAAGTTCGCTGTCGGCAGATCGCCCAGTTCATGCTTTTCACTTAAATCATCTAAGTAGTTTTTCCTTGTTTCACCAAGATCACTAGACTGATTTCCACCGCCGTCAAAAAACGCATAGATCACGCTCGCAGCTGGCACCCGTTTGACTCGGGCATGCTGTGATACACGTAAAAAGAAGTCCCAGTCCCAATAATGATGCATCGCTGGATCAAAATAGCCTATCTCATCGTGTATACAGCGTTTGTACATACTGCCCGAAGGAACATATGTAGAAAAGACACGCATATCCTCAATATCTGCTGTATAAGCAAACAAACGTCTCGACAGCGGAAAACGGGTCGCACCTTTTTCTTCAAATGATACAATTTCTGCATCAGAAAAGACAAAATCGGCATCTTCCAGCGCCTTACTCATGCGTTCGATATGACAAGATGTGAAGTAATCATCGTCGTCACTCAGCATGATGACGTCGCCTGTCAGCTCCCGCACCCCCACATTTCTGGCATTTACATGCTGGACATTCTCATCTAAATGAATCAAGCGGATCGGAAGCTCAGGGTAAAGTTCCTGAATGATGTCGACTCGCTCTCCTGCATCATTGACGACAACAATTTCAAAAGGCTGTACGGTTTGTCTTGTAATGGATTCAAGCAGCTCACACAGTGCGCTGAGCCGGTTATGTGTCACAATTAATAAGGAAATCTTCATATGCAGCTTACTCCTTTAATAGATTCGTCTTTTTCCATTAAAACATAAATTGACTTTCTTCTCATGATATAAAAGGCGGTTTGATTTGATGGGAAAATGGGAATTTTTGATGAAAAGGAGTGATGATGATGGAATATATCAAGGTGGAGAATAGTAAAGAAGCAAAACAGACCATTGACCACATTCATTCATCGGGATCATCAAAGGACGCTGTTTTTGTTTTTGCCTACGACCCAGAACGCTCTGATACCGTAACAGAGCATACAGACGCCAAAAGCATGACAGCGGTCGATCAAGGGATTTTGGATCAAGTCGCCAATGTCATTCGCACCCGGGATGATGAACTGATGGCCAAAATGATGTCAACTGGGGCCGATCAAGAGTTAGCCTTAACCCTTTTAGACGAGCTGAAAAAAGGGAAATTGGTGATTTGTAAAAGGTAAGAAAGAGAGGCGTTCCGAAGAGAGGAACGCTTTTTTATGCCGTTTCATTGTGATAAACGGAAAAGCTGATTATAATAAGGGATAGAACAATAACTGTTACACATCACATTGGAGGTTCAGCAACTATGTCTATGAATAAAGCACTCACCATCGCAGGTTCGGATTCAAGCGGCGGTGCAGGTATCCAAGCAGATTTAAAAACGTTTCAAGAAAAAAACGTCTACGGGATGACAGCTTTAACCGTTGTCGTTGCAATGGACCCACATCATCATTGGGATCATCAGGTGTTTCCAATTGATACGGCGACAATTCGCGCGCAGCTCTCTACCATTGTAGAAGGCATTGGTGTAGATGCACTAAAAACGGGTATGCTTCCTACCGTCGACGTGATCGAGCTTGCAGCTGACACCATCAAAACATATGACCTAAAAAATGTCGTCATTGATCCTGTCATGGTTTGTAAGGGTGCGAACGAAGTCCTTTACCCAGAGCACGCGGAAGCATTGCGCGAAAAGCTCACGCCACTGGCAACCGTTATCACACCTAATCTTTTCGAAGCAGGTCAATTAAGCGGAATCGGCGAGATCAAAACGATCGAACAAATGGAAGAAGCAGCAAAACGCATTCACGAACTTGGTGCAAAGTATGTGGTTATCACTGGAGGCGGTAAGCTCAGCGAAGACAAAGCCATCGATTTACTTTATGATGGACAAACCTTCGAACGCCTTGAAACAGATAAAATCGACACAGAATACACACACGGTGCAGGCTGCACATTCTCAGCAGCAGTCACAGCTGAACTAGCGAATGGATCAGACGTGAAAGAAGCCATTTATGCAGCAAAAGAATTCATCACGGCTGCCATTAAAGGCTCTTTCCAGCTAAACGAATACATTGGACCAACAAAGCATTCTGCTCATCGTTTTGACAAATAAAACAGAAAAAACCGATTCGCCTTGTTAGGAGGTGAATCGGTTTTTGTTTATCGAAAGCTTCGTCTCTGTGCAAACAGCCAATCTGTTAAGCCTGGTGTCTCATAAGCAGGCGTCCATGATGCATGGTCATATCCATACTTACTTGCATACTCCGTATAAAGCGGCTGGCCGCCAGCTTTTTGAATAGCTTGAATTGTATTTCTCGCATAGCTGATAGGGATAATGGAATCATCTTCTGCATGAAATGCCCATATTGGCTTGTGTGCTAAAATTCCTGCCTTGCTTGGATCTGCACCCCCCGCAATAGGAATCATTGCTGCAAACAAACGAGGATATGTGATGTTCAACTGGTACGTGCCAAATCCACCTTGTGATAAACCCGTCGCATAAATCCTTTTCTGATCAATCTGATAAGAAGTTAACACATGCTGAAGGACATCATAAGCTTTGTGTAAATCTGGTGAAAATTGAAACACGTTCGTCAGATCAATTTCATTTTGCAAATTTCTTGTTAAAGCAAAGCCTCCATCGACAGCATTTCGCGCCTGAGGTGCTAGTACGTACGAAGGATGTTTCTTTTGGACTTCAGGAGAAGCCCATAAAACTGCACCATCATTCGCAAGTAACTGCTTTTGATTGTCTGTTCCCCTCTCCCCGCCTCCATGTAAGAATAGGACGAGAGGATAGGCTTTACCCCTCTTATGATTTTTCGGAATGTACAACCTATAAGGCATTCCTTGATATTCAAAAGATAAAAAGGATGATGCGATATCCTCTCGTGTGACAAAACGATAATTGTACGTAGACGTAGCAAGTCGATGCCTATTTTTGTAAGCGCTTACTTTTAAAGTCGTATTGGCATCAATATGAATAGGCTTTTTATATCGCTGACTTTGAGTTGTCGGCTGGCTGCCATCTGTTGTGTAATAAAGAGAAGCTTTTGGCACCGGAGAATGGAGAACCACCTCTTGTGAGCGATAATATTCACCAGATGGTACAGAGGCAGTAGGTGCAAAAAATGACGTGTGTTGAGTTCGGGCAGAAGAAACGGAAGGAAAAAGAAAACTCATAGAAAATAGGACAATCATAAAGGTGATCAGGCATTTCTTGGTTGTATGGTTCATATCGTTCCTCCTGTACATGCTCAGATGAATTTTTTATTTATTATTGATCATGACAATATAAATGTCAACGCTTTCATTTAAATTTCTGAATAATCTTATTGAATTAAAAAAGCGTACCCTCTTCCGAGTACACTCTTTTATCCAAACATGAATGCTTATTTTTGCTGATCGGACTCTTTCGCCATTTTTCGAATAAAGGCTTCAATGGATTCAACAAATAAAGCATATTCTTTCATTTGTTTATACGTATTTGACAGCTTCTCTTTCACTTCTTCCTGCTCTAAAGAAGGTTCACCGAGAATAGATTGAACTTGAATGAGCAATTCTTTATATTCTTCACGTTTATCTTCAACATGATCTGCCATTGTCTCCAAGCGTTTTCTAGTCGTCGGCTGCTGTTTTGAATTCAAGTAAACAACCCCTTTTTTTGTCCTACCGCATTTGGATAAACGTCAGCCTCAGCTGTATATATTTTAAAATGATACCATAATTCCACCTGTTATCATATATGTAAAACGTCATCAAACCGCTTTAGGCCAACCTTGTATATACACGTTATAGGCTTTAAGATACAGGCTGATCTCACTAGAAAAAGCAGATCATTGATCTGCTTCTCTTTGTAAATGCCATGTCTTCAGTTTCAGCTTTGTTTCATTTCTGCCACTGATGGAGATCGATTTATTTCCCGGGGAAGGAAAGTAACGTGCAGTAAAAACTTCTCGGCCTCCGTTTACAAAAATCTCAATTGACGATGAGTCGATAAAGATATGAAGGTCGTGTAATTCCTCTATGACTGTTTCACGAACTTCCTTTGATCGATCTTCAAATCGATCCCGCTCTAATGTCAGCTTCCCTTCCTCTTTATCATAGATGATGCGTGCAGCTGCACGGATACAGCATTCAAACCCTTTTTGTGTGTCAATTTGATCAATGAATACCTCTGCGCTCGTAATATCCTCTACAGGGATGGAATGAACAGAACGTTTAATATGAAAAACATGCTCTTGTTCATTGGTCCGCATGGATTGAAGTTCACTTACTGGTTTTTGAATCAGTTGTCCGTCCTCATCTAAACGGAGCTCTCTCGGGATGGTGAGACAGTGTATCCATTGATAAGAAATGGTCGGATGATGCTCTTCTCCTTGATCAGGCACCCCCATCCACCCGATTAAAAGTCGTCTGCCTGTTTCGTCTAGAAAGGTTTGCTGCGCATAAAAGTCAAAACCGCGGTCCAGTTCCTCAAACGCTCCGTGTGTATATTGATAGGAGTGATCATCCAATGTGCCAACAAAATAGCCTGATTGATGTGTGTTGTGATATTTTAAGCCATCCGGCTCTAGTCCTTGCGGTGACACAATCAATACATCCCGGCCGTCTAATTCAAACAGATCTGGACATTCCCACATATAGCCGAATTTGTCTAAACCATTCTTTCCGTTGCCTGCAATCGTGCCTTGAAACGTCCAATTATCTAACGTATCAGAGGTAAATAAGACAAGGTGTCCTTTCAGATCTAAGCTTTGTGCACCAAGGACCATGTACCACTGGCCATTTCGCTTCCATACCTTCGGATCTCGAAAATGGGCAGTGAATCCTTCCGGCAGCGTTGCCACGACACCTTTTTTCTCAAAGTGAATACCATCTTCCGAAACAGCTAAACATTGATACGTCTCACGGTTCCCTTGTTCATCCCGAACGTTTCCAGTGTACATCACATACATCCGCCCATCGTCTATAAATGCACTGCCAGAATAACAGCCGTTTTGATCAAACCAATCACTTGGGGCAAGAGCGGCTTCTTCGTGCTGCCAATTGACTAGATCTGTCGATGTGTAATGCCCCCAGAATTTTGCACCATGCCCCGTTTTGAATGGCTGCCACTGATAGAAGACGTGGTAAATTCCTTTCCACTGAATCAGCCCATTCGGATCATTTAAAAGACCGACTGGCGGCATCAAATGAAAATGCTGCCGGTACACATCCTTTTTGACCAAATGCTCATAGTTTCGAATACGGTCTGCTATCTTTTGACGAAGTGCTGCGTCAGTTGTTGTCATGACTGTGACCACTCCTTGATTATTTTTCGACTTCTTTTATTTTAAAAATGATAGTGAGAATAAATGAAACAGCAACAGCGATTAACATACCAATCACATAATTGACCACATTCTGAACACCGAATGGTGCTGCAATCGCAATCATCGGTATGCCTGTTAAACCATAGGCATTGGCTGCTACCTTCGTGAAAACTACAAATGCCCCGCCCAATGCTCCTCCAATCATCGCCGCAATAAATGGTTGACGATAGCGAAGGTTTACACCGAATATAACAGGCTCAGTAATTCCTAAAAAAGCAGAGAAGGCGGCAGGAAGGGCAATTTCTTTTGTTTTTGCACGCTTGGCTAAGAAAAAGACAGCCAATCCTGCCCCTCCTTGGGCGACATTGGACATTGCCCAGATCGGCAGCAAATAGTTACGCCCAATATCATTCAGCAATCCTGCCTCAATCGCATGGAAGCTATGGTGAACCCCTGTGAGCACAATTAAAGAGTAAGCACCGCCGAAAATGAGTCCTGCTAAGAACCCTGCATGGTCATAAATAAATGTCAGTGCATTCGAAATTCCTGTACCAAGCATTCTTCCAAGCGGTCCAACTGCAATAAATGTCACAAATCCAGTGACAATCACGGTCACAAATGGGGTCACAAGTAAATCAATACTGTTTGGAACCACTTTTCTTAAATTTTTCTCAACAAGGCACATGATATATACGGTCAATAACACTGGAATAACCGTCCCTTGGTAACCAAGAAGAGCAATATCAACATTGAATAAATGCATATATTCAGGTTTTGCTTCCGTCAATCCCCACGGATTAAGCAGATTCGGGTGAATCATAATTCCCCCAATGACAGCCCCTAAATACGGATTTCCGCCAAACTCTTTCGCTGCACTGACCCCAATTAAAATCGGCAAAATGATAAAGGCTGCACTTGAGAACATATCAAGCATTTGGAAGATCGCAGAGCTTGGATCAGCCCATTTGAAGGCTTTCATCATACCTAAGAGACCCATTAACAAACCGCTTGCCACAATTGCTGGAATGATCGGTACAAAAATATTCGATAACGTCTTTGCAAAACGCGCAAGTGGATTCATTTTTTGTTTCACTGCTTCATCATGGCTGACAGGCTTTTGTTTCTCGTCGCCAGTCTCAAGACCAGTCTCACGAGCAAATGGTTCATATACTTTGTTGACAGATCCCGTTCCAAAAATGACTTGAAATTGTCCTGAACTTGAGAAAGCCCCTTTTACACCTTCAAGTTCTTCAATGGCCTCTTTGTCAATCAAATCCTCATTTTTCACCACCAATCTGAGTCTTGTTGCACAATGCGTAGCACTGATGACATTTTCTTTGCCGCCTAACAGTTTTGTTAATTCTTTGGCTGTATTTTGATAATCCATGAAGTTTCCTCCTTTTTTAAAGCAAAAAAGACCTAAAATTCACCAACGAGTAAAGGACATACACGTCCCCTCGTTACGCAAATTTTAGGTCTTGCCTGCCTGACAGTCACAATCCCGCAGTATCAAATTTTGATTACGCTTTCATCATAGTATAAGACTGTGACATGCGTCAACCTCTTTTTTCAAATCCAATGACCCATATACACTAATAAGAGTAGTGTGCATAAAAAAAAGCCTGCATGCAGGCACGATCATTTTAAACCAATTCGGCTTCCTGCAGACGCTGGACATGCAGCGTGATGTAGCCGATCTCCGATTCAGGGAGATGAAGTCCATATTCATCTTTTAACAAATCAGCCAGTCCAAGTGCACACCGGTACGCCGTATCATACTTTGTTTGGATAAAAATCAGCATGTCTTCGTCCATGATTTGAAATGCCTCATTCGATTCCAACCTGCCTAATGCATACCTCAAATGTGTCACAAGCCGCTGATAGGAAATACTATCCTCATCAATTGAATGCTGAAAATAGCTTTCAATATGCTCGATCATTTCTTTAATCATCGTTGTATATTTCACGGTCTTTTTCATGGACTCCGTATTCATTTTGGCCGTATGAATATGAAGTGCCACATATCCTGCCTCATCGTCCGGCAGTTCAACCCCAAGCCGCTCCTTTACATAACGAATGGCATACTTTCCAATCTCATATTCCTGCTTATATAAGACTTTGATCTCACCAAGCAATTTATTATATAGCACAATGCCTTTTTGAAGGCGTTCAATGGCGAAGGACAAATGATCAGTCAGTGATATGTGGATGTGATCACTGAGCGGCATCATGAGTTTCCCCTCTGCATAACTGATGATATGCTCTGCCACCTCAATATGCGCTTCTGGCAATGTGGCAAGAATTTGTTTGAATTTCTCATTTTCTTCACGCACAACAAAGATTTTCTCTATTTTTTGAAGAGGAACGACGTCATTTTTCCCCTTCTGAAAAGCAATTCCGGGTCCCATCACAATTTTCTCCTGATCACCCTCCTTCACAACCACTGCGTTGTTATTCAATATTTTATATATCTTCAAGGGGTATCCTCTCCCAGCAGATAACATTTCTTATGTGGGATTTTACCCTGTTTCACTTTTTCTGTAAAGGTAAGAGCGGACCAGCACGCGCCTCTCGCATCGTCTTCTCTTCAAGCATCATCAGACTTTGAGTAAACCGCTTCTCTGCCCTGCGTTTCTTCTTATGTTCTTCTGCCAGCTTCTCCAGCTCTCTCTCTTTCACTACTTGAAAGAATCCGGCATCCGCCGCGGCCGTCTGAAACCCTTGATTCTTCATCATCACACCAGGGTTCACAAGCACATTCATCATGAAACCAAACCATACGCTCAACCAGCTTTTTAATTTCTTCACTGAACATCCCTCCGCTTTTCTTAGAATCTAGCAGCTCTAGCAAAACAACTGCTCCTATCATATCCCGAGAAAAAAGAGAGGTTTGTCACAATCTGGGTGAAAAAACAAACTAGTTTTCAGAAGTTTTGTTGAAAAGTGCAGAAGATCATCATGTTCCTGGATGTTTCATTGAAAATTTTATGCACACGCTATCCCAAAGATAAGCACACCTTATCAACAGGGTTTATCCACATATCAACACCCTCTTACTAGATTTTGTGTATGTAAATTTTTTATTTTCCATATATGTATCTTAATAATCGAGTTATCAACAGATATTTGTGAATAAGTGCGACTTTATAAACAAAATAGTTCTTTATAACTATGTAAAATAAGACCAATTTAGTAAAGGAATTGTTTTCAACGTATTGAATACTTAATAACGGGCAGTGAATCTTTCCTATTTATCCACAAAAAGAAAGACTATCTCCCTAAAAACACAGCTAGAAAGGGGAAAATTAATGAAAAAGGTAATATCTCGTTCTTCTGTTCTATTGTTCTCCACTATTTTTATTTTATCCACATTCTTTACCGGTCAACAGGCTGCTGCTGCTCCATCTAACAAAAAGATGGAACGAGAAAAAGCAGAAATCTTCGGTGAAATCAATGTCAACTCGAGAAAACAAACCACTGTCATTGTTGAATTAAAGGAAAAATCCTTAGTTGAAGCCAAGCAAGATGGCGAAGCACAAACAAAAGCCTCCCTCAAAAAATCTCGAACAAAAGTAAAGAACGCAGCACTCAAAGAGGTAGATAAAGCGAGTGTTCGTCAAGAATATGAAAAAGTCTTCTCTGGTTTCTCTATGAAACTTCCTGCAAACGAAATCCCGAAGCTGCTCGCAGTTGATGGAGTAAAAGCCGTTTATCCGGATGTTACATATAAAACCGATGAAGTGAAAAAGGAAAGCATCCAGCTTCCAAACGAAGATGTCTCCCCGCTTATGGATAAGAGCGCTCCATTTATCGGTGCACCAAAAGCATGGGATGCCGGCTATTCTGGAAAAGGGGTCAAAGTCGCAGTCATTGATACTGGAGTAGACTATACCCACCCTGATTTAAAAGGAAACTTCGGTTTATACAAAGGCTATGATTTTGTTGATAATGATTATTCTCCGCAAGAGACACCTAAAGGAGATCCTAGAGGCGAATCCACAGATCACGGCACACACGTTGCAGGAACGATTGCGGCAAATGGACAAATTAAAGGGGTCGCAAAGGATGCCACGCTTCTTGCATACCGTGTACTGGGACCAGGTGGATCTGGAACAACTGAGAACGTTCTTGCAGGCATCGACCGGGCTGTTACTGACGGAGCAGATGTCATGAACCTCTCTCTTGGAAACAGTGTCAATAACCCTGATTATGCAACGAGCATTGCACTTGATTGGGCCATGTCTGAAGGCGTTGTGGCTGTTACTTCGAATGGAAACAGCGGTCCTAACAACTGGACTGTCGGTTCTCCCGGCACGTCAAGAGAGGCCATTTCTGTCGGAGCAACTCAGCTTCCGTACAGCCTTTACAATGTGAAATTCCCGAATTATTCTACTGCAAAAGTCATGGGATACTACCAAGAGAGTGATTTAAAAGCGCTTGACCAAAAACAAGTCACACTCGTCCAAGCAGGAATCGGTGACGAAAAGGCATTTGAAGACATCGATGTTAAAGGAAAGGTGGCCGTGATTGAACGTGGTGCCATTGCTTTTGTGGATAAAGTCGACAATGCAAAAGCCGCTGGTGCAATCGGCGTTGTGATGTATAACAATACTGATGGAGAAATCCCAGTCGACGTACCAGGACTCGCACTTCCTACGATTAAGCTGTCAAAAGCTGAAGGAACAGCGCTTATTAAAGCCATTGAGGCTGGAAACGATACAACGGCCTTCTCCATTCAATTTGTCAAAGAACTTAGTGAGCAAGTCGCTGACTTCTCATCCCGCGGACCGGTTGTGGATACATGGATGATTAAGCCTGATCTATCAGCACCCGGTGTCAGCATTGTGAGTACGATCCCAACGCATGATCCTTCTCAGCCTTACGGATATGGTTCTAAGCAAGGAACAAGTATGGCATCTCCGCATGTGGCAGGAGTTGCAGCGATCATCAAACAAGCAAATCCATCGTACTCAACTGAACAAATCAAAGCATTGCTGATGAATACAGCAGAAAAACTGTTTGACGCAAATGGCAGCCCATTCCCTCATAACACACAAGGAACGGGCAGCGTTCGAATCATGGAATCACTTCAAGCGTCTTCTATCGTTTCTGATGCGAGCTATTCTTACGGCACTTTCTTAAAGGAAAAAGGCGTTCAAATCAAAACGAAGAAATTTAAGGTAGAAAACCTTTCAAAAGCACCGAAAACGTATACCATTGATTACAAATTCAATGGCAGCGGCATTAGTACAAACGGAACGAAAAAAATTACCGTCAAAGGGAATTCCACTGGATCCTTTACTTCCGCAGTACAGGTGAATTACGGAAAAACCAAAAAAGGGACGTACCAAGGCAGCATAACCATTCGCGAAAATGGCAGAAAGATCACGGAAATCCCTACTTTATTGATTGTGAAAGAGCCTGATTATCCGCGCGTCACTTCTGTTTCCGTAGAGCCGGACAATCGTGCTGGAAGCTATGTCATTAGCAGCTACCTGCCTGGCGGTGCTGAGAACCTTGCATTCCTTGTCTACTCGACCGATGGAGAGTATTTAGGTGAAGCTGGTGTTTATCAACATGTTGATAAAGGAGAGCACCGCGTAAAATGGAATGGCACAATCAATCAAGGCCAGAAGCTTGAAGCTGGTGAGTATACAATGCTTGCGTATGCAAGTTTGAAAGGAAAGTCAGATACCGTACAAACGAAGGAAGCTTTCGAAATTTACCCTGAATAAATGTGCATCACAAGAAAAGCCTTGTATGAGCGGATAAGCTCATCAAGGCTTTTCGATCATATATGGAGGAAAGAGAAACTCATGTTGATATTGCTATGGATCGTTTCTTTTTTTACTGCTTTTTTTCTGACGATCACCTTGGTTTATTTTCTAACCTTTTTACATACGAAGCAGCCTCGTCCTTTTCATCAAGCATGCGAGCTGTCTGTTTATACTTCCTGTATTTACTCGCTCAGCCTGCTCGTGTCAGCCGCTTTCTTCCTCACCATGATGCTCCTTTTCCCCTTGTACTGGCTCCGCAGGCGATAAATATACATACGTTATGCATCAAAGGCTTCTTTTAATAAACGATACGATGTGAGCCGGTCTTGCATGTGATGTGTGATGGTCACAGCGATCAATTCATCTGTCCGATAAGCCTTCGCGAGTGCGGTCAGCTGCTCTTTCACAGATGCTGGCGTTCCAATGACCATCCTTTGACGATTGGCAGCCACTCGTTTTTGTTCATAAGGACTGTAGGAATACGACTGTGCCTCTTCATATGAAGGAAAGCCTTCAAGATTCAGCCCCTGTTCATTGGCAAGTAAAGATAAATCTAAGCTGACAGCCAGTTTTTCTGCCTGCTCCTCTGTTTCGGCACATAAAACAAAGACTGCCAGACTGACACGCGGCTGATCACCGAATACTGAAGGTTCAAATCGGTTGATATATTGCTCCACAGAGTCTTCTCCGCCTTCACCATTAATAAAAAGCGCAAACGTGTAGCCTGCACCTGCTTTCGCCGCAAGCCTTGCACTCCCTCCAGAAGAACCAAGCATCCATACTTCTGGCGCGGTCTCTACCTTCGGAGAAGCGGTCAAATGAGGCAGCGGGTAACATTCATCCGCTAGATCATGTAAATAGACCTTCAATTCCTCTACCTGCTCAGGATACTGGTCGCCTAGACGCTTGCGCTCACCATGATGAAGGGCAATGGAGGAAATAGGCATACCACCAGGGGCACGTCCAATCCCAAGATCGATTCTGCCAGGAGCCAGCGCTTCGAGAACCCTGAAGTTCTCTGCTACTTTATAGGCACTGTAGTGGGGGAGCATAACGCCGCCAGAGCCAATGCGTATGTGCGACGTAACGGCTGATAAATGGCCGAGAAGCACCTCTGGACTCGATCCTGCAAGCCGGTTTGAAAAATGATGCTCTGATACCCAAAAACGGTGATAACCCCACTTCTCCGCCTGCTTCGCCAGTTCAACCGTCTGCTTCAGTGCTTCAGCAGGCGTAGCGCCTCCTATCAAAGGAGATTGATCTAGTATACTTAATTTCATTATGCTGCACCTCTTACAGAAATCCCCCTCTCTTAATGGAAAGGGGGATTTCTATTTATTTTCGATTAAAGCCCTTCTCTTTCACAAATTCCCCAAGGAAGGCACGCTTTGGCTGACTAAATCCCCGCAGCATCTGCTCAGACCAAGTATCTTTTCTCTCACCGTTTGTTCGTGCTTCATAATATGCGGAAATACGATCGTCGTATTCTTTTAAATAACGATCCACATGCGCTTCATCTTGCTGATATGAATTTTCATGATATATGAGTTCAACTGGCAGCCGTTCCTTTTGTGACGACTGATTAGCTGGATGGCCAACAGCCAGACCGAATAACGGCAGCACATAAGATGGCGTTTCAAGCACTTCAGAGACTTCTCTCAGCTGATTACGCAGTCCGCCAATATAGCAGATCCCAAGTCCCATTGATTCTGCAGCAACACTGACATTTTGTGCAGCCAATGCCGCATCGATGACGCTAATGAGAAAGGCTTCCGTATTCTCAAGCGCCTCCTGATGATTCTTCCCTGCTTTTTTTGCAATATGATCATGGCGTTTCAAGTCTGCACAGAAGACAAAGAAATGCCCGTTCTTCTCAACGTATGGCTGATTCCCAGCCAGTTCAGCAAGCTTGGCCTTCTTCTTCTGATCTGTCACCCCAATAATACTATACGCCTGTACATAGCTTGATGTCGAAGCAGCCTGTGCACTTTTGATCAGTGTCAGCACCTCTTCTTCTGTCAAACGCTCGTCTGTAAACGAACGGATGGATCGATGATTTAATATGGTTTCTATCGTTTTGTTCAATTCGAAGACCTCCTTCACTTCTTCTATCATAAGGCAAAGACATAGGACTTTTCAAAAATGAAAACTCGCATAAAAAAAAGACAGCCTATGCTTAGACTGCCCTTACCTGTTTTATTTAAATAAATAACTTTGATATTTCGTTAATTGAACACTTGCGTTATAGGCGATCCCGAATCCAATAAGAACGGACAAGACAGAGCTTCCACCAAAGCTGATAAATAAGAGTGGAATCCCTGTTACAGGCATCACGCCTATGTTCATCCCAATGTTCTGGAACGTATGGATCACAATCAGCGCTGTATATCCTACGCAGAAGAATGACGCAAATCGGCTATAAGGATGTATACGGTCAATCAGTACGACAAGCCGGTAGATCAAGAAGAAGAACATGATCACAACAAACGCACAGCCGATAAAGCCAAAGGCTTCACCTATAATGGAGAAAATCATATCCGTTTGTGCTTCAGGGACATAGACCTTTAAGTTTTTAATGCCATTCCCAAAAATCTGCCCTGCACCAATGGCCATAATCGCCTGCTCCACTTGATATTTATCAGATCCAGATGCATCCTGCGTCTGTGCTTGGTTGGCTGTCGAAGAACTATCAGGCAGCCAAGCGGTAATCCGGTTAATCTGGTACTGCTGAATGCCGATTGTTTTCGCAAAATCAGGGAATAAGATGATCACTGCTAAAACAGAAGCAACTAAAAGCACAACCACTGAACCGATGAGAGAGATCAGTTTCCAATTGACCCCTGATAAAAACACCATCACGACAACAATAAACATACAAACAGCCGCAGTCCCCGCATCCTGCAAGAAGATCAGTCCAACTGGTACAGCTGCCACTCCGGCAATTTTTAATAGAAGGAAAATATCATCCTCTAATGTCCGCTTTCCTCTAGGTGTAGACTTACCAATGACAGATGCGAGCATCATAATCAAACCAATTTTCATGAACTCTGAAGGCTGAAATGTCCCTATACCAGGTAAAACAAACCAGCTTTTTGCACCATTTTTGATTGGAGCAAAATCATGACCTCCGATTTGTGCAGGAGCGATTTTTAGAAGAATTAACAGCATAATGCCGCCTATAAATATATATAAGCTCAGTTTCTCTAATTGCTCTAAGTCAAAATAATTAATAGCAACAATACATATAACTCCGACCATATAGTATATGATCTGTCTGGTCCATGCATTAGATCCGTACTGCCCAAATTGACCCGCAGCATAAATCGCAATGACACTGATGGCAAAGAAGGCTAAAAATATAAAAATCAAATCTCCTTGATAGTAAGGAGATGTATTCTGCTTGTTCATGAACTAACCACCCTTATTACAAAACATAAAAGCCCTTATTTATATTAGATTGAAATTTTCACAAAATCAACTTACCTTAAATATGACGGAAGATACATCCGAAAGGTTCCATTCAATTTTCAAAAAATGAAATACTTTTCATCCTAACAATAGGAAAAAATCCCTCTATCCACTTTTCATTCAATCGATCTCAAGTCCTTTAAAAAGTTTATTTTACAGATTTTAAGGGGAAAATTCAATGACCTATGTGGCAATATAACAAGTAAACATCAAACGAGCATAAGCTGCACTGAGGAAAGAGGAATAAAACCATTTTGTATGGAATAAGGCCTATTTTCCAATTATTACGTTTACTTCAAAGTCAATTGTGGTATAATACTTGTAACAAAATGTTCACAATATCTCCTAAAAACAGACACAATTGCATCCTGACCTCTCATTTGATTTGAATATCAACTTACAAAGGAGTTGGATACGATGGATATGTTCTTTGCGTACCTATGTATAGCAACGGCTACACCCCTGTTTTTATGGCTGGAAAACAGAAAAATTGCATTAGCATCTATTCCACCCATTATGATTATGTGGATTTTCTTTGGTCTTTACATGACAAGCAGTTTATCTCCAGCAGGACATACCTTCATGATCGCATTCTTTGCCATTAACGTGATTTTGGCTCACATTGCAGCGTTCCTCATCTACGGACTTCCATTCATTCGCAAAAGATTCAGCAGCAGATAGATATCGCCCAACTATTGGAAGCGTTATCACCATCATGATAAAAACCACTCACCTTCAAGAGATGAGTGGTTTTTTTATTATTTCTCTGAATGCTCAGACTGCTTTGGCGCAGACGGTGAATAACCGTCTTTACTGTTCTCTCCGTGGCTGTAGTGAGCCGCAAAGATCCAAACAGATCCGATGACGAAGATAATCGCACAGAACAGACCAAACAAAGTATTTCCGACTTGAACAGTTCCGTTTTCACTCTCTGTCATGTGCATAAACATGAACAGCTGCAAGAATGCTTGAATGAACGCAAAACCAAAGATAATCCATAGTTTTGCGGAACTGCCAATTTCAGCTCCAATCGCAATCCAGAATGCTAAGACTGTCAGCACAATGGATAGGATAAAGCCAACTACGTGTTTCCAAGGGAAGTGTTCGTGCTCTGCTGAGGAATGTGTTTTTCCAGCCATATCACAAAAGCCCCCCTAATCCGATCAAGTAAACAGCTGTGAAGATGAAAATCCATACAACATCAAGGAAATGCCAGTATAGACTTGAGATGAAAATCTTCGCTGCTGTTTGTGGAGTTAATCCACGCTTTTTAATTTGGAACAAGATCCCGGTAATCCAGAAGATACCGATCGATACGTGTAATCCGTGAGTTCCTAAAAGTACAAAGAATGCAGACCAATACGCACTTGTATGGATGCTCGCACCTTCATGTACATAATGGAAGAACTCGAAAAGCTCAAATCCAACGAAGCCTGCACCTAGAAGCAATGTGAGAATCGTCCAAATGACAACCCCTTTTGTACTTCCACGGCGCATTTCATGAACAGCAATCCCGCATGTAAATGAACTAACCAATAGCAGGAATGTCATGATCAATACAAGCTTCATATCAAACAGCTCAGCTGGTAAAACGCCGCCAGCTGTTCTGCCATGTAGAACAAAGTAGGTCGCAAAAAGTGTTGAGAACAACACGATTTCCGCGCCAAGGAATATCCAGAAACCAAGGATGTTTAAACGTCCGGTTTCAGACTGATATTCAAGCGGTGCATTTGCATAGCTGCTATCATTATGTCCCATTACTTCTGCGCCTCCTTATTCTTTTTCTCTGTTTCAATGACTTCTTCAACAGGAATATAGTAGCCATCGTCATATTCGAATGAACGTAAAATCATCGTTGCGAATACACCGATTAAGCCAATAACGCCAATCCAGTACCATTCAAATACAAGACCGAATGCACCAAGTCCAAAGAATGCAGACATGATCAGCGGTCTGCCTGAATTATGCGGCATGTGAATTTTCTTGAATTCTTTTTCAGGATGAACGTCCACATTGTTTTGCTTCCAATGATGGAATGCATCTGGTGTTGTCACTTCTGGAAGTGCTGCAAAGTTATAATGCGGCGGAATTGCAGAAGATGTCGCCCAGTCAAGTGTACGTCCTTCTCCCCAGCTGTCTCCAGACACTTCACGTTTTGAGTGTCTCCAGCTGTAGTAAATGTTGTAGCAAAGGATGATGAATCCGATACCCATCATAAATGCACCAATTGTTGAAATAAAGTTGAGTGCAGTCCAGCCATCTTCTGGTCCATACGTATAAATACGTCTTGGCATTCCTTGCAGTCCTAGGAAGTACTGCGGGAAGAAACAGATGTTAAATCCGATCATGAATACCCAGAAGAACCATTTGCCTATTCTTTCGTTTAACTTGTAACCAAACATTTTTGGATACCAGAAAACAAGACCAGCAAAACAAGCAAATACAGTACCTGCGATTAATACATAGTGGAAGTGGGATACAAGGAAGTACGTGTTATGGTACTGGTAATCCGCAGCTGCCATCGCAAGCATAACCCCAGTTACACCACCGATTACGAAGTTCGGGATGAAACCAAGTGCCCAAAGCATTGGTGATGTAAAGCTGATACGGCCTCGATACATCGTAAAGAGCCAGTTAAAGATTTTCACACCTGTTGGTACAGAAATCGCCATTGTAGTAATCGAGAAGAATGAGTTAACCGCTGCACTGTTCCCCATCGTAAAGAAGTGGTGAACCCACACAAGGAAACTAAGAACAGAGATTGCCACAATCGATACAACCATCGCTTTGTAACCAAACAACTGCTTTCTTGAGAACGTCGCAAAGATTTCTGAGAAAATACCGAAAGCCGGCAGGATAACAATATATACCTCAGGATGTCCCCAAATCCAGAAAAGGTTCGCCCAAAGCATCGGCATACCGCCTGCTTCGAGTGTAAAGAATGCAGAACCGAATAAACGATCAAATGTCATAAGTGCTAAAGCAACTGTTAGTACAGGGAATGCAAACACGATGATGACAGACGTAATCAATGTTGTCCATGTAAACATTGGCATACGCATAAGTGTCATACCTTTTGTACGCATTTTTAAGATGGTCACCATGAAGTTAATACCTGTCATAAGTGTACCAATACCTGCAATTTGGAGCCCGAGCAAGTAGTAGTTCTGTCCAGGTCCTGGTGAGAAATCATTTCCGGCGAGCGGCATGTAACTCGTCCAGCCTGCACTTGGTGATCCTCCAATAACGAAGGAAATGTTGAACAGCATTGCTCCGACCATAAATGTCCAGAAGCTAAGGTTGTTCAAATAAGGGAATGCAACGTCACGTGCACCAATTTGAAGAGGAACAACGACGTTGATTAAACCAATTAAAAATGGCATCGCCATGAATAGAATCATGATCGTACCATGCGTTGTAAAGATTTCATTATAGTGGTTTGAATCTAAAAACGTATTATTAGGAAGCGCCAGCTGCGCGCGCATCATCAGTCCGTCTACCCCACCGCGGAAGAACATAATCACAGCAGCAAGGATATACATGATTCCAAGCTTTTTATGATCAACTGATGTCAGCCATTCTTTCCAAAGCCATTTCCACTTTTTAAAGTAGGTTAAAACAAACACGATGGCAATGGAAGTAAGAGCGATAGAAATTTGCGCACCAAGAATTAATGGGTCTCCAGTTACAAAAAACTCATCCCATTTTAAATGCATAACGGCCTCCTCCTTTCCTTAGTCAGTTTATTCTGTTTCTAATTTTCTTTTATAGTTCTTCACATTCTCGAAAGGATCTGTCTTGGAATGCGGAGAAACTGCTTGATAACCTAAACGTTTGCGTGCTTGGAGTGCATATTCAGAATCTTCTCCGTGCTTCGCAAAGGATAAATGTGTTGATGAGAACGTCTGCACATCTGCAGCATCAGGAAGCATCAAGTAGTCATACGTTTTCTTCGTTAACTTTGGTGCTTCTTTCTTTGTTTTGTTTACCCATTTATCATAGTCAGACTGCGTCATCGCATTGACTTTGAATTTTTGCTGAGCAAAGCCCTCGCCTGTGAAGTTGGCGTTTCTTCCTTGGTATGTGCCTACTTCATCAGCTTGAAGATATTGTTCCATTTCCATTCCAGCCATCGCATACTTCTCCCCGCCTAGCTGAGGAATCCATAGTGATGCCATTGTATCAGCGGAAGTGATTTTGAATAAAATCGGCTGATCTTTTGGAATGTTTAAGTAGTTCACTGTCTCAATATTTTCCTCTGGATAACTAAAGATCCATTTCCAATCAACAGCTGTCGCATAAACGACAAGTGGATCTTTATGGCTTGTTGCTTGAGGTGCCTCTTCCAAAGAGTAAATTGTTTTTACAGTTGGAATCGAAAGAGCAGCAACGATTAATATTGGGATCACTGTCCAGACAACTTCTAGAAGCGTATTCCCGTGTATTTCTGGGTTATAAGAGGCGTTTCCAACGTCCTTACGCTCACGGTATTTAACCAAAATGATGGTAAACAGTACAAATACCGCACCAACGATAAAGAGCATAAATCCGATAGATAAAAGGATTAAGTCTTTTTGTTGTGCTGCGACTGGTCCTTTAGGATCTAAAACAGCGATATTGCTGCAACCTCCTAATACAAAAACACTCACGAGCATCGCTAATAAAAGCATAGGTTTAATGGCTCTGAACAAGAAGATCACCATCCTTCCTTAAATAATGTATAAATTGCTGAATAATTGTGAAAAGCCATCTGCCTTCGAAAACTTTTCTTCCCTTTGTAATGCTATCAAAATCTGTTAGAGTTAGCTTCCCTTTTTTCAAAAGTTCATTTATTTTTCAACAGATTTCTATCAAAATGTCATAAATTCGACATAAATTTATATTATTGCACACACAATAAATTTCTAGGATTTTGAAAAGTTGAGAGTTGAAGGCAAAGGACAAACAATCAAGAACTTTGTCAAATTTAGGTTTACCACAATAAAAAAGTTTGGTCAAATTTCAATTTAACTTAATGAAATTTTATCTAGGTAAACAATTTCAAAATAGGTATCCCCACATTTAACAAAAACCTTACTTATTTTAACGCAAGTTGACAAGAAAAGAAAGTATCGATCCTCTGACTATGCGGTGTAAGAATTGGCAATCAAGATGAATATGTGGAATCCCGCTAAATGACTTCCAGCAAAAAACCGGCTCAGCGCCGGCATTCTGCAGTTATTCTTCTCTCACTAAAATATCAGGGCGTCTATAGATGTCCCCTTCATGCTCAACGTCAATGTATGTCCACTTGCCTGTATAGGTTAAAAAGCGGTTCCCCTCTTTCTCTACGACTATCGTATCCTCTGACTTCAATCCAGGCAATGAAGGGTTCCAAGTAAACACTTGTTGCAGCTGAATTTCTTCTTTCGATGAGGGAACTGCAATGATTTCTCTAGATACAAAGCCCGTTTTCCCTCCTTGATGAAGCTTTTTCCAGCTATCAGGGAAGCCCTCTTTTTCATACTGAGCAATACCTGCTTTCAATACATCTCCCAATGTCTTACCAGGGCGCGTGGCAGCATTCATGACCGTGTCAATTCGTGCAAGCCGCTCTTTGTTCTCTTCAAGCTCCTTTGGAAGCTGACCGAAGTAAACAGACCTTGTGACATTCGCAACGAGTCCATGCCGTTCAGCGCAAAGAACAACAAGCGCATGCTTTTGAAGTTTTTTGTCTGTCGGAATTGGATGACGGTATTGATGAATCCGGTCATCTGTTGCCACAAGCAGTACCTCTATCGTCATTCCGTGGGCGATCGCTTTTTGAGCCGCAAGCGAAGCGATTTCGTGCTCCGTCTGTCCTGGAACGATTTCTTTACAGACACTCTCTACAATGACTGCTGTTTCATGACAAAGCGTTTCATATTGGCGGAGCTGTGATGCGGAAAGAATGGATCGGACTTGCGACAAATCCGGCTCGATCCATTCGAATCCATCCATTTGAATGTCTGACCCGATCCGTTTGTCTTTTGTGAGTGTTTGAATGTGTGCCGTATCATCCTCAAACCAATCCATCGTTACCACTTGAAATGGGTGATCGATATACGCCATCTCTTCTTCAATGATCCGCTTTTCTTCCATTTGATTCACAATAAGGACGATATCGTCTTTTAACACAAGCAGCTTGCACACGCCCTCTGGTGTATTTAACACGATGTGATTTCTTCTTCCTCCTGTCAGCCAGGAGAAGTTATTACGCTTTTGAATCAAGACACCGTCGAGCTGTTTTTCTTCCATTAATGTTCTTACTTGTTCAATCATCTAATCACCTGCCTATATGAGTGTATGAATGAAACGTTTAAAAGCTGTTTTCCCTTGCTCGGTTCTTTTAAACACACCCGCCTGTGAGAGAATACGAGAAAAAATCATACCGACTTCTTTTTGTAAAATGGCTTCTGTATTGTCCTCTGTAAAGGTATTCTCTTCAAGCAGACGCTTTGCCCATGTTTCGTGTTTCGTGATAGCAGGGCGGGCTTTGATTTCTTCAAGGGGGTTTTTGGATAAGAGCGCTTCTTTTAATTGACTTAATTCCTCTGCTAATCTACCAGGAAGAACTGCAAGACCCATCACTTCAATTAATCCGATATTCTCTTTTTTAATATGATGGACTTCTTCGTGCGGGTGGAAAATTCCATCCGGGTGCCGCTTGTTTGTACGATTATTGCGCAGCACTAGATCTAATTCATAGTCATCGCCATGACGGCGTGCAATGGGTGTAATGGTATTATGCGGTGTCTCTCCTGTATGAGCTAGCAGCTCTACTTCTTCATCTGAGTACATTTTCCACTTGGTTAAGATAAAGTCTGCGGCGTCTGCAAGCGTCTGCCGGTCGCTGCTTCGAAGCCGGATGACAGACATCGGCCATTTCACAATGCCAGCCCTCACATTCGGAAAGGCATTCAGAGAAAAGACATCTTCCACCTCCGCTTTCGCCATCGGAAATTCATGCGCACCGCCCTGAAAATGGTCATGACTTAATATACTGCCCCCGACAATCGGAAGGTCGGCGTTCGATCCGATGAAGTAGTGCGGGTATATATATATGAAAGAAAGCAATCGTTCAAAGGTCTTTTTGGTGATGCTCATCGGCTCATGTTCGCCTTTGAACACAATGCAGTGCTCGTTGTAATACACATAAGGTGAAAATTGTAGAAACCAAGATTCATCTGTGAGTGTCACAGGAATAATCCGGTGATTCTGTCTCGCTGGATGGTTGATCCGCCCCCCAAACCCAACGTTTTCTTTGCAAAGGAGACAAAGAGGATATTGTTTTTGACTAAGCTTTTTGGCTTCAGCGATTGCTTTTGGGTCCTTTTCCGGCTTTGATAGATTAATTGTGATCTCCAGCACGCCATCATCTGTTGGTGTAAACCACTGCACATTTTTGGCGATTCTGCCTGTATGAATATAGTGTGCGTGCTTCTGCATTTCATAGAACCAGCTTGTAGCCGCCTCTGGCCCTTCATGCTGGCGTTTCTCTTCAAACTTTGCGTAGATGACACTTGGAGGCGCCACCAAGCATCCCATGATTTTCGCATCTAGTAAATCGCGATACGTATCCGTCCCCTCAGGGATAAGGCCAGTCTCAACTGCCCAATCCAGCATCGGCACTAAGATGTCTTCAAGCTCCGCCTCCCCTGAGACTGTTCTCGGCTCAGCTTCATCCAGCCCAAGCACCTCAAGCAGCCGATTTCTCGTATAATCGATATCTAGTCGTGTGATCAGCTCTTGATTGATCCCGTATTGAATCAGCTGTTCCAGTTTTTCAAAAATATCAACCGCCATTCTCTCTGTCCCCTCTCTTGCCTGCCTGTTATGCGTTATTTACTCTGGTAGCCGTCTGGATGCTTCTGAAACCAATCCCACGCACTTTGAATGATGGTGTGAAGGTCAGCATATTGAGGTGTCCACCCTAATTCTTGCAGTGCTTTTTCAGAAGAAGCAATCAGCTTTGCTGGATCTCCCGCGCGTCTGTCAGCCACCTGTGCTGGGATCGCATGCCCCGTGACGTTTCTAACAGCATCTACTACCTGCTTCACGGAGAAACCAGTGCCATTCCCTAAGTTATATGTTGCACTTTCTTTTCCAGCGCGCAGACGATCAACAGCTAAGATGTGCGCGTCTACTAAATCCATGACATGAATGTAATCCCTAATACACGTGCCATCCTCTGTCTCATAATCATCACCGTAAATCATGATCTGATCTCGTTTTCCTAAAGCCACTTGCAGAATGATCGGAATGAGATGTGTCTCAGGCTGATGATCCTCTCCGACAAGTCCTTCTGTATGAGCGCCAGCTACATTAAAGTAGCGAAGCACGACGTATTTCATTCCATATGCCTGCTCAGACCACTTCAGCATTTTTTCAATGGCTAGTTTCGTTTCTCCATAAGGATTGGTTGGATTCGTCTCATCCGTTTCAACGATCGGCACTCGCTTTGGTTCACCATATGTGGCAGCGGTTGAAGAGAAAACGATGTGTTTCACATCAAATTCATTCATCACCTGAAGTAAGGCTGTTGCTCCTCCAACGTTGTTGTCATAGTACTTTAGCGGGTCTGTTACACTCTCGCCGACAAGTGAATCTGCGGCAAAGTGCATCACCGCTTCTATTTGATGTGTTTTGAAAACCTGTCTTAAAAAATCTTGATCTCGTAAATCTCCCTCTTCTAAAACAGCTCCCTCCAAAACAGCTTCTTTGTGGCCTGTCTGCAAATTATCCACTACCACCACTTGTTCACCTTTCGCTAAAAGAGCCGCTACCGCATGGCTGCCAATGTATCCTGCTCCCCCGCACACTAAAATTGTCATTACACTTCCTCCTTCGTGAGTTCTCTTGCGCCGCCTCCAATTCCAGCTGTGTAAAAAGCGGCTTGAATGCCTGTCTTCTCTTGATAAATCGCACCCGTTTCTTTTATAAATGATGCCAGCTGCTTTTCTTTCACAATACTGATCGTGCAGCCGCCAAAACCCGCGCCCGTCATACGAGAGCCAATGGTTCCAGGATGGAGCCAAGCGGCTTCTGCAAGTGTATCTAGTTCAAATCCAGTCACTTCATAATCATTCTTTAAAGAGAGATGAGAAGACTTCATGAGGGCGCCTATTTCTTCCATTTTATCATCTTTCAGAAATTTGACTGCTTTTATGGTCCGCTCGTTTTCTGTCACTACGTGTCTTGCACGTTTGAGGCATGTTTCATCCTGAATCAAATGGGCATGTTCGGCAAATTCATCTGCCGTGAGCTCACATAAGTGGGCAAGATCGATTTCTTTTCGTAAATCGTTTAAAGCTGATTGACACTCTGACCGGCGTTCATTGTATTTGGAGTCTGCCAGTGTCCGCTTTTTGTTTGTATTGGCAATGACAAGCGCCAGTCCCTCTTGCCGAAACGGACTGTATTGAAAATCAAGGGTATCGCAATTGAGCAAGATGGCGTGATCTTCTTTTCCAAGAGCAATTGAAAACTGATCCATGATGCCGCAATTGACGCCAATAAATTCATTTTCTGCACGCTGCGAAAGGAGGGCAAGACGGGCATTTGAAACGCCAAATGAATGCCATTCATTGATGAAGACGGCGGTGACAAGTTCAATCGAGGCAGAGGAAGACAGGCCTGCGCCATTGGGAATATTGCCGCCGTATACAATGTCAAAGCCTTCTTCTATCTTCATCCCTGCTTCGATAAACTGATGGAACACACCCTTCGGATAATTCGCCCAGCCGTCCGATTCTAAGTAAGCGATTTCAAAAAGGTCGAATTCTTTCACACCATCGCCATCAAAGTTCAAGGAATACATTCTCACGCGGCCATCTGTCCGCTTTGCACATGCTGCATATGTACCGAGAGTGAGCGCACAAGGGAATACATGACCTCCATTGTAATCTGTATGTTCACCAATCAAGTTCACTCTTCCCGGGGCAAAAAAATAGCGAAGTTCTTCTTCTCTATCCCCAAATTGCTGGTGAAATGCCGTGCGTAACATATCGATCATATCCATTCCCCTTTTCTCTTCTGATACTCTTATTTTAGTTGCCTGAACTGCGTAAGTTCAATGGTAAAAAAATCGTTAAAAAATACCCTTTTTTTGCTGTGAATGGTACGATGTGATATGAGGTGTACCATGATTCAAAATAGAAAAAGGTTGTTTTTTGCTGTGAAGGAGGTTTTCCAATTTGAAGAAGGAAGCATTTGCATTTCGTTTTCACCATTCTGATGTTACATTGCCGGCACAAATATGGTCTGTTGGCTGGGAGGTTCAATCATCTTCGTTATACAGCTGGAATGGCGTGGAGCGGAAGGATCAGGGCAAGTGCATCTTTCAGCTCACACTGTCTGGACATGGCATGATTGAAATCGGACAGAAGCGGTTTAAAGTCTTGCCGGGGCAGGCCTTTCTTGTGAAAAGCCCTAGTGCCTATCAATATTATTTTCCAGAGGACAGTGAGCATTGGGAATTTCTCTATTTGACGCTTTATGGGGAAGCCTGCGATCTTTGCTTTGACCAATTTATAGATCAAGGAAAGCAGGTCATGCGTTTTCATCCTCATTCCAAACCGATCCGCCTGCTGAAGAAAATTTATGATGAAGCCAGTGAAAGACGGATAACCAATCCATTTGAGGGGTCTAGCCTTGCTTATCAATTTGTCATGGAACTGTATTCATATTTGCCAAAGCTTGAGGGACAAATGGAGAAATGGCCTGAGCCTATCGTCCAAGCGGCCTTGTTTGCCAGCCATCATTTTCACGAGGAAATTGGCCCAGACGATATGGCAGCTGCGGCACGTTTATCCAAAAGTCATTTTACGAGAGAATTCAAAAAGGCCACTGGCTTCACACCTATTCACTACTTAACCAATATCCGGTTAGAAAAGGCGGAAACATTACTAAAAACAACGAAATACTCGATTGAAGAAATCGCCATACAGTGCGGCTACCGAAATGCGAATTACTTGAATAAAGTCTTTCGAAAGAAAATCGGCATGTCTCCAAAGCAACTGCGGGAAACAAGCGATGCATAATAAAAAGCAGCCGCTGCATCATTGGCTGCTTCTTTTACGCTTTTGACAGGTCAACATGAATTCTCCCTTGTCTTAAAACAATGGTCATTTGCGTATCAGGGGTCATTAAGTTTTCTAAAATGTCCGTTGCCGTTTGAAGCGCAATGTCCATTCGGTTGATCTTTTCCTTTTCTTGTTCCGAAAACGCTTCTGGATGTGCGGTCATTTCTTTGACTAGCCTCAGCACTTGTTCATGCTGCTTTTCTGTTTGTTGATATATGGCATCATATAAGTCGTCTGGCCTGCTGCTCATTTCACATCACCTATCTTTTTTTATGTGTTAAATCGCATCTTCTTTTGTTTTCTTGAAGACGAACCACTTACTGGCGACATAATTGACCACCACAATCACAAAGTTGACGAGAATTTTTGCGACGGTTTCATTGAGCGCCATTTGGCTCACAAATAAAATCATCAGCCCCAGATCTACACCTAGAGACATGAGACGGACACTAAAAAATGAAGAAAGCTCACGCATGAGGCTTTTTGTGTCACGAGCCTTTTGCTTGAAGACATACTTCTTATTGGTGATATAAGCAAAGAGAACAGCAAATACCCATGAAACAACCGTAGCTGTTTTGTAATCCATGGAAAACATCTCAACGAATAAATAGAAGCTGACGATATTGACAATGGTTGTACACACACCCATCACAAGATACATGACAACTTCTTGATACTTTTGAAAAAGGCTATACATGTCTTTCTTCATTCCTTCTTGGTGGTTTCTGTTTCTTTTAGAATACCATCTTGAGAAGAACTTCCCAAACGAACAATATGTATGTCCTGCAAAGATGAAATTTGTTCTACTCGATGGCAAATGTCAACACAATTGGTTTATATGAGTCAAATGTTTTAGGTCTTTATCATTATTTTAATTTATAATCTTTCAACTGACTTTACAATTGTTTATTATTAGAAGTAAGATTTCAATATTTATGGGTTTTTTAGTCATTTTTTTAGGGACGTGGTAGGTGATAGATTTTACAAAATAGGTTAAATGTCATCATTTTTCGACAAAAATTTATTTTGCGCTGTTTTCAACCACACGTACAGTTACTAGACGGTTTGTTCAAGTCATTGGTTGCAGTGAATATGTCTTATTGAACTGGAGGATATTATGGATACGCAAGTGAAAAGAAGAGTTGACGAAGAGTGGGTTTATTTGATTCAGGAAGCGAAAAAAATTGGACTAGGCATCGAAGAAATACAAGCTTTTTTAACATCCAACGGTGATCAGAAGATGATAAACAAACCGTAAATCAACGCCGTTATCCTTTGTCTTTCAGACTGCTTTGGCTATAAGTTCTGACCTGTCAATTGACCTTTTGAAAATCCTTTCATGACGATACGCTACAATAATTGAACACCTCTCCATACCAATCCCTTCACTCAATGGGGTTCTGTCTTTCTATATTAGGAGGACAGTCCATTTCCTGTTCTTTATATGATCCCTTTTTTAGCCGTCATTCATGAAAATTGTCCTTCTCTCGTTATAAAACCAAGCTGCTCACCCATATATTAAGCATGAAAACAACGAGAAAGCAGAAAGGTGGGTAGAGCGTGAGTTCAGATTCCCTTTCGTATTATCACCAAAAAAAGGATCAGTATTATCATGGGGTAAACCCGGTCATCGTCAGCCGTATTCGCGCGGAATGGACGTCTTTATTGGATATCGGATGCGGCACAGGCAAGCTTGGAAAAGTACTGAAACAAAAGGGCCGGACCATTTATGGCATTGAGTCATTTGAAGATGCAGCAAAAGAGGCTAAGCAAGAGCTGGATCATGTTCTCTGCGGAAATATTGAACAGATGGCTCTCCCTTATCAACATGAACAATTTGACTGCATCATTTTCGGAGACGTCCTCGAGCATTTATTGGACCCTTGGGCCGTTTTAAAAAAGGTGAAACCCTTCCTTAAAAAAGAGGGTGCCATCCTGTCATCTATTCCAAATATCGGCCACATTTCAACGGTTTTAGAATTACTAGCCGGCAGATTTACTTATACAGATGCAGGGTTAATGGATCAAACACATTTACGTTTCTTCACCCTTCACGAAATACATGCACTCTTTCATTCAGCGGGTTTTCGCATTCGCGAATTCGAGACCATTCGCGTACAGCATCCTTCCTATGCAAGCGTGTTGAATGATTTACATGAATTACTCATGAAACACGGCATTCGTTCTGATTTTCACGAGTCTTCTACAGCCTATCAATATGTGGTCGAGGCGGTTCCATTTCATGAGTAATCCGACGATTCTGTTTGTTATATGTGTGAATGATGAATCGATGTTTCAAGCTTGCTTCCGGCAGCTCGCTTCACTTCCGGCTCCTCATGGATACCATGTGGAGGTCTTACCAATCAGATATGCATCAAGTATGACCTCTGCATACAATGAAGCCATTACTCATCCAGCTCAGTTTAAAATTTATCTTCATCAGGATACCTTGATTGTCAAACAGCATATGCTGCTTGAACTCATCCCGCTTTTTTTACAAAATCCTTCACTTGGCATGGTTGGCGTGATTGGAGCAGAAAACGTGCCTGACAATGGAATTTGGTGGGAGAGTTCTGATTGCAGGGGAAAAGTCATTGAATATCGTCACGACACCTATCAGCTGCTTTCGTTTGAAAGAGACCGTCAGCAGCCCGAAGCGCAAGATTATATCAAAGCTGCGGCCATTGATGGTATATTCATGGCAACACAATACGATGTGAGGTGGCGTGAGGACCTCTTTGACGGCTTTCATTTTTATGATGTCTCGCAGTCCTTTGAATTCACTCAGCAGGGCTATGAAGTTGGGATTGCAAAACAAGAAGAGCCTTGGTGTATTCATAAATGCGGAGATCATTTCGACGCAGAAGCATATGAAAAAGCGAGACAAACATTTCTTGCAAATTATCGATAGAAAGCACCCTTTTCGGGTGCCTTTTTTATGATATACTGTCATAAACAGCCAGATCGTCTCATATGCATTGGAGTACCTTGTCCCTAATTCGTACAAAGGAGGAAACAATGGCAGACAAAAAAGTTCATTATAAGAAGGTTGCCGCTTCAGAGGATTTTCGAAAACTTCTTGAGGAAAAACGCAGATTTATCGTACCGATGACGATTTTCTTTTTTCTCTTTTACTTTTCACTTCCGGTTGCTACATCCTACTTCACCTTTTTGAACACGCCGGCAATTGGCGCGATCTCATGGGCTTGGTTATTCGCCCTCACACAATTTGTCATGACCTGGGTTTTATGTGGACTTTATGCAAAAAAAGCAGCTAAGTTCGACAATTATGTAAGCGCTTTAAAAACTGAATCAAGAGGTGATGACGAATGAGCATGACCGCTTTTATTTTGTTCGTAGCGATCGTAGGGCTCACATTGGTCATCACATATTTTGCTGCGAAAAAAACAAGCAATGCGAGTGATTTTTACACAGCAGGCGGAGGTCTGACTGGGTTTCAAAACGGCCTTGCCATTGCTGGAGACTATATGTCTGCTGCATCATTTTTAGGGATTGCTGGAATGATCGCGTTAAACGGATTTGACGGCTTTTTCTATAGCATTGGTTTTCTAGTAGCGTATCTTGTCGTTCTTTACGTTGTGGCTGAACCGCTACGAAATCTGGGAAAATATACGATGGCCGATATGATCGCTGCACGGTTTAAGCGCCCTGCTATTCGAGGGGTTGCCGCCTTTAATACCATTACAGTTTCCACTTTTTATATGATTGCACAGCTTGTTGGGGCAGGTGCATTAATCAAGCTGCTTCTTGGCATTGATTACTGGATCGCGGTGCTGATCGTAGGTGTCCTAATGACCATTTATGTCGTGTTTGGCGGCATGATTGCGACTAGCTGGGTACAGATCACAAAGGCTGTGCTTCTCATGCTTGGGACGCTCATTATTTCTCTGCTTGTGTTTGCAAAGTTTGATTTTAGTCTGCTGAAGATGTTTGAACAGATGAAAACAGCGACCCCGCTCGGTGGGGCATTTCTTCACCCGGGAAATAAATATGATGTGCCTTTAGAGACACTGTCTTTGAACCTTGCTTTAGTGCTTGGGACAGCAGGTTTGCCGCACATTTTAATCCGGTTTTATACGGTCAAAGATGCCATTTCTGCGCGTAAATCTGTTCTATCCGCTACGTGGATCATCGGTATCTTTTATTTAATGACTGTTTTCCTTGGCTTCGGCGCTGCTGCATTTGTTGGAACAGAAGCGATCACAGCAGCAGATGCAGCAGGAAATATGGCCGCTCCACTGCTCGCTCAAGCTCTTGGAGGAGATTTGTTATTTGCCTTTGTTTCCGCTATTGCCTTTGCGACTATTTTGGCGGTGGTAACGGGTCTCGTCCTATCCGCCGCGTCTGCCTTTGCGCATGATTTTTATAGTCAAATTATCCGCAAAGGAAAAGCGAGTGAGCGGGAGCAGGTGAAGGCGGCACGCTTTGCTTCCATCGGCGTGGCGATCCTCTCTATCGTTCTTGCATTATTTGCCCAGTCCTTAAACGTCGCTTTTCTTGTGTCTCTTGCCTTCGCAGTGGCGGCGAGTGCGAATTTACCTTTGATTATCTTCACTGTTTTTTGGAAACGATTTAACTCTACGGGTGCCATCGCAGGAAGCTTAACAGGCCTTCTGAGCGCACTGATCATCGTCGCGCTCAGCCCAAGCGTCTGGGACCCATCAGGAGCAGCCATCTTCACAGGAGAGCCGCTCATCCCGCTGTCGAACCCTGGGATTATCTCGATTCCACTCGGATTCCTTGCCGCATACTTAGGCACGATATTCTCCTCTGAAAAAGCAGATGAAGACACCTTTACGGAAATTCAAGTAAAGGCACATACAGGCATGCATATGGATACTGATTCATAAGGAAAAGCCGGCTGCTCAGCCGGCTGTATTTGTGATCTTCTGTTCAAGTCTCAGTAAGGTATAAATTGGCTTTTTAATTTATTTTTATACTTCTCTAATCTGGCCATCCTTCTAAACGTGATTAGAGAGCAGCATGTAATAATGATTAACAGAATTTCATGAACTTCCCCTCTGTTATCCACCACACTCTTCATTCCTATCCCTCCCCGTAATGAATCTATTTATAGTTATGTATCCCCTGCAAGATGTCATTCCTATGTTATCATGTTATACACATACTGGAAATTATTTAAAACGACATGAAAGAAGTGGGATGACATATGCAAAGGATTTATTCTGCAAAATTATTATTTGAATCCATCTCAACGCCAAGCAGTATACCTGATAAAATCTTTGAAGAACGAATTGTCTTGGTAAAAGCTAAAAACCGCCGTAAAGTGAAGGAAAAAGTCGAACAAGGCTTTCCAGACGAAACCTATGATAATGCATTTTTGATAAAGAAACATCTGCTCAAGAAGCCATTGAAGCATATTCTATAGATAAATAAAAAAGCCGGCTGCTCAGCCTGCTTTTTAATAGCGCTGGAATAACTCTGGGTTTTTCGGAACGTTTTCTAAATAAACGATCTTCCCTTGGTCGTCCAGCTCTGCGATATCAATTCCTTCTGCTGTATAAACACGGCCATCCGAAAGCTTTCCGCAAACGGCCCAGTTTGTTTCATACTTTCCATCTTCTCTTTTCATCCACCCATCCCACATATGCTTAATGTCTTCATGCACGTGGAAAAATGTGTTCAAAAACTGTGTGAATGCTTGGATACCAGGCTTTTGTGCGCCATTTAAGACAATCATGACATCTTCAGAAAACAATGCCAGCAATTCATCCAGCTGCTCCTGCCCTTTTCCTGCTTCATCATACCGGCGAAAATACGTATCGAGCACTTCCATGTTCATTCTCCTTTATTTACCTGTCATTTCGAAAACAATCGAACTAACGTGATTGTACACAATTGTTTCTATCCTGTCTATTTTCCCCGGCATAAGAAAAGACATGAATTGATTCCATCCATGTCTCCTTCAGATTAAAGAGATGCTTTTTCTGCTACAACAAGTGATTTCAGCTCTTCTGCTGCTTTTTTTGGATCGGCGCTCTGGCTAATAGCACTAATGATGCTTATACCGTCTGCCCCAGCTTGTATCACTGGTGCAGCGTTATCGTATGTGATCCCTCCGATACCTACAATCGGAATCTGAAGGCCATGACGGCGGACTTCAGTGATCAAAGACACACCCTGGACACTGCGTGTATCCTTTTTCGTTTCTGTTGGATAGACTGGGCCCATCCCGACATAATCTGCTCCGTCCTTCATGGCTTGTTTTACTTCGTCTAGGTTATGCGTCGACACGCCTAATATTTTATTCCCGATCCTTTCTCTGACGTCTTTTGCATTTGTGTCTTCCTGTCCAACATGAACGCCATCTGCATCAAGATCAATCGCTAGCTGTACATCATCATTCACAATAAAAGGAACTTTTGCTTCTTGGCAAAGCGCTTGAATTTGACGAGCCAATTGTTTCTTCTCATCACTCTGCAAAGCCTTTTCACCCTTTTCACGAAATTGAAACATGGTGATTCCGCCTTGAATGGCCTCTTTCACAACATCAAGCGGCTGCCTCGTTGTATTCGCTGTGCCCATAATAAAATAAACCGATAATTGCTGTTTGATTTGCTGTTGCTCAGCCTTTGTCATGTGAAACTCCCCCTATTTTCCCTAGTGTCAGCACATCTTCACCGGTTGTGTGTGATAGTGCGTTTAACAATTCCATTTGAAAAGTTCCCGGTCCTTTATCCTTTGCGCTCAGAGCTGCCCTTTCAGCGGCGACACCATAAAACAGCAATGCAGCGGCCGACGCATGAAGCGGCTGTTCACCTGCTGCACAAAATGCCCCGATGACTGACGTCAGCAAACAGCCGGTTCCCGTCACCTTGGTGAGCCATTCATGTCCATTATGAATGGACAGCACCTCATCTCCATCTGACACCACATCGACTTTTCCTGTGATTACCACTATTGTCTGAAGTGCAATAGACGCTTGTTTGGCTAATGCCGATACATCTCCATTCGCCGCTTTCGCATCAACGCCTTTTGACTCCCAGCCATCCACTCCAAGTAAATGAGCCACTTCAGCAGCATTTCCTCTGACAACGGTCATTTTCACTTTCTTTAACAGCTGTTTAGCGGCATTCGCTCGAAACGTTGTCGCACCGACGCCGACAGGATCTAACAAAACAGGTACACCTTTTTCATTGGCGGCTTGTCCAGCGAGTATCATAGCTTCCACCGTCTCTCTGGTCAGTGTGCCAATATTAAGCACAAGTGCATCCGCTAATTGCGCCATTTCAGCCACTTCTTCTTTGGCGTTTGCCATGACCGGCGAAGCACCTAAAGCAAGCAGTCCATTCGCTGTAAAATTCGTCACGACTTGATTGGTGATATTATGAACGAGTGGATTTTTTTCTCGAACCTTCTCCAATAAATGAGACGCGCAGCTTGTTTTCATCCGTATCGTCCTCCCTTTTACTCTGCATCCCACACGTAGGATTTCGTATGCTTTAACCATTCTCTTGCCGCAAACGACAAATAGCGGTCTTTACGCCAAATGACACCTAAATGCCACGGGATCGATGGGTTTAGGGAAATGACCCTTACCTTTTCAGGATCAAGATCACGGCAGATTCGTTCTGGCAGAAGTCCAATCCCTAAGTTTTCAGCTACCATTTCACTAATGAAATCCCACTGAGACGTTTCATAAATGACATTTGGCCGAAATCCCGCATTCATACATTCATTCAAAATCCGGCTGTGCAGAACAAAATCTTCTCTAAAGAAAATAAAAGACTCTTCCCTTAAATCAGCTAAATGTACCTCCTCACGACCAGCCATCGGATGGGATGGGTGCGTCACGAGCTTCATGTTCTCTTTAATAATGGTGTACGTATGAAAAATTTTATCATTTGCAGGCAGAACAATGACACCAATATCAAGCGACCCATCCTCAACTCCTTCTTCTACCTTAATAGAGCCGTGCTCAACCAATTGAAATGTGACATCTGGATATTGCTGACGGAATTCCCCCATGACATTCGGGAAGAAACTTGACCCAATCATCGGCGGCAGTCCGATTCGAATATGCCCTTTTTTCACATTCATTAAATCATTTAATTCGCTCGTTAAATTCTGAAATGACTGTGTGATTTCACTCGCCTGTGTATACATGGTTTGGCCAGCATCTGTCATTTCAACCTGCCGGCCATTGCGGTAAAACAACTGGACCCCCAGCTCATCCTCCAGGTTTTTGACCATCTTGGAAATGGTCGGCTGCGATACGTAAAGGGACTGCGATGCTTTCGTGAAGCTCTTTAACCTTGCCACTTCTAAAAAATATGTTAAATGTCTGATGTCCACATGCTTCATCCTTCCTATAGACAAAAGGAATAATTACTATTCGATATATGTATTTTACCTATAACTGAACGTGCTGTACACTTTAAAGTAAGCTCATCACTTGGAACGTTGTCATGTTTTTGTGAAACACTGAACAATTTATATAGAAAAAGGAGTGAACAGAAAGTGAAATTGCTCAAAACGCCGCTCATTGCTGCCCTTCAGATTATGGCCTTGTTTATTTTTGCGAAATTCATGAATGTGCTGGCGGCCTTTTTGCATTTAAGAATTCCGGGCACGATCTTAGGCATTCTTGTCATTTTCTTATTACTTCATTTTAAGATCATTCAATTAAAATGGATAGAACTTGGCGCCGTATGGCTGCTCGGAGAACTGCTGCTTTTCTTTATTCCATCAGCAGTTGGTGTCATTGATTATGGAAAACTGCTTTCTCAATCTGGCACAAGTATTGTCCTTGTCGTCTTAATTAGTACGTTTGTGGTTATGCTCTCAACTGGTATCATGACGCAAATGATTGCGAAACGAAAGGAGCGGAAAAAGCTATGTTAGTTGGCGGACTATTTCTGATTTTAACAGTTCTTTTATATCTCGGATCAAAAGCGGTGTACAAACGGCATCCGAAGGTTTATGTCTCACCGTTACTTGTCACTCCGCTTGTCCTTGTCGTCTTGCTGTTAATCGTCAACATTCCTTACGATGCTTATAATCAAGGCGGGAAATGGCTCACGAATATGCTGCAGCCTGCGACTGTTGCTTTTGCCATTCCTTTATATAAGTATTTTCATATCCTGAAGAAGCATGCAGTGGAAATTATTTTGAATGTGGCTTGCGGCTCTGTCATTGCGATCTTATCAACGGCATTTATCGCCAAGTTGTTTCATCTGGACACAGGCCTTATTGAGAGCCTTGTCCCAAGATCGGTCACAACACCTGTAGCGATGAGTGTGTCAGAAATGATCGGCGGCATGCCGTCCGTTACGGCCGTATTTGTCATTTTAACCGCACTGTTTGGATCGATTATCGGTCCAATGGTGATCCGTTATTTCCGCATCGATAATGACATTGCCATGGGCGTCCTGCTTGGAACAGGTGCACACGGTGCAGGAACATCGAAGGCCTTTGAAATGAGCTCCGTCTCAGGGACGATCTCAAGTGTATCGATGATTATTTCAGCCATTATTACATTATGTGCAGCGCCTATCCTTATGTCGTTTGCCTTATAGAAAAAAGCCATTCCTTATCGGAAATGGCTTTTTCTTATGCTTGTATGAAGACAACCTTTAAATAGTTTCCTTCGGGATAATTCTTCGTTGTACGGAAATCCTCAGGAAGTGTATATTCTTCAAGTATCCGATAGGTTTGCCCTGATTCTTTAAAAGCCTGTGCAATAAACCCTTTAAATTTCTTCATGCCAAACGCACTGCTATTCGTTGATGCCACAATGACGCCGTTCTCAGCTGTAATTTGGATGGCTTCTTTTAATAGCTTCTTATAATCCTTCGCCGCACTGAATGTGTGCTTTTTCGTTCGTGCAAAGGAAGGCGGGTCTAAGATGACGAGATCATAGGTCCAGCCTTTTTTCGCTGCAAACGGAAAATATTTAAAGACATCCATAACTTTGATATCCTGCCCGTCCACATCAATACCATTGACTTCAAACTGCTCAGATGTTTTTTTCAAGCTGCGGTTTGCAACATCCACACTTGTCGTACAGCTCGCTCCACCAAGCGCAGCTGCCACTGAGAAAGCGCCTGTGTAAGAAAATGTATTGAGCACAGTCTTTCCTTTTGCATAACGGTCTCGGATCGCTTTTCTCACATGACGCTGATCAAGGAAGATACCCGTCATCGCGCCATCATTTAAGTAAACCGCCACTTTCATCCCGTTTTCTTTCACGATGAGAGGAAATTCACCTTTCTCTCCCTTCACAAAATCATCATCTTCTATATACTGTCCAGACGTATCAAATCGTTTCTTTTCATAAATGCCTTTATAGTCTGGATATACGTGCTCAAGTGCAGCCAATACATCTTCCTTTAATGTATAGACTCCTTCGCTATACCATTGGATGAGGTAGAATCCGTCATAATGATCAATCGTGACGCCGCCAATTCCATCACCCTCTCCGTTGAAGACGCGGAAAGCAGTCGTCTGTGCATCACGAAATAAATGCGTTCTGCTTTTCGCCGCCTGCTCAAGCCTAGAGTCAAAGAAAGCTTGATCTATTTTTTCGTTCGCATCAAAGGTTAGGACCCAGCCGATTCCTTTATTTTGTACACCATAATACCCTTTTCCTAAAAAAGCGCCTCGCTCATCTACCCATTCAATGAGCTCGCCTTCCCGTACACCGTTCACATGCGATACTGCATCTTTGGAAATGAGCGGATATCCTTTTTTCACTTGCTCCGCAAATGTTTGTTTTAATGAGATTTTTTTCATTTGTGTCATCCTTATCCTAAATTGACTCTCTCTATCCTACCATATGAATGTATACGTTACTTCTATTATGATAAGATGAGGAGAAAAATATCAACATGACATAGAGGAGGCACTTCGTTTGACGACATTACGCTTAGATCATACAGGTATTATGGTTTCGAATATTGATCAATCGATTGATTTTTATGAAAAAGTGGTGGGCATGAAATTAAAGGACCGCATCACTCATACAAATGGAGTGATTGAGCTTGCCTTTCTCGGTTTTAAAGATGAAACCGAAACGGAAATTGAGCTCATCCAAGGCTACAGCAGTGACCTGCCATCTGAAGGGAAGGTCCATCATCTCGCTTTCACAACAGACAATATTCATGCTGAATTCAATCGTATTCAAAAGCTGCAAATTGAATTAATTGATGAAGAAATCACGACATTACCAAATGGATATTGCTACTTCTTTTTCAGAGGACCAGACCAAGAATGGATCGAATTCTTCCAGCGCTAATATTTCCTAGGAAATGGGGCCGCTAAATCTCTCCATTTATTCATAAAAAAAGAGTAAGAGCATATACATGCCCTTACTCTTTTTTTATAACACTTTACTAAGAAATGATTTTGTACGCTCATGCTGCGGGTTCCCAAAGAGAGCTTCCGGTTTGTCTTCCTCGACAATATATCCGCCATCCATAAAGATGACACGATCTCCTACTTCTCTTGCAAAGCCCATTTCATGTGTGACCACAATCATTGTCATGCCTTCGACAGCTAATTGTTTCATTACAGCTAATACATCCCCCACAACCTCAGGATCAAGAGCCGATGTCGGCTCATCGAATAATAGTACTTTCGGGTCCATTGCCAAGGCTCTTGCAATGGCGACACGCTGTTTTTGTCCACCAGATAATTGATTAGGAAAGCTTTGAGCTTTGTCTTTTAAGCCGACTTTTTCAAGCAAGTCTAACGCTTTTTCGACTGCTGCCTTCTTCTCGATGCCTTTTACCTTGATCGGTGCAATCGTGATATTTTCTAAAACGGTTTTATGAGGGAATAAATTAAAGTGCTGAAACACCATGCCTACTTCTTGTCGTACTTTATTGATATTCACTTTTGGGTCTGTAATCGTGTGTCCGTGGACAACGACTTCTCCAGCCGTGATATCTTCTAATTTATTCAGGCATCTTAGAAACGTGCTTTTCCCTGATCCAGAAGGACCAATGACACACACTACTTCCTTTTCCTCGATGACTGCGTTAATATCCTTTAACACTTCGTGATCGCCAAAAGATTTCTTTAAGTTTTTCACCGTAATCATACTCATTTGATATCAAATCTCCTTTCTGCGTAGCTAGCCAGTAGAGAAAGTAAATAAATGATCACGAAATAAATGACACCGACAATAAGCCAGACATTCAAAGGATCAAATGTAGCCGATGCTTGAACTTGTCCTCGCTGCATAATATCGGCAATCCCGATAATAGATAAGAGAGATGTATCCTTCAAGCTGATGATGGCCTGGTTTGTAATCGCTGGGAGCATCCGGCGGAATGCCTGCGGAAGGACGATAAAGCGCATGTTTTGCCCCCCTGTAAAGCCTAAAGAGCGCGCAGCTTCTGTTTGTCCTTTATCAATAGACTGAATCCCTGCACGAATAATTTCTGAGAAATAAGCCCCTGCATTAATCGCTACTGTAATAATTCCTGCAGGCACTCGATCAAGCGAAATGAATTCAAGTGTATTCAAACCAAAATAAATGAAGAATAGCTGTACAATAAATGGTGTACCTCGAATGGCATTCACAAAAACGAGTGCGATGAAATTTAAGATTTTAAATGGTGACAGACGGAATAATGCCACAATTAACCCGATGATAAACCCTAAAATGATGGCAACAACAAAGATATATAAAGTGGTTTGCAAACCATCCATTAAATACGGAAATGCATTAATAATAGTATCCATGTTTCTCCCTCCCTAATTCACATACGGCTGACACATAAAGAAAGCGCGCTCGGAGCGCGCCTCGCTTGTGTTATGACTTCAAATATTTATCAATAATTTTGTCATATTCACCGTTTTTCTTTAGGTTCTCAAGACCTTTATTGATCTTCTTCAATAGGTCTTGGTTTTTCCCCTTCATGACAGAGATACCATACTGGTCTCCATTCAAGCGGTCTCCAACTGTTTTCAATTTTAAATCTTGTTGTGCGATCGCATACGTAATGACAGGATAATCCTCAATTAAGGCATCTGCATTTCCGTTTGATACTTCCTGGAACATAGATGGGCTGTCATTAAATTGAACGACTTCATACCCATATTTATCAGCGTTATCAGATGCGAATTTTGCACCAGTCGTCCCGTTTTTAACAGCTAGCTTTTTCCCCTTTAAATCATTAATAGATTTGATGCTGCTGTCCTTTTTCACAACAACTGTCAGTCCAGCGTCGAAGTAAGGATCTGAGAAATCTACTTTCTTCTTACGCTCATCTGTAATACTCATTCCGCCCATTCCAACATCAAGCTGTCCTGCCTGCATCGCTGGAATGATGCCTGAGAAGTCCATAGCTTCAAGCTTCACTTTGAAACCTTGGTCTTTCGCGATTGCATTAATTAAATCAACGTCTATCCCTTCATATTTACCGCCTTTTTCAAATTCAAATGGCGGATAAGTTGTATCTATCCCAATTTTATATGTGCCTTTGCCTTCTCCCGAACCACTGTCCGATTTTGATCCACAGGCTGCCATGACAAGCACAACAATTAGTCCCATGATCAATAACATCGATTTCTTCATAAAACACGACCCCCATTGTCAGTTTTGTCTAAATATTCGCAATAACAATAATACTATACCACGCTAAATCTATAGTGTGTGATATTTTTTATCAATACCAAAGATCCATACAATTCTAGATCAATAGTCTCTTTAAATTTTACTTTTTTGCGAATAACTCATTTTATTCTAAAAGAAGAGTGATTCACAATTATGATGTGAGATAATCTCACAAAAAACGAGTCAGTGCCTTGATAAATGAAGTTTCTCCCTTGCATACGAAAGCAAACTCAACAACTTCCTTCCTCTCTTTATTGATATTGTAATATATTTTTTTCAAAACCCTCTTTTTACCTAAAAATATGTAAGCGTATACAAAAAGAGCAGTGGCTCCCTATTTCTTTCACTACTGGTTGAATTTACATCAAAAAACATGTTTTACAAACTGCACGAGAGAGCTTAAAATATAAGAAGATACTGGAATATGGGAAGTTGATTCAGAAGAACGGTTACTGATAGATGAAGAAAGGAGGATATGAATTGGCAGAAGCAGGTGTTTTGTCGTCCGTTGATGTAGCGAATATGCTCAATGATTGGTATGTCATGATGAAAAAAAGAGAGATACAAGGTGCTATCCAGTTAAAAGAAGACATTCTTCAAGCGTTTGATCGAATGGAAGAAAATCAAGACGTCTTACTTTACTATCAACTGCTAGAGTACCGTTTTAAAGATCTAATAGAAGATACAGCTTCGTTAGATCATAGTCTTTTTGTTGATGAAAATGCCATCCGTACGGATGATATGCTCAGCTATTATTTCTATTTCTTTAAAGGGATGTATGAAATGCGCAGAGGCAATCAGGATACGGCATTTCACCATTTAAAATTGGCCGAGGATAAATTAGATCTCGTGCACGATGACATTGAAAAAGCCGAATTTCATTATAAAACAGGGTGTCTTTACTATAATATTAGATCCACGCTTCTCTCCATTCACCACTTAAAGATGGCTTCATCTATTTACGACGCAGATCCATGTTATGTGAAAAAATCAATCAGCTGTCAAATGATGCTTGCTTTGAATTATGCGGATCAGTCGAAATATGATGAGTCAGAATCGCTGTTCGAAGAAGTCATTCATTCACTAGAACAGATGGATGATCCAGATTTACTTGGACATGCCTATTGCAATGCAGCCTTTATTAAAAGTCTAAGAAATGAATACAGTGAAGCTGTGCCACTCCTAGAAAAGGCTTTAATGATAGAATCATTCGAAACTTCTTCTCCAGGCGGCTATTTACTTGCCATGTACGCCTACACAAAAGCACTATTTAAGCTGAAAAAGCCAGGTTTGTTCCACTATTATGTACAGCTTTCACTTCAAAAAGCAGAAAATTTAAAACAACGAAACATTTCACTTAAATTATCCATTTTAGAAACACTTATGATTCAGCCAGACAACATGATTGAGCAAATCAAGGATTATTGCGATCAATTAGAATCAATGAATTTCCTTGTTGACCTTGAAGCTATTTGTCAGGATGCAGCAGCTTACTTAACGGATCTTGGGCTTCATGAAGAATCCTCTTATTTTAGAAACAAGGCGTTGTCCTTGAAAACTTGTTAAGAAAATGGAGTGATGTATGATGAAGAAATGGCTCATCACAAGTGCGATTTTAACCCTCTTGATAACAGGTGTTTCTGTTGGTACTTTCATTCAAAAAGACAGTCAATCTGCACAATCTCAAGATATTATTCAAAAGAGAGACCGTGGAACCAACCCTTAATATGAAAAAAGCAGCTGTGATCAAAACAGCTGCTTTTTGATGTGCTAATCAATTTCTCGTTTAATATTCTGCATTTTTTCATCTAAGTAATGTGCAATATCTGCGGCTTCCTTCAGTTCATCAGTCAGCTGATGAGGAACATCGTTTTGCAGTTTATAATAGATTTTATGCTCTAGACTCGCCCAAAAATCCATCGCAATGGTCCGCACCTGAATCTCAACCTTCACATGCTCCACACGATTTGTTAAGTAGACAGGTATCTCAACAATTAAATGAAGGCTTCTGTAGCCATTTGGTTTTGGATGTTGAATGTAGTCCTTCACTTCAAGGATCTTTAAATCCTCTCTTTGCCTCAATACATCCATAATGTTATAGATATCTTGAATAAAAGAACAGATGATGCGGACACCTGCAATATCATGGATATGCTCCTTGGCACATTGTGTCGTGATGTCGCATCCTTTTCTTGCTAGTTTATTCACTATGCTTTCAAAGGATTTAATTCGTGATTTTGTATGCTCTATTGGGTTGTGTCCATGGATTAAATTATACTCCTGGCTGATAATTGAAAACTTTGTATCCATTTCATCTAATGCAAATTTATATACTAATAGTTCATTTTTCCAGTCTTCCATGACATTTTTCAAATCTTCTACATGAGTTGCTGACATATTCATTTTCTTTTTGTCATCTCCTTTTGGGAAACGGCAGCTGCACCGCTTTCCGTTTACTAGACGGAGAGAGGACTCGAATGGTTTTAAAAAATACGCAGTTAGCCTCGTTGTTTATAATATGTCAGCGCCAGCGCAAGGGCCAGCACAGAGCCTTTCACAATATCCATTGCATAATAAGGGACAGACATCATCACAAGCCCATTTTGTAAGATACCGATGAGTACAGCTCCGATAAAAGTGCCAAATGCGTTTGGTTTACCTGCTCCCATGACGGAAAAGCCGATAAAAGCAGCTGCTACTCCATCCATTAAATATGGTGCACCCGCATTAATTTCTGCTGTCATGACCCTTGATGCCAGTACGATACCGCCGATCGCTGCAAATAACGCAGAAAGCAGATAGGCCGCAATTTTGTATTTGTTCACATGTATGCCAGACAATCGAGCCGCTTCCTTATTCCCACCGATGATGTACATGAATCGGCCGTGCTTTGTGTAGGTCATGAAAACATGCGCAAATAGTACAATGACAGCCATAATCAGAATGATATATGGCACCTGTCCAATTTTGCTGAAAAAGGCAGGAATCGTTCCCGTTGAGAACGTGCCATCGGGAAGCACCATATTTTCAGAAATAGTCGCCCCTTTCGTATACGTTTGAGCCAGCCCTTGAATGATAAACATCATGGCTAATGTCATGAGCATATCTGGAATTTTCATTTTGACGATCATCCATGCATTTAGCAAACCAACAATGATAGAAGCTGCTAGTGCAGAGAGGATTGCAATCAGTGGGTTTTGCGAGAACCATACGAACATAGAAATGACAATCGCATTAGATAGCGTAGCGACTGATCCAACTGATAAATCAAAGCCGTTTACTGCCAATGAGATGGTTAAGCCCACCGCAATGATGGTCACTATTGAGATAGATCGTAGAATATTGATGATATTTCCTGATTGCAAAAACGCTGGATTCGATGCCGCAAATACCACAATCAACACGACAATGGTTAAGATTGTGCCATATTGATAAAAGAAATCAAACAGATGAAAGGATGGCCGCTGTTTTTTGATTTGCTGCACAGGGGCTGGAATTTGTTGTTCGCTCATGATTGTCCTCCTGTTGAATGATATAAAAGCTCCTCTTCAGTCGTCGGTGCGGTCATTTCCCGGGCAATGCTGCCATCATATAGCACGTATACTCGGTCTGCGATACCTGCAATCTCTGACAGCTCACTCGACGCATAAATGACAGATTTTCCGCGGGCAGCAAGCTCTGCAATCAGAGTAAAAATATCTTTTTTCGCTCCAACGTCTACACCTTTGGTTGGTTCATCAAAGAGATACACATCTGCCTCAGCCAGTAGCCATTTTCCGATGGCAACCTTTTGCTGATTTCCACCAGATAGGTGCTTCACCTTTGCTTCAAGCGACGGCGTTTTGACACCAAGCCGTTTGACGATGTCGCCTGCTTCCCGCTTTTCCTTCGAACGATGTAAGAAGCTGAATATCCGTGAAAATGAGTGAAGACTTGCAGCCGTTAAGTTCCACCCCACGCTCTCTTCGGTCAGAATCCCTTCTTTTCTCCGCTCTTCCGGCACAAGCGCCATTCCAGCTCTCACCGCTTGATGAGGCGATGTGATGCGAATGGTTTGACCATGAAGCTGCACGGTCCCCGTCTTTTTTTCTGAGGCACCGAAAAGGGCTTTGCACAATTCTGTTTTACCAGCACCGACAAGTCCTGCGATCCCGAGAATTTCTCCTTTTTTGACATAAAAGTGAATGTTGTTTAATTTATGTTGATCGTTTAGCTCTTTCACTTCAAGCACTATCGGTGCATCTTTCAGTGGCCTGCGAGACGGGAACTGCTCCTCTAATGGGGCACCTAACATTTCTTCAATGACCTGCTGCGGATTTGTGTCTTTGACAAGGTGAGCTGCGACATCCGTTCCATTTCGCATCACAGTCAGTTCATCACAGATGGTGAAAATTTCAGGCATGCGGTGAGAAATAAACACGATCCCCGTCCCATGCTGTTTCAACCGATCAATCATTGAGAATAATTTGCTTGTTTCTGCATGACTAAGCGGAGCCGTTGGTTCATCTAAGATTAAAATGCTGCATTTAATGGAAACGGCCTTGGCAATGAGCACCATCTGTTTTTCAGCAAGGGTCAGATCGCTGACAAGTCGTTTTGTGGAAATGTCGATGTCCATTTCTTTTAATAGCTGAGCCGCCTTGCGATGCAGCTCTTTCCAGCTGACAAATGTTTTTTTCTCAATTTCATGCATCATCATATTCTCACCAACACTTAAGTAGGGAACAAGCGCCGTATCCACTTCTTGATGGACCGTCTGCACACCATATGAGGATGCATCCTTTGGGGTTTGAATGGTTGCCGCCTGGCCATTGATGTGGATGGTCCCGTCGAAGTGGGAATGAGCGCCAGAAAGAACCTTCATTAACGTTGACTTCCCAGCACCATTTGCTCCAATCAGTGCATGGACCGTCCCTTTTTTTAATGTGAAATTTACTTGATCTAACGCTTTGACCCCTGGGAATTCAATTGAAATATTTTTCATACGAACAAGCGGCGCTGTCATTGGTGTCCTCCTTCTCTTGATATCATCTGAAAAACGAAACACCCTCTATGAAAAGAGAGTGCACGTCACTTATTTTGTATAATGCTTCTTCAAGGTCTTCATCCAATCTTCCTCAAAAGCAGTCGATGAACCGAATCCCTTCACTTCGTCTGCAAGATTGACCATGTTAATGGCTTTTCCTGCTTGCTGAAGCTGCTTTTGCGAGATGAGAGAGGCCTCAAGGTCATAGGAAGATGGTGTTTTCTCACCAGCTATTTTCTTCGCAAGAATCCTCACGTCGACGGCGCCGATGAGCTTCGGATCAACCGCTGCTGTGTACTTCCACGGACTGTCCTTCGCCGTCATTTCTTGAAGATCCGCATTTGACACATCAATCCCATAAATCTTCACTTCTGTTCTTCCTGCTTCCTTTAACGCTCTTGCTGCCCCAATGGCAAAGGCATCCCATGTGGCAAAAATAGCGTCCAGCTTGCCCTTTGGATACTTATTCAGCATGGCTGCTACTGCATTTTGCGTTTGAACAGACGTATCAGAGGAGGCAATACCAAAGCGGTCAAGCTCCTTGATCCCTGAATGTTGTTTAAGCGTTTCTTGATAGACCTTATTTCGTCTCACCATTGGCGGGAATCCATCTACCCACAGGTATGCAATATTTGCTTTTCCTTTAAAATCAGACACGAGCGCATCTAATGATTTTTTTGCTAATTGTTCGTCATCTTGAGATGTCACTGTGACCCCTTTGATGTCCTTCAGCTTAGGATTCGAATCAAATGCTACAACTGGAATGCCTTTCGCTGTGATCTTTTTCACATCAGCGACTGTCGCCTCGTCGTCCCCGTGAGAGATGATAAAGCCATCGTAATTTTCTTCAAGCGCCTGAGAGATGGCATCATGAAACTTCGCTGTATCTCCATTTGCTGTGTAGACATCTACCTTAAAGCCGAGTGCCTCACCTTCTGCCTTCGTTCCAGCTAAAAATTGAGCTGTATGATCGTCTCCTCCAATTTTGCGGATGACTTTAATTTTTGCCCCCTGTCCCTTTGCAAATCGCTTCGGTACATTATCAAAGGAAACCTTTTCGTTCGTATTTGCCTTTGAGCCCGCACTTGATCCGGTGCCACATCCAGTTAACAGGACGGTCAATGCCGTTAATAAGACAAGAAATGATGTAAAATGATTACGCTTCATTGCTGTTCCTCCTCGAGTTGTTTTTATTTTTCACATCGGAAAACTAGGTAAAAAAGTGGAAATACGCCTGTAAAACAGGCATTTGATTCGAAAAAGAGACGAAAAAAAGCCTCTCTTGGAAAGAGAGGCTTGATCACCGTTGCATGAAACATGTATCGGGAAGTCTTCCTCTCTTATCTGTCAAAGCTGTAACAGCTTTGCAGGAATTAGCACCAATTTCTAAAATAGAAACGGTTGCTGGGCGTCATAGGGCCAGTCCCTCTGCCTCTCTTGATAAGAGATCCGTTATGAAATTTGTTTTCGTTGAAATGTCTTCTTTACTTTAATGTGATGTCACATCAATGTCAATGACTTTTTTGAAAATTTCTAAAATATCATCAGCTTCCGATGATTTTCTTCGCAGGTGATGATTTCTTCAGACGGAAATCATATTTTTTCTCATTCACAAATTGTGGGTTGAGATGTGCTGATCCTTTATCTTGACCGCTTTTAGAAAGATACGTTTTGTAGCCTTCCATCCATTTCCCGCGCCATACCCACTGTGATGCTTTCGCACCTTTGCGGTCATCATAAACGTTCTTCTGGAAGGTATTCTTTTGGTTCACTTGATAAAGATTCACGACTAAGTAATGCGAGGCACTAGCTGTCATGATATTATTCGTGATTCGATTGTTCACTGCTTGATATTGCATCAGCAATTGACCGCCTTCTAAGCCGGCTGTGTCATTTTTGTACAAAGTATTATGTGAAATCGTCGTATGGGTTGTACCGCCCCGCTTCTTATCATAGCCGCCAATAGAAATGCCTGTATAACGGTTTAAATATACTTGATTGTGTTCGATACGGATACGGTCCGCCATTTTTCCTTTATGTTCGCTTGTGACTTCAATCCCCAGGTCGTTGTGATGTGAGATGTTATGATCGATCACAATGTCTTTTCCGCCATCAACATAAATTCCGCCAGCGGAGATGTCGCTGCCATAGGCTGGGTTCCCTGCACTCGTAATTTCATATACTTTGTTTCTAGAGACGACCCCATTTCTAACTTGATCATACTTTTTAGAGGGTGCTACGTTCTCAAAACCAATTAAATCAATGCCAATATTATCAGTGTGCCGGACCGTGTTATGTGTCACACGGAACTTGTTGACGTTTCCATTTAGCACAAGCGCTTCACTGAAGCCCAGCTTTAATTTTTCAACGGTATTTCCTTTGATTTCAATGTCTTCAATCGCTGCAGGAGCTTTTGTCCCATAGACAGCAATTCCATGTGCATTTCCATTTTTATGTTTCGTCTGAATATCATACACTCGGTTATTAAGCAGCTTGACGCCTTTACCGCTTCCTTTGATGAAAATACCAACTGGTGTCAAATCTTCTTTATTCGTCTTAAGGTGTCCTACAGTCAGGCCTTTGAGGGTGATGTAGCTCTTTTGATCGATCGTGACAAGACCTCCATCGGCTTGATTTCCTTTTAGGGAAGCCCCGCTAATCACAGGTTTTTCCTTTCCGTAAGCTTGAAAGACAACGGGTGCTTTCTTTGTTCCTGAATGGCGGACAATCAATTTTTCTTTGTATGTACCGCCTCTCATGTAAATGGTTGCCCCAGCCTTCGCCATACTTGCTGCTTTTTTCAGCGTGCGGAAAGGTTTTTGCTTTGTTCCCGGGTTTTTGTCGCTTCCGTTTACCGCTACGTAATAGGCTGTGCTTTGCTTAGCGCCAGCCTCATCTGTCACCGCCTGACAGCCAAAGCTGATCACGGTCATGAATAAAATGAGTAAAATTCCTGGTATCGCTCGTTTCATCTTGTTGTTTGCTCCTTTCTCTTCTCTTCTTCCTTTATCGGTTAAAAAAAAGAGGATTAAAATATGACGATGTCCCTTGCAATGTACTAGTCAAAAGGTGTATGGTTGAAAGAATATCTTACAGGAAAACCATTCGTTTTTAAATTGTCAGATTAATCAGTTAATAATGCATTTGGATTTTATTTCTTTTTTAAAAAGGGGTGACAGGAGTCAAACTGACAGCAGAGAAAAGGAAAGCGCTTTAACAGATTTTTCTTGTCTGAATTCCAGAAAACCTATTGCTAATATTTTTTGAAGGTATAGAATAGAATCATAATTATTTCATATTATTAGAATTTTCAAATAATCAAACAGCAAGGAGATTTACAATGCCAAAACAACCCATCCGCGTTGAACTTAGTTCAACAAAAAAACCAAAACCTCAATCTGATCAACTTGAATTCGGAAAAATCTTCACTGATCACATGTTTGTGATGGATTATTCAGTTGATAAAGGTTGGTACGATCCAAGAATTATCCCTTATCAGACCATTCCAATGGACCCAGCTTCGATGGTCTACCATTATGGTCAATCTGTTTTTGAAGGCTTGAAGGCTTATGTTTCTGAGGATCAAAAAATTCTCTTATTCCGTCCGGAAAAAAACATGGAGCGCTTAAACAGATCCAATGACCGCCTGTGTATTCCGCAAATTGATACAGAAACAGTATTAGAGGGCTTAAATGAACTCATTCGTATTGATAAGGATTGGGTACCTGATGCAGAGGGCACTTCCTTGTATATTCGTCCATTCATTATTTCCACTGAGCCGTATTTAGGCGTTGCACCGTCTAGCACGTATAAGCTGCTGATTATCTTATCTCCAGTGGGATCATACTATAAAGAAGGCATTCATCCGGTCAAAATTGCAGTTGAAAATGAGTTTGTCCGTGCCGTTAAGGGTGGAACAGGAAATGCCAAAACAGCTGGAAACTATGCCTCAAGCCTTAAAGCACAGCAAGTTGCTGAAACGAAAGGATTTTCACAGGTTCTTTGGCTTGATGGGGTCGAGAAAAAATACATTGAAGAAGTCGGCAGCATGAATATCTTCTTTAAAATCAATGGAGAAATCGTGACGCCTGAATTGAACGGCAGCATTTTAGAAGGCATCACACGTAACTCTGTACTTGAACTGTTAAAGCATTGGGGAATTCCAGTAACAGAGCGCAAAATTTCAATTGATGAGTTAATTGAAGCACATCAATCTGGCGAGCTTGAAGAAATTTTCGGAACTGGAACGGCAGCCGTAATCTCTCCTGTCGGGGAATTAATTTATCATGATCAGCCATATGTGATCCAAAATGGTCAAACAGGCGAAGTATCCAAGAAATTGTATGAGGCCATTACTGGCATTCAAAAAGGGACACAGCCAGACATCTTTGGCTGGACAGTTGAAGTTGACTCAGTCGTCAAGCAAGCATAAGCATATAAAAAGAACCTTTCAATCATGAAGGGTTCCTTTTTGTTTATTTACCTCTCTTTTATCCCTCATAATGGTAAATACACATAAATAAGGAGAGTAATGGTATGTTTTTTACTTATCTACTAGCGTTCTTTGGAATCTGCATAGGATCGATGATCGTCGCCACTGGTTTCGATGATTCACCGTTCCTCACCCGGTTTTTATTTAAGGCTCTTGGAATCTCTATCCTTGCTCTTTCCATCTCTTTTGTAAAGGTCCGACGAAAGAAGTTACAGAAAAAAAGGCGAAATAGACTTAGTTGACCCGTCTGCTTCCCATCAAATCGTGCACCAAAACAAGACCGACACCCCAACAATCGCCCCTGCGTATATCCACTGTTTCCTTTTGATGCTCCGCTTTTTTTCGATCAGTAAAAAGATCTCTGGCAAAAAGATGATCATGATTTCTAGGATAAAGACAAGATAATAAACAAGCGGCATTGGCTGGAAATCAAATTTTCTTGCATCTCCTCCAATCGTTGCGAAATACATCAACAGATTGGTCACGGGAATGGTAAAACAAACGAGCAGGCGGAGAACATAGATCCACACATATTCCTTATGCCGAATGAGGCCAACAAATGAAGCAATAAGGCCATACAAAAACAAGATCACTGTACCATAACTCATGACAGGCTGTACGACAAACCCGTAAAACATTAAACCAATTGCAACCATATTCCAACAGTCCTTTCTTTGAAGCCATACATGCTGTTATTTCTAATCATACACTTCTTTCTCCAGTTTCCATATGGGGCAATCATAAAAAATGACCCCATAAAGGGGCCATTATGTGTTAAGCATTGACTGATTTGAAGAATTGCGGTAAATGCTCACGATGCGCTTCGAGCATTTCGTCTAAAATTTGCTTTGCAATGTCGTCAGATGGGACGAGCGGGTTGATGGTCATCGCCACAAGAGCCGTCTCGTAATCTCCAGTCACAGCCGCTTCTGCTGCCACACGCTCGAATGATTTGATTTGTTGAACGAGTCCTCTTACAGCTACAGGCAGATCACCTATCGCGATTGGTTTTGGTCCGTCCTTCGTAATGATACAGTTTACTTCAACCGCTGATTCAGCCGGAATGCTGGCAATCGCCCCTCTGTTCACTGTATTGACTGGTTGAATGTCGTGCTTATCATTATAGATGGAGCTGATTAAGTTACAGGCCGCATCGCTGTAATAGGCCCCGCCTCTTTTTTCGAGCTGCGGTGGTTTAATCGACAAATCAGGATCTTTATAGAGCTCAAATAATTCCTGCTCGACCTGCTGTACAACCTCTGCTCGTGTTCCTTTCTCTTGAGCCGCCTTTTGCTCTTCTTCCAGCATATCTTTCGTTTTATAGTAATAGCGGTGATACGGACATGGGATGACCCCTAATCCTTTCACAAAAGAAGGCTCCCAGTTTTTCGCTTCAATGTTTTTCATGGACCACTGGCTGTTCGGATTTCCTAGTTCATCAAGCACTTGATCCATAATGCTGACCCCGTCAAAATATACGTCTAATCCATAGACCATGTGATTGAGACCGGCAAACTGTACCTCGATGCGTTCAACGTCCACATCAAGCGCTTTGGCAATCCCCATTTTGATCCCAATCGGCACATTGCATAGACCGACCACTTTTTTTAGATTCGTGTAGCGTAAAACAGCTTCTGTGACCATGCCGGCTGGATTTGTAAAGTTCACAAGCCATGCGTCTGGGCAAAGCTCTTCCATATCCTTCACAATGTCTAGAATGACTGGGATGGTCCGAAGGCCTTTAAATAAACCGCCTGGTCCGTTCGTTTCCTGACCGATGACGCCGTATTTAAGCGGTATTCTCTCATCCTTTGCCCGTGCTTCCAGCAGTCCTACACGAAATTGTGTCGTCACAAAATCTGCGTCCTTCAATGCCTCCCGGCGATCAAGAGTCAGGTGTACCTCAATCGGCACACCTGCTTTTTCAACCATACGTTTCGCCAGAGCGCCTACGATGTTTAACTTTTCCTGACCCGCTTCAATATCCACAAGCCATAATTCTTTTACAGGCAATTCTTGATATCGTTTAATAAACCCTTCGACGAGCTCAGGCGTATAGCTCGATCCACCGCCTATTGTGACAATTTTGATTCCTTCTTTCATGAATTGACACCTCCGAGTTGCTTCATTTTTTCATGGAGCTCGATGATTTCTGCTGCGAGCTCCTTGACGGTCATTGCGTTCATGAGATGATCCTGCGCATGAATCATTAAGAGACTAATATCCGTCTTTTCGCCCCTGATTTCTCCTTGGATCAGCTCTGTCTGTGCGTGATGCGCCTCATTTAACGCGTCTTGTGCGTCCTGCAATTTTTGCTTCGCCTCATCAAAGTTTCCTTGTTTTGCACATGTAATGGCCTCCATCGCGGAGCTTCTGCCATTTCCGCCGTGCAGGATGAGTTGAAACACAATTTGTTCCATTTCCATCGGCTGCATCCCCCTTGTTCCCTCTATTACATGCTGACGACATTTTCATCAGTTGATGCTTTTGTTTCTAGCTCACTTTCTTCTTTCAATTTCTGCTTATCCCACATTCTAAAGAATGGGTAGTATAGAGCAAATGACAGCACAAGGTTAATCAGCTGCATGACAGCACCAGAGATTTTGCCTCCCGTGGCGAGATAGCCTGAAATGATTGGCGGCATGGTCCATGGGACAGCAATCCCGGCTGGTTTTGCCACAAGCCCTGTACTCATTCCGATATATGTGGTGATGATCATCATGATTGGCGTAAGGATAAACGGAATGAGGAGCATTGGGTTCATGACAATCGGCATACCAAAAATGATCGGTTCGTTGATGTTAAAGATGGCTGGCCCAATGGCAAGGCGGCCGAGCTGTTTCATTTGTTTACTTCTGGCGCGTAAGATCATGGTCAGCACCAAAGCAAGCGTTGCTCCGCTTCCGCCGACGTTGATGAAGATTTCAAAGAACTGCGCTGTGAAAATATTCGGCAGTACTTCTCCTGCTTGGAATGCAAGACGGTTCTCATCCATTGCACCGAGCCAAATTGGCCCCATGACGCCACCGACAATGGTTGCTCCGTGAATACCACATGCCCAGAGGAGCATTTGCACACCCATCGCAACGATACTGCCGCCTAAGCTGCCACCAAGAATGGAAAGCGGTGTGCCAATTAAGACCGTGATAATATTATGAATACTCTCAAAAGGTGTCATCTCAATCACAAGTCTAGCGACCCAGATCAGGGTGATGACCACAAAACCTGGAATAAGTGCAATAAACGATTTACTGACTGCTGGCGGTACACCATCAGGCATTTTGATGACGATGTTCCGCTGTACAATGAAGCGGTAAATTTCGGTTGAAAGCATGGCAATAATCATGGCAACGAATAAACCTTTACTGCCCATCAGTGTGACAGGAATTCCCCCGCCTACTAGGATAGCTTCTGTTGAGCCTTCAGGTGTGAAAGGTACTTGATATGGAGTAGCCAAAAGGAAAGCCGCAACAGCGATCGCACCAGATGATAGTGCATCAACGGCATACTTTTCAGCGAGCCTGTAAGCAATCCCGAAGGTCGCAACAAGTGCCATAATGTCAAAGGTTGCATTAACAGGATAGGATAGTTTCGTGGCCCATTCTGCTCCGAAGATACTTGCCATAAAATCGCTGTATCCTGGGATCGGAAGGTTGGCTAAAATGAGAAACAGTGAACCGACAATAATGAGAGGCATCGTTAAAACAATTCCGTCACGCAATGCTTGTAAATGTCTTTGAGCGGCAATCTTCCCTGCAAACGGCATGACCTTCTCTTCTAGAAATCGGTTGAATCCATTCATCCCCTCCGCCCCCTTTATCCGTTCACTAACTGTTCAGCAGATTTTAAAACCTCAGCGCCATTACATACGCCATAATGCACAGTATTAATCACGTCTACTGGGATTCCTTTTTCTTCTCCGAGCTTTTTCATTTGCGGTAATAAATATCGAACCTGAGGTCCTAATAAAAGCACATCGGCTTGATCAATATGATTTTTCGCAGAATCTCCTGATACTGCCCAAATACGATATTCTTTTCCTTGTTCTTGTGCGCTTTTCTCCATTTTTGTGACAAGTAAGCTTGTGGACATACCTGCTGCGCAAACCAATAAGATGTTCATGTGTAAACGCCCCCTTTTCAAAGTGTGAAGCTATTCTTTACACTTTCATCATATTATGAAACCGCTTTCATAAACACCCATACTTTTTCCTTTAGGAAGCGGAAAAAGTTAGTATCACACAGTTAGTTCTTGTACGAAGGAACCTTTTTATACATGATATCAAGCATGTCTTCAAATGTATCACAGGCGATCAGATGCTGAATGAATTTCACATTATGCACAAGCTCACCCAGCAGGCGGTACATGCCTTTTAAATCTTTGGCATTCTCTTTTTCGACACAAAGCAGGCAGACAAATTGAACCTTTTTCTCTCCCCAAATGATTGGTTTTTCTAATGTACATATCGCCCAAAACGTCTCATCTGTCAGCGGCGTCATCGGGTGCGGGATCGCTGTATAATGCCCGAAAGAGGTAGGGGCAGCTTCTTCTCTTTCCATGACAGATGGTGTGAGCTCAGCTGGCGCTAAGCCCATATCGATGACTTTTTGTGTTAAAAAGGTGATGACCTCTTCCTTTGTGTGAAAAGCTCGTTTTGTAAAAACCAATTCCTTTTTCATATATTGAGAGGCCAATGTCACCCTTGTTTCACTTGTCAGGGCTTCTTCAATTTTTAAAAAATCACCGCCTCCCAAAATGGTGTTCACTTGAATGACTGGAACCGGTAAATCCATATGAATTGGGATCGTTGTAATAATCAAATCCAAGGCATGCAAAGAGACATGCGGAAGCGAATATAGCTCTGCTGTTCCTAAAATGGTCAGCTTTGACCCAAATTGTGACCGCAAACGATCCTGCAGCAGCCTTGCACTCCCTGCACCAGACGCACAGACAATGAGACACCGCTTCGGCGGGATCTCCATTTTCCTACGCTCTAAAGCCGCACCAAAATGAAGCGCCATATATCCGATTTCGTTCTCATGAATACTCAGCCCCTCCTCTTCTTCAAGGACCCTGCTGGCGATAATCCCCGCTTCAAAAGCAAGGGGATACCCCGCTTTTATTTCATCAAGTATCGGATTTCTTAAGTTCATTCCATATTTACATCGGTTGATGGCAGGCTTTAAGTGCAGACTGAGTCCAATCATTAGTTCCGTATCACCTGCTAAATCAAGCTGCAGTTTTTGATCAATAGCCTTCAGCATGAGCTGTACAAGCCGGCTCGTGTCATCATCTACAATTTGTTTTTGGCCACTCGAGGAAAAGGACTGTACCATTTTGGCTGTTCCTAGCAAATGAATGGTGATATAGACGATTTCCTCTTGTGGAAATGAGACATCCAGCAGCCCTTCAAGGCGCTCCACCATTTTTTTAGCGACCTTATATTCCTTTGCCCGGGGAATTTCGCTGATTTCCTCTGGAAGAACAGATACATAGTTTCCGTGTCTAATTCGTTTGCAGGCAATGGCGACATGAACGATTAAATTATTCATGCAAATGTCTGATAGATTCATACCTTCCTCATTGATATAATTGATCATTGTTTTCTGGATCAATTCGAGTTCATGCTTTGGCAAAATGGTAACAGCTGTGTTCAGCATCGTTTGATAAGAACGACGTTCATTGAATAAATATTCTGACATACAATAACGGATTTTCATCTCTGATCCCTTGATTCGGCAGCCTTTGCTCGGCTTCGCTTCCAGCTTCAGATCAAAGGGCTCCAGCTTACGTTTGACCGATTTCACATCGTTGCTCATCGTTGATTTACTAATAAACAGCTGCTCCTGTAAATCCTCCAGCTTCACATAGGATTCTGCCAAAAGAAGCCTTTTTAAAATAAACCGAACACGCTCCTCTGGCAGCACAGCAAGCGGCTCTTCCTGCTCGACCTCCTCCTTCATAAAACGGCGAAAGGCATTCTCATCGTTGATCAGCAGCTCATAACCAGCTCCTCTAACAGCTGTTACTGCCGCTCGATAAGGGGCAAGACGGTCGTTCAGTTCTTTTATGTCTGTACGAATGGTGCGGCTTGTCACTTGTAAACTGGCAGAAAGTGCAGCGCTTGTGAGCGGGGTCTCAGCTGCCATGAGCTGACTTAAGATGTGCGCCAGTCTTTTACTCAGCATCAGATCGGCCTCCTTATGTAGGGGTGGAGAATCTGCCTTGTCTGGACAGGTTGTATACGCTTGCAGTTCTCTTCATTACTCATATTCTACTGAAAAGAAATAAAAATTGCCAACTCATATATATGACAAATGCCCCTATTTATACAACTAACCACATCTAATGTCCTACGAATCTTTTTTGAAGATGCTTTCGAAAACCACGAAAAAAAGGCGTACACCATCGTGTACCCGCCTTTTTTATGAAGAGATCAGCTGGGTAAAGACAACCAATCTTTTTTCATGCGTACCTGCTGCATGATCAAATGTCCCTGTACACAGGCTCTGTATGTTTGCATAAAAAAAAGCCGGATTATCCGGCTGATACGTTACGACGTTTAGATGCTTTTCGCTCTTTATATATTTTCCTCACCACTGGATAAATCACAGGTGCCCATCTGACAATTTGTTTCAGCCATTTTTTCATTTCTCCCGCGCCTCCTTATTGTCATTCTTAAAGGACGATTCCCCATCTTGTCATGAAATAAACAGGTGCGGGAGAGCAGGAGTTAAATCACGCCTTGTGCGATCATGGCATCTGCCACCTTACGAAATCCTGCAATATTTGCTCCAACCATGATGTTTCCTGAGTGTCCATATTCGTCTGCTGTCTCTGTACACTGACGATAAATAGACTGCATCATTTGTTTCAGCTGAGCATCTACTTCTTCAAATGTCCAAGATATTCTTGCACTGTTTTGTGCCATTTCCAATGCTGAGACACCTACTCCGCCAGCATTCGCCGCTTTTGCCGGCGCAAACAAAATACGATTCTCTTCAAATACTTTGACCGCCTTAAGAGTGGACGGCATATTGGCTCCTTCTCCTACAGCGATGACACCATTTGCCACAAGCTGCTGTGCATGCGCCTCTGATATTTCATTTTGTGTTGCACATGGCAGCGCAATATCACAAGGAACGGACCAAATTTGTTCGCAATCTTCAATTAATTCAGCATGCGGGTGAATGTCTATATATGCCCCAATCCGCTGATTCTCGACTTCCTTGAGCTGCTTGATGGTCTCAAGCGAAATTCCTTGAGGATCATAAATCGCTCCGCTTGAATCACTGCAAGCCACAACCTTACCACCTAATTCGATTACCTTTTCCATTGCATAAATAGACACATTTCCTGAGCCCGACACAACAACAGAACGTCCTTCAAATTGGAGCCCATGTGCTTTCAGCATTTCCTCCATGAAGTACACCAGTCCGTAGCCTGTTGCCTCTTTTCTCGCTAAGCTGCCTCCGAATCCAGGGCTTTTCCCCGTGAGTACACCCGCTTCATAAGCACCGCGCATTTTCTTGTACTGTCCGAACATATAGCCAATTTCGCGTGCTCCTACACCAATATCACCTGCTGGCACATCTTGATCAGGTCCAATATATCGGCCGAGTTCACTCATAAAGCTTTGAACGAAACGCATGATTTCTCCATCAGACTTCCCTTTAGGATCAAAATCCGATCCGCCTTTCCCTCCGCCAATCGGCATACCAGTCAGTGCGTTTTTAAAGATTTGTTCAAACCCTAAAAATTTGATAATGCTTGCATTGACGGTTGGATGGAAACGAATGCCTCCTTTATAAGGACCGATGGCACTATTGAATTGAACCCTAAACCCTCGATTGACTTGTACTTTGCCCTCATCGTCTACCCATGGCACTCGAAATACCACAAGCCGCTCAGGCTCAATGAGACGTTCTAAAATGCCTTGTTTTTCATACTCTGGATGCTTTACAAAAACTGGGACGAGTGATTCCAGAATTTCTTTTACGGCTTGCTGGAATTCCTCTTCTCCGGGATTTCGTTTTTCCACCTCTTCTAACACACGGTGGATGTAGCTTTGTGCTGTTTGTGCTGCTCGATCTAAGGTCAACATGTCGCATCTGCCTCCTTGTAGATATCTTCACACATTTAATTGTTAGATTTTCTAACGCATATTGAGACTAATTTAACACCAATTGTAAAATCTGATCAATATTGATAACAGATGAAAATGATGCCGAATTGAGATAGATCAAGCAGCCGCAGCAATTGTCATTAAAAATAAGCGCTCAAGGAATGACTAATGTGCTAGAAACGAACAAGCGGATGTTTCTCGTCCCGTTTTCTTTGACAAATACATGAATCATGATGAATTTCTAGCTGGTTTTCCAACGAAAAAAAGGTCAAAAGTTTGATCGGATGCACTCAATCTTTTCGGGGCTTCCCGCCTCTTTTTCGATCAGGTAACACAACACAAAGCCAATATAAAATAGAAGACGATGGAAAGTTAATGAGACCGACAATGCCCCAAAACCACTTGTAACGCCCTCTTTTCTTTGCATCCATAAATAAAAGAAAGCCCTGTGCAAACAATAACGGCAAGACGCACAATAAGATGATCATTTCCGACTGACTCATAAGGAAGACCCTCCTTTGATATGTTGATATTCCTTGTAGCCAACAACAAAGCAGATGGGGACGCTCACTATTTGGAGAAGTATGAAGATGATAGGCAAATGGGTAATGGCAGCTGCAAAGAGTGCTAGAATAGTCAAACTGATCAAAACGTATGCCAGCACTTCTTGTTTAAAACGCCTTTTCTCTTGTTCCTTCGCCTGTTTCAGCATCATCATGACAGCCTGCTCACTTGGCTTTTCCACTTCAATTTGTTCGTCTAGCTGCTTGAGCTCTTCTTTTAAACGTTCGGTCAAACGATCTTCCTTCATAAATCCCACTCCTTTCGAATTTTCTTTAATCCATGATGAACCCTCGATTTCACAGTGCCTTCTCTCATTCCGAGCATTGAAGCCATTTCTGGATAGGTAAAGCCATAATAATAGTGCAGAATAATCGGTGCTCTCTCCTGAGCCTTTAATTCATTTAAAGCATCCCACATGTCATGCCATGTGTTCCCCTTTTGCTGAACGTCCCATTTAAAGCGGCGTATGGCTTCCTGATTCGCTTTTCCTTCTCTCATTTGTTCACGTTTTCTTTTTTTCTGGTGATCTAAAAATTGCCTAGATGCAATCGAAATGAGCCAGGTTGAAAATAAGGCATCTCCTCTAAATGAAGAAAGTTTCATATACGCTTTCAGCATCGTTTCTTGCATGATTTCCTCTGCCAGTTCTTGTTGAAGGGTGAGCTTCAACATATATCGGTAAACAAAGGAATAATGATGCCGATAAAGGGCTGTAAACGCGGCATCATCTCCCTGTTTTGCCCGCTGAATCAATAATGTCTCTTCTGTCTGCTCCAAACACACCCCTCCTTCCTTTTCTTCTCTTACTCATAAGACGACACGGATGATAATATCGTTTAAATTAGACCTTATTTTTTAGCATACCTTCTATGATTCTCGTTTTTATCCAATTTTTTCTTATGTAATGATTATGGCATTCCTTCTTCTCTAACAAAATGATGCGTTTATAATCATCTTGATTTTCTACCAAACGGAGAGCCTCCTCTCCATAATCAAGATGTCATCCTCATACCTATCGACAATGGTCCTTATCTCATGAAGATGAAAATGAAATAATCATTGGCTTAGCTCCCTAGAAAATCATGGAATACGCTGCGCCTATCCTTAGCCGATGATACCTTTTTGCATGCTATGCTCATCCTACATTCCGAATGAAGCGATGCTTGTGAAGAAAGGAGGATTGGTTGAATCACAGCTTATTTTGGAAACGTTTTCATTAAAACAAAATAGAATGGAGATGTTGACTTTGAAGAGAAAAGTTCCAATGTTAGCCGGTGTATTAGCTGTTGGTCTCGTCACTTCATTATTTGCACCAAACGGGGAGGCAAAGGCAGCAGCCAAATATCCAGAAAGCCCTTCTATTATGGCCAACTTTAATCAACAAGGCTTCTCCACATTAAATGGCGGCACAACAGGCGGTGAAGGCGGTAAAACCGTCACAGTCAAAACTGGAAATGAACTATTGGCTGCCCTCAAAAATAAAGGAACAAACGAAAAATTAAAAATTGTTGTAGACGGGACGATTACCCCTTCTAATACATCAGCCAATAAAATCGATGTGAAAGATACAAATAATGTCTCGATCGTCGGTAAAGGGACGAACGGCGAATTGAATGGGATTGGCATTAAAGTATGGCGTGCCAATAACATCATCATCCGCAACTTGAAAATCCACCACAGCAAAATCGGTGACAAAGATGCGATCGGGATCGAAGGCGGTTCTAAAAACATATGGGTCGACCATAATGAACTGTACAACACATTGAATTCTGGGAAGGATGACTACGATGGTTTATTTGATGTAAAAAATGACTCTGACTACATTACCTTCTCGTGGAACTATGTACATGACAGCTGGAAAACAATGCTCATGGGCAGCTCCGATAACGATAACTACAATCGAAAAATTACGTTCCATAACAACCGCTTTGAAAACCTAAACTCTCGTGTACCGTCTATGCGCTTCGGGGAAGGACATGTCTATAACAACTATTACAAAGACATCCTCACAACAGCGATTAACTCGCGTATGGGCGCGAAGATGAGAATTGAACACAACGTATTTGAAAACACCAAAAATGCGATCGGAAGCTGGGACAGCAGTCAAGTTGGGACATGGCATGTCATCAACAACTCGTATATTAACAGCACAGGCAGTCTGCCAACGTCTTCAACAGGTACGTATAACCCTCCTTATAACTACTCTTTGCTTAACGTGAACAATGTGAAATCAGAAGTGATATCAAATGCAGGTGTTGGGAAAGTAAACCCTTAAACCACAAAACGTTCGGGCAGAGATTTCCTGTCCGAACGTTCTTGTCATTTCATTCATTTATATTGTAGAAAATGGACGATCCATTTCATACAACTTTTGATAACGCTTGTTTTCTTTTAGTAAATCCTGATGCTGCCCCTGCATCTCAATGCGCCCGTCTTCAATAAACATGATGCGGTCACATGCCTCACAGCCAGTCAGGTGATGGGTAATCCAAATAACTGTTTTCCCTTTTAACACACGGAAAATGGTTTCAAGCAATTCACGCTCTGTCCGCGGATCAAGCCCGACGGTCGGTTCATCTAATACAACAACCGGCGTGTCCTGCAGCAAAATCCGAGCTAACGCCATACGCTGTCTTTCTCCACCTGAAAATCGAACCCCTGTCTCCTGAACACCTGTGTGATACCCTTCTGGCAAAGACTCGATGTCATCATGCAGCTGCACTTGTCTAGCTGCTTCTTTTACCTGCTCTTCTGTTGCCTCTGGAGATCCTAAACGAATATTGTTTAAAACAGACGTATCGAATAAATATGGCTGTTGATTGAGCACAGATACATAGGCAGACACCTTCTCTTGAATGCTTTGAACCGGTTTTCCTTGAATGCTGACAGCCCCTTGATTTGGAACAACTGCCCCTTCTAACAATTTCAAAATGGTTGATTTTCCTGCACCGCTTTTTCCTAAAAGCGCGAGTGATTCCCCTTGCTTTAGAGAAAAGGACAGGTCTTGAAGGACATATTGATGCGTGTCATATCGAAAGGACACTTGATCAAAACAGACAGTTTCATCGTGAGAAATGGCTGACTGTTCCACTGCCTCGCTTTTTTCCCCTTCATATGACTGCTTTTCATAATGATGTAATCTGCTGACAGCATGCTGGTAGACGGGAATATCGCCTGCCGCATCTGCCAGCGGAAGAAAGGCTTCTGTTAACGGAAACAGCACAAGTACAAAGGCTGCAATCAGTGTGTGTGACATGGATCCTGACTGAACGACCGAGCCGCTCCAATACACAACAAGCACGACAGCTCCTCCAATCAAGAGCTGTGCCAAAAATTGACGAACGCGGATAAATCGGTGTTTGGCTGCTTCAAGCGCTAACAGCTGCGCTTCTTTTTGTTCATATCCATCCACAAAATCTTTCTGCCTGCCGCTGAACAGCCAGTCACTAACGCCCATGACTGCATCTGTTAAATGGCTGTACAGTTGATTTCTGCCTTTTTTCATTTGAATTTGTCTTGCCCGGTTCACAAGCACTGTGACGTATGGGAAAACGAATACGAGAAGTGCCATATAAAGCAGCATCAGTCCAGCAAAAGGCCATGAGAAAAGGCCAAGTGCTCCAATGGATGCGGCATATAAAAGCAGTGCACCGATAGATGGAAAGATGGTTTTTAAATAAGCGTCCTGCAGTCTCTCTACATCATCTGACAAGAGACCAAGCATTTCACCTGTCCCAAGCTTTGTCTGTTTGGCACTTCGTTCAGCCATGTCATAGAGGCGTACACGCATTTTTTCAATCATTGTCAAAATGAGCTGATGGCTTGCCAGCCTTTCTGCGTAGCGGGCAGCAGAGCGCGAAATACCAAAGGTACGTACAGCCACAATTGGGACGTAGACCATGAGTATATTCTCAGGTCTTGTCGCAGCTTTTGAAATGAGAAATCCCGACGTGTACATCAGCATAGAAGCAGAGAATACCGCAATGGCTCCTAAAAATAAAACCAAGGCAAACAGCTTTTGATTCTCCTTGATATAAGGTATAAACCAGCCTTTACTGACCATGTGTGACCGCCCCCATTTGCTCCTGTACCAATTGATAATACACGCCTTTTCTTTGCATTAATGATTCATGTGTCCCCATTTCTGCGACGGTTCCTTGATCCATGACAATGATTTCATCCATGTCCGGCATCCAGTGGAGTCTGTGTGTCGCTAAGAACACAAGTTTATGTTCAAACAGTGGAAGCATTGTTTTCTTCAGTTCATACTCTGTTTCAATATCGAGATGCGCCGTTGGTTCATCTAACAGCATAATGGACCGCTGGCCCAGCACAGTTCGAGCAAGCGCAATTCTTTGCGCCTGTCCGCCGCTTAGCTCTCTTCCCTGTTCTCCAATGACCTCATCCAGTCCATTTGGCAGCTGCGTAACCAGCTGAGATAAGCCAGCCTCATGCACAGCTCTTTCCACTTCTTCGTCTGTTGCATTCGGTTCATAAAAACGAATGTTTTCTCTTAATGTCATGTGAAATAAATAGGGATGCTGCGGCATATAGACAACTTCCTTTTGCCATTCGTTCATCTGTAAATGAACAAGTGGCTGGCCGTTTAGCGTAATTTGACCTGAAGACGGTTCAACAAAGCCGCCGAGGACATCAGTTAATGTCGATTTCCCTGAACCACTGGCACCAATGATGCCGATTTTTTTCTTCCCTTTGACAGTGAGATCTACATCCTGAATGGAATAAGGGGCATGTTCATCATGCTGAACACAAACATCCTGCAGCGTGAGCACGGATTGTTCATCCCACTTATTCAGCTGCACAGATTGTGTCTTCTGTACGCGGAAGCCTTTTTCTTCTAAAATGACCTGCATGGCCTCATTCGCTTCTTTACCATTTAACGTCGCATGATAATCATTTCCCACTTCACGTACCGGCAGGAAATACTCCGGCGCCAGCATAAGCGCCGTCAAAGCCGGCAATAACAGAAGTTCTCCTTCAATTAATCGCAAGCCAAGAAAAACAGCGACGGTTGCAATCGATAGCATCGAAAAGAAATCGAGCGCAAATGATGACAGAAAGGCAACCTTCAGTGTGCTCATGGTCGCTTTACGATATCGCTTTGACACCTCCGCAATATGACGGGAGTGTTTTTTGCTGATACCTAAGTAACGAAGCGTCTCAAGGCCGCGGAGAGAGTCAGTAAAATGATTGGATAATTTCTCATACGATCTCCATTGTTTGGCCGCTTTACGCTGAGCAACAAGGCCTAGCAAAATCATAAAAATAATTAAAATTGGCAGCGTCACAATTAAAATGACGGCTGATGTTTCATCTAATGTCCACACATAGATAAGGACCATCGCCGGAATCACTGCCATGTTCACCATTTTTGGCAAAAACAGCTGTAAATACTGACGGTATTGAGCAATTCCTTCCATTGCCAATGTGACAAGCTTTCCTGTCCCTTTTTTCTTTGCGAAGGCAGGCCCTAATCGAAAGAGTTGGTCTAGCAGCTGCTTTCTGACGTCTGCTCCAATTCGGGAAGAGTAGGTAAACATGACCTTCTCCCGAATCAAGGTGAGACCGTGCCGCACAACAAAGGCAGCAAGAAACAGCATGACATAAGGCGTTGCCTGCGAGAGGCTTTTCCCGTCAAACAGCGTTGTAATGGCATGTGCCAGCCACTGTGCTTGAAAAATAATACTTGCTCCTTGGATGAGTGACACAATACCTAAGAGGGCAAGAAGCCCTCTCATTCCTTTTAATTGAAGCAAACGTTTATCCATTAGTAGGTCATTGGCTCCTTGCCGCTTACACGTTTACGGAAGACGTAATAGCTCCAAATTTGATACCCAAGCACAAAGGGCAGCAAAGAAACAGCAACAATCGTCATGACCGTCAGTGAATAAGATCCAGATGCAGCGTTTTGAATTGTGAGATCAAATGAACGACTGATTGAACTAATCATGACGCGCGGGAACAATGCAGTGAACAGCATAGACACCGTCACCATGATGCCTGCGCCTGTGAATAAGAATGTCCAGCCATCACGTTCTTTTCTCATCAAAACAAGGGCAGCTATATAACAAACCACAATCAGCACAGTTAATGGAATGGTGATGATCGGGCGTACAGTATAAATATCTGTTTCAATGATGGACACACCGACAAATATAACAAGAACAGGGAGTGCAATGAGCAGGACACGCTGGCCTAGTTTTCTTGCACGGTCTCTTAAGTCACCCTCTGTACGAAGTGTGACGAAAATCAAGCCATGCAGCAGACAAAGAACCGTCACAGCTAACCCGCCGATCACTGAGTAAAGATTAACAAAGTCCGTAAATCCAGCGTACATGTTCATGTCTTGATCAATTGGCATCCCTCGTAAAATACTCGTGAATAACACACCGAGCAAAAACGGCGGAAGCAGACTGCCAAAGAAGATCACCCAGTCCCACGCTTTAATCCAAGAGGCTTTCTCAACCTTCCCTCGGAATTCAAAGGCGACGCCGCGCCCAATGAGCGCTAAGAGGAGAACCGCAAACGGAATATAGTATCCGCTGAACATCGTGGCATACCAGTGAGGAAATGCAGCGAAAATAGCGCCGCCGGCAGTAATCAGCCAGACCTCATTCGCATCCCAGAAAGGACCAATCGTATTGATTAAAATGCGGCGCTCGTGCGCGTCCTTTCCAAGCAGCTGCATGGACATCCCGACACCAAAATCAAATCCTTCTAAGAAGAAAAATCCAACAAATAATACTGCGACAAGAATAAACCAAATCTCGTTAAGATATGCCATGATATGCGCCTCCATCAAATGGATCTGTAGACAGGTCCGTTTCATCCTTTTGATCTGTATCCTCTTCAGAATGTGCACCTTTTTTAATTTCTCGAATGAATAAGTAGGCAAGCAAAATGGCAAGAATCAGATACATCGCCGTAAAGCTAATGACTGAGAATAACAGCATGCCATACGATACGTTCGGTGAAATCGATTGAGCTGTCGTCATCATACCAAAGACGGTCCACGGCTGACGCCCGATCTCAGTCATGATCCAGCCGGCTGAATTCGCAATAAACGGGAACGCAATCATCCCTACCATGAAGCGTAAAAACCATTTGTTTGTTTCGAGTTTCTTTCTAAAGCTCAAGTACAAACCAATCATACTAGCAAAAATCATCAGCATTCCGGCACCGACCATGATTCTAAAGCTCCAGAATGTTGTTTTCACTGGCGGAATGTAGTCTCCGGGACCAAACTTGGCTTCATATTCTTTTTGAAGTGTCAGCATACCTGGAACATCTCCACTGAACTTCGAATATGCCAAATAACTTAAGGCAAACGGAATATTGATCTCCGCAGAGTTTTCTTTTTTATCTGTGTCAATGTTGGCAAATAGTGTCCAAGCCGCTGGATCTCCACTATCCTTCCAAAGGGCTTCACTTGCTGCCATCTTCATTGGCTGTGATTTCATTAAGTGCTTCGCTTGATCATGTCCAGAGAACGCCACACCTAAACCAGAAATTAAAGCAAGGACCATCGCAATCTGGAATGATTTTTTGAAAAAGGCGATTTCTTGTTTTTTGATCATTTTATAGGCACTAACTCCTGCAATAAAGAAAGCTCCTGTTGCCAGTGCACCAAATAGAACGTGCGGGAACTCAACCCAAAGCTGCGGGTTCGTCACAAGAGCGCCAAAATCATTCATTTCTGCACGGCCATTTTTAATGGCAAATCCAACTGGCTCCTGCATAAATGAGTTGGCGAGTAAAATCCAAAACGCCGAAAAGATCGTACCAAGAGAAACAAGCCAAATGCACAATAAATGAATCTTCTTCGGCAGACGATCCCAGCCGAATATCCAAAGTCCAATAAATGTAGATTCAAGGAAAAAGGCCAAAAGTGCTTCAATGGCAAGCGGTGCACCAAAGACATCACCGACAAACCTTGAATAATCTGACCAGTTCATCCCAAACTGGAATTCCTGCAGAATCCCTGTTACCACACCTACTGCAAAGTTAAGTAAGAACAGGTGACCCCAAAACTTCGCCATCTTTTTATAGATGTCTTTTTTCTTGACGACATAAAGGGTCTGCATCAATGCGACGATAAACACCAAACCTATTGACATAGGAACAAAAATAAAATGAAATAATGTCGTTGAAGCAAATTGAAATCTTGCTAAAAACAGCTCACTCACAGCCTTACATCCTCCCTTACTTTCACATGCCGAACGATTCATGCTCACCATTTCACAAAATATTCACTATTTGTTCAATGTTTCACAAATAAAAGTCCATTTGAAATGGTTCACTCGGTGAAATTTTACTCTTGATTTTCATTCGGTTAGTTATTTATACCTGTACTTTACACCCATACGCTTCAAAAATAAAGTAAATTTTACCTAAAAATTGGATGGTATTGTGTCAGTTGTTTGAATACTTTGTCAAGAATATGTGACGGAAAATAAACAACCGCAAAAAAAATAGCGCTGCACGTGGGCCGCAGCGCTGTGTTTCTATTTTAAGCTTTTTTCTGTAAAGCAGGTCTTGTGACTTGGACTTCATAGTACGTAATTTTGTTTTTTAATAGGCCTTCAGGTTTCGCTTTTCCATGAGCGTGTGCATCACCAAATGCCTGAGATTTTGTCCAGTTCACAAAGTCTTCTTTTCGATTCCAGCGGGTATGAATGGTCACTTCATCGTAATCGGTTGTCTGCTGTGTGACCCAGACTTCCATGCCTAAAAATCCTTCCATGAATTCTACTTGTCCCTGCTTGTTAAAACGCTTAACGAGGTGGTCTGCACTGCCTTTTTCTACTCTAACCTGGTTGTTTACAATGATCATGTTTGGTTCATCTCCCTTTTGTTGTTGGATCGAAGCGATTGGGATAATGAGCGGATGCTCTCCATCTAGGTGAACCTCTGCCTGAATCCCAAACACCTCTTTGAAAAAGTTTTCTGTTAATACTTCCTTTGGTGTCCCTATTTGGTAAACCTGACCACGCTTCATCGCAATCAGGCGGTCACAATATTTTGCTGCCTGCTGCAGGTCATGAAGAACCATTAAAATGGTGATCCCATGGGTTTCATTCAGCTGTTTGAGCAGCTCCAGTAAATCAAGCTGGTGCGCAATATCTAAGTAAGTGGTAGGCTCATCCAGAATAATCGTCTCTGTCTTCTGAGCCAGTGCCATGGCAATATACGCCTTTTGCCTTTCTCCGCCTGACAATGTATGCAGCATCCTGTTTTCATTCACGCGGCTATTTGTCACTTCAAGCGCCCACTCTATCGCTTCCTGATCTATCTTCGAGCTCTTTTTCCAGATCGAACGATGCGGACTGCGTCCAAGGGCAACCAGCTCACGTACTGTCATCGATGGGATGGCTGTTCTCGTCTGCATCAAAACGGCGATTTCCTGTGCAATCTCCTGTGCTGTCATTTCTTTTTGCGGGATATCGTGAATATAAATCATGCCGCTTTCAATCGACGTAAGACGTGCGGCCGCTTTAATAAACGTCGACTTCCCTGACCCATTTGGTCCAATAATGCCTGTTACACTTCCTTTAGGCACAGCTGCTGAAATAGACGACAGCCGAAAGCCTCCTTGACTGAGACTCACGTCATCCATCGCAATCATATCCAACTTAACCCCTCCCTTTCTTTTTTAATAAATAGAGGAAGAAAGGTGCACCGATACAGGCCAGCAGAATACCAACAGGCAGTTCAACCGGTGTAAACCATACCCGTGCTGCTGTATCAGCAAAGACCACAAGTACGCCGCCGCCAAGCATTGAGATCGGCAGCAGGTACCGGTAGTCATCTCCAATTAAAAGGCGGATAAAATGAGGCACGACAAGACCGACAAATCCAATTAAACCGCTCACGCTTACAGCTGCACCCGCCAAAAGCGCTGCCAATGCAATTAAGAAAAATCGGGTTCGCTCGACTCTAAGGCCGAGCAGCTGCGCTGACTCATCACCAAGCAAAAGAAGATTTGCCGGCTTGATCGCAAAAAAACAAAGACACAATCCAGCAATCGCATAAGGTGACACAAAGTTCAGATGATGCCAGCTCCGTCCATTTAATCCTCCTGATAAAAAAGGCAGAACGGCCTGCACACGCTCACTATAAAGCACCATAAATCCATTCATGACTGCACCAAGCAGGGCATTGACTGCCACACCCGCCAGAATCAATTTCAGTGGTGAAACCCCTTGATCGAACGACAAAATATACACAACAAGTGCCGCTAATAAAGCGCCAAGGAAGGCAGCCGCTGGAAGCAGATATGTGAATTGCGGAAACACGATCATGCTGAGTACAGCGGCTAACCCGCCGCCGGCGGTCACACCGATGATCCCGGGGTCAGCGAGTGGATTTCGGACGACTCCTTGTAAAATGGCTCCTGATGCTGCGAGACAGGCCCCGACGATGAAACCTATGAGAACGCGCGGCAGGCGTAAATCCATAACGATTTTTTCATGGACTGGCTGACCTGATCCCGTCAAAGCAGCGATTAAATCTGGCAGCGATAATTGAACAGAACCTAAGGCAAGCCCTAAACAGATGCCCACACCTAGCGAAAGAAGCAGTCCCGGTATCAGCCATCTTCGTCTCGACTGTCTTTTTTGAAAATCTAACTCTGCATTCATCTTCATGATGACAATCGCTTCAATCTCTTCTCTAGTTCATCAATCGCCTTTATGACGTCTGCGCCTGGATTCGTCCCGAATAGATCACTAGGCAGAACCTCCACGCGGCCATTCTTGACAGCAGATACATCGTGCCATGCTGCATTCTGTTTCATTTCACTCATAAAGCCTGCTTTCACATCTTCAGGATTGCTGTGTGTCATGAGCAGAATGAGATCAGGATCGGCTTCGATCACCTTTTCTGCATTGATTTGAGCGTATTGAGGAAATTTTTCGAGTGCCGGTTCATTCTCAGCAATGTTTGCACCCCCAGCGATGTGCAGCAAATCTCCGCTTAAGGATTGCGGAAGTGCCGCCATATATGTGCCGGGTGCACCGTACACAACGAGTGTTTTCACTTTTTTCTTGGGCTGCTTGACCTGCTTTTTCCGCTCATCAATTTGATCATTGAGTGCTTTAGCCTTTTGCTGCTTTCCGAGCAAATCCCCAAATAACGAGATTTGACGCTGGATATCTCTCACTGAATTGGCGCTTGTCAATAGAAGCTGTGATCCAATTCCTTCTATTGTAGAGATGTCCTTGCTGTTTAATTGTTCATTTCCAAGCACCACATCAGGCTTTAAGCTTGTGATCAGCTCTACATCAAATTGATGCGTTGTGCCAATCGTTTGTACGGACTTTGCCTTTTGTAAGCTGTCTGGTAACTCGGCAGTTGGCCGGCCGACCGCCTCACCGCCTAAAGCATACAGAATACTCATGTCCCCGGTCGACAAGGCGACGATACGCTGAGGGGATTCATCAAACGACAGCGTTCTTCCGGTAAAATCCTTTATCTTCAGCGCTCCTTGCCCGCTTCCTTTCTCTACAAGTGCTGCCTGACTGCATCCCCCGAGGAGAAGCATCAAGACGAGTCCCGCTAAGATCACATGTGAAAATTTCAACCGTCTGTCTCTCCTTTTCTAGTAAACTTTCTTTAGCTTTGCCTGTACCACGAGACGCCCGCTTTTAGGTGCAAGCACATGATCACAGGTCGATAAGGTGAGGATGAGGTCATCTGTGGACACGTCTGTCTTCGTTTGATAGATTGATTTCTTCCTCACAGCTTGCAAGTAGTGCGCATATTCGCCAAGATCTTGAAAATCGGTTTGAATATAATCGAAGTCAACCGTCGTTTCATACACGGCAAAAATCTCCGCTTCATAGCTTTGATACAGCGTATCGTACTGAAATGTCCGGTGCTCTTGGAAGAAATCTTTTTTTAGATAGTTTGTGAGTCCAGCAAACATGGATCCATCCCTCATCCGATGGCCGTACACCACTGTATTGGGGCTTTCTTGCAGGACGTCATTACGATAATCCATAAAGATACTGCCTGCCCGGGTGTCGTTTTTTAAATAATTGCGAGTTAAGTAGAACGCATTATCGTGAGATTGAACGATCGGATACTGAATCATCGTGTCCTTCATATTGATCCAGCCGACAATGTCCTCATTCACCTTCCGCAGCTCATCAAATGACGAACGGATCTTTCCCGGCTCCCTTTTCTCAGTCATTTCTTCTTCATGTCCATACATCGTCTGAGCCTTTGCAAGCACCTGGCGATTTTGATAATAACCGAAAAGTTCGAAGCCGATGGCTGTCCCGCTATAAATAAATACACCTAAACAAACGATCGTCAGCATCTGCTGCCAAAGCCGTTTTCCTCGTTTCACACTGTCTCACCTGCTTTTTGCCCAGCTTATATACCAACAGGCACGATGTACATCCCTGTTTCTGCATCCTGTCTAATCGTGACGGACACATCATAAATGTGCCGCACGTTTTCCTCTGTTAACACATCGCTTGGCTGTCCTTCACTGATAATCTGTCCATCCTTCATCGCTATGATGATATCGCTGTAGCGGACAGCCTGATTCATGTCGTGCAGCACCATGACAATCGTTAATCCATGCACGGCATTCAGTTCACGGATCAGCTCAAGAATGTCAAATTGATAGTAAATATCCAAATAAGTTGTCGGTTCATCTAAGAAAAGGATCGGTGTTTTTTGCGCAAGTGCCATCGCAATCCATACACGCTGCCGCTCTCCACCTGACAGTGAGGCGAGCGGCACCTTTCGTTTGTCCGTTAGCTTTGTACTGGACAGCGCCGACTCTATCGCTCTCTCATCCTCTTCCTTGTCTCCTCCGCGCATCGTCTGGTACGGCGTTCTGCCGAATGCCACGAGCCGTTCGATCGTTAAATCAAGCGGCGCTTCATTTTGCTGATGGACGACAGCGAGCTTTTTTGCCAGCTCCTTTGGCTTGAACGTATTCAGCGTTTGCCCGTCTAAGTGAATTTGCCCTTTATTTGGACAATGATTATTCGCCATTAAGGAAAGCAGTGTGGATTTTCCCGAGCCATTTGGACCGATAATGGTTGTGATTTTTCCCTTTTCAATCTTTGTTGTGACTGATTGAACGATGTCCTTCTGCTGGTCATATGAGAATGACACCTCACGAATGTCCATGGAGACGGTCCCCCCTTCTTAATAAAAAGATCAGAAACGGCCCGCCAATCACGGCCATGATCGTAGAAGCAGGAATCTCATTTGGCGCCACAAGCGTCCTGCCAAGCGTATCAGCCGTCAAAATAAGCAAAGCCCCGCTTAACGCAGAAAATGGAATCAGTACCCGGTGATCCGAGCCGACAAGCCTTCTTGAAATGTGCGGAATGAGCAAGCCGACAAAGGCTATCACGCCCGCTACTGCAGCTGTCACCGCCGCAAGTAAAACGGCTGTGATGGAAATCAAAAGGCGCATTCTGGTCACACGCAATCCTAAATTTTTCGCTGTCTTGTCCTGAAGAGCCAGGAGGTTGCACCATCTGCTGAAGAAGAGTGCAACGACAAGGCCGGCGACACCATAGACACCGATTAAACGGACATCTCCCCACGTTTTCATCGTGAGATTCGACTGTCCCGACTGATTAATCGTGATATTGAAATAGCTGCAAATGGTCACAAATGCTTCAGCCATCCCAGTAAACATGGCATTGATGGCGATCCCAACCAAGATCATGCGGATCGGGCTTAAACCACCCTTCCAAGACAGAACGTACACGAGGAAACACGCAATAGCTCCGCCTAATACCGAAAATAAAGGAGAGTAGAAATAAAATTGAGGAAGCGCTGTAATCGCCATTAATGAAAAGAAGCTGGCTCCTGATGAAATGCCAATGACGCCGGCATCAGCTAACGGATTCCTCATGACCGACTGCAGCAGTACACCGGAGACAGATAAGGCGGCCCCTGTAAACATCGCGATAAGCATGCGGGGAATTCTCAAATCTTTAATGATTTCTACCTGTGCATGTTGACCGGTGATGAGCCCTTCTAATAATTCAATTGGGGTGACATGAATGCTCCCAGTAATGGCTGAATAAATAAACACGCAGACCAGTAAGAGACTGACTATCAGAAATAAAATCCCTGTTTTTTTCATCTTGAACGTCCTTTTATCATTAAGATTCGCCGCTTATGACGGATACAACATACGAGTCAATTCATCTAATGCTTCTGCTGCCTTTAAATTGCCTGTTGTCCCGAATAAGCTTTCTTCGAGGTCATACACCCGGTCTTGTTTGACCGCATTGAAATGTTTCCAGATGTCATTTGTTTTGAATTCTTGATCAAACATTTGGACGACTTCGTCTGGCATCCCATGTGCGGCCCGGAGAATGATATCTGGATTGGCTTTTTGTAAATATTCCGTATTGGATGCCAAATACTCCATTTTCTCGCCTTTGACAATATTCTTTCCTCCTGCGATACGCACAAGATCACCAATATATGAATTCTCTGTCGCCACCAAATAACTGCCTGGCACACCAAGTAAAATCAGAACGGACGGCTTGCGTTTTCCTTTCGTCCTCTCTTGAATGTCTTTCTTTTTTTGCTCAAACTCAGACACAATGCGTTCAGCCTGCTTCTTTCTGTCATACTGATCTCCAAGCTTCGTGATGGCCTTCTCCATGTTAGCCATGCTCTCGAGATTTAGGTATGTGGCAGGGACACCTGCTTGCTGAAAGGGTGTCTCTAAATCATATTGAAGGGTTGTGACAGACAGGACATCTGTCGGTTGAAGTGATTGGATGATTTCCATGTCCGGGCTCATTGGGTTACCGACTTCCGGCAGTCCTTTGTAACGAGCTGGCAAGGATTTTTGACTTGTTGGCACCCCGACAAGATCCACCTCTAAAGCATCCATGATCTCCGCAGCAGCTACAGTCGTTGCTACAATGCGCTCACTTGATTCAGCGCTTTTTTTGCCTTTTGCTGAGCTTTCAGCTGACTGTGAGCAGCCCGATAAGATCACGCACACACTGAGAGCAGCAATCAAGGTACATAACATTCGATGCTTCAAAAACAGAAGCCTCCTTTCGAAAAAAGAGAGTGGATGCGCCGAGGTAAAAGGCGCATCTCACTTAAAATAAAACGAATTATCTTGTCCGTGTTTGATATTTTCTGACGAGTACGAATAACGAACCGCCGAATAAAAGAATATACACCCAAAGAAGAGAGGCATCTCCCGTTTTCGGATTCAGCTGTCCAGACTCAGATTTGGTTTGATCATCTGATGGCGTAAAGGTCATCTGCTCCGCACCCGTTTCCTCAGGTGCTGCATTCTCAAGTTGATTTGTTTGAGAATCGTGATCATTTGGATTTTTGACAAAGCCGATACTCTCATCGTCTCCAATGACCTCATGAATCCCGCTTCCCTCACCAGGAGCGATTCCTTTTGTGTCATAGACAATTTTGACATCGTACTGCTCATGGTAGTTCGCAGCTGGAATATCAATTTTTACGCGTGCAGCCTGAGCTCCACTTAAACTTTTTGCTTCATATTGAATAACGCGTGTATCTGCTTTTTCATCTGTTTTCGCAACAAGAGTCTCTTCAAACTTTCCACCTGTTCCTACTTGGAATGACGTGATGGCTGAGCTGTTCTTCACTGTATATGAAACGAAGTGGCGGCCATTTTTTACAACCAGTGTCGCAGGACTCACAACGTAATCATTCATGCGGGAAAGCTCATCCTTGTCTGCTTTCTTCATTGAGAAAGGAAGCTTGTATACACCATCTTTTAGCTGAGCCGTCTCTTGATCTGCTCCGCCGTTATTCGTTTCTGTTGTTGGTGTGTTTGGTTTTGGTGTTTCTGGTGCAGCTGGTGTTTCTTCCTCTACCACCTGCCCGTCCTTCACTGGAGCGATACTCTTTGAATCAAATTGAAAACGAATATCGTAGGTTTGGTCATAGTTAGCGGCTGCTACTACAATGTGTACTTTTCCTTTGACCTCGTTTTTCAAATCATCTACATCAAATGAAACCACTCTTGTGTTCTTTGCCTCATCCTTGCTGACTGTTTTGGCTTCTTGATAAGAACCGTTTTTCTCTGTTTTTAAAGAAGCGACAGACTTATGGTCCTTCACCGTAAAGGAAATGGTTTGCTTTCCATTTTTGACAGTTAAGGATGCAGGATGTGAGAAGTAATCACTCATTCGAGATGCCTCATCCGTATCCCCTTTTAGCACACTGTAATGAATACGATATACGCCATCTTTTAATTGATTTTGGGCGGAATCATCTGGTTTTGTGCCATTGTTATTGCCTGGTGTTGTCGGTTGATCGTCTGGCTTTGTACCATTTTGATCGTCTGGCTTTGTACCATTTTGATCATCTGGCTTTGTTTCGTTATCGTCTGGCTTTGTACCGTTTTGGTCATCTGGTTTTGTTTCGTTATCGTCTGGTTTTGTACCGTTTTGGTCATCTGGCTTTGTTTCATTATCGTCTGGTTTTGCAGGCGTAACGAGTGTTAGGCTGCTTTGATCAAATGCAAGCTGTACGTCATATGCTTCGTCATAAATAAAGCCGCCTAAATCCCAGTAAATTTTCACCCAGCCGTTTAATTTCGCTGATAAGTCGTCGACATCAAATTTGATCACACGTGTATTGGCTGTTTCGTCCTCACTGACCGTTTCAGTGGTAACGAGAGCACCATTTTGTTCGACCTTGAAATCTGTTATTTCTTTGCTTTGCTTCAGTGTGACATAGGCTGTTTTCTTGCCATTTTCCACAATCAGCTTAGCTGGCTTTTCTGTATAGGTATCCATCATGGACGCTTCTGTGCTGCCATTTTTTAAAATGGTGAATCCGACTGTGTATTCACCATCAACGAATGATGCCGCTTGAGCTGTTCCTTGAGGAATCTGAAACGCAGTCAACAAACTGAATAAAACGAGCAGAATGGCTGCCTTTAGATGAAAAAGACGTTTCAAATGGTGACACTTCCTTCCGTTAATGCTTGATGATCCACTTTCTTGCTAAAAACCCGCCTGAACATAAGACAAGCACAAGGAGCCACCCTGTTTGGCTTGTATCACCAGTTTGAGGATTTTCTTCTTGTTTCGTTGTGGATGAATCAGCTTTGTTCGTTGATTCTTTTGATGGCTGCTGACTTTCTGCTGCACCCGCTGATTGATTTGCACTGTTAGATGAAAGTGATTTGATGCTGCTTTCATCGAATTTCAGCTGAATGGTGTAATCATGATCATAATCAGCAGATTTCACAGTGACATGAATTTTTGACGTGATTGGTTTAGACAAGCTTTGAGCCTGGAACTGAACAAGCCTTGTATTGGCTTTTTTATTTGTTGAGAGAACGGTTGTATCGACATAGCCGCCATTTCCCGGTACTTTAAATTCCGTTACCCAGCTGCTATTTTTAATCGTCATTTGCACGGTCAGGTTCCCATTTTTCACTATCACTTTTGCTGGCTTCAGCCAGTAATCATTTGCCATTGAGACCGCATTTCCTTCAGCTTTCAGCACTGTATAATTGACGGAGTATGTACCATCCTTTAATGCGGCAGCCTGTGCGTTTGAAAAAGGCAGCATAAGTGCCAGTAAAAAAACGGCCATGAAGACTGACAGCCTCATTCTTTTTTTCATCAAGCGAATTTCCTCCCTTTCTATTGAACAGATGCCGCATCAAACTTGAGACGAATGTCGTAATTGCCTGTATATCCGATAGCCGGTACAGTCACACTCACTTTTGCTGGTACGACCTCAGTCAGGCTGTTCACATTGAATTCTACTGTTCTCTTATTCGCAGCTGCATTTGTACTGATCACCTTCGCATCTTTGTAGACACCTTGATCGAGCGTTTTAAAGCTTGTGATCCAAGAGCTATTCGTTAACGTGACTTGCGCTTTGATTTTTCCATCCTTTACGACAAGCTTGGCTGGTTTTTCGAAATACGTATTCGCTGTTGAAGTCGAATCGCTATCAGCTTTCCATACCACATATTGCGCTGAATATTGACCATCTGCTAAGCCAGCTGCTGAGGCTGAGCTAACAGGAGCTAGAGCAAATAATAGAACAAAACTAAGGAATAATAATACGGGTGATGTTGAACGAATGACTTTCATGTGAACCCTCCTAAATGATATTGATAATTATTCTCAATAGACAATAAAAAAAATAACCTTCATAAGTGCTGGAACACACATATAGATGATTATGATAATCATTATCAATTGAGTGGAAAAAATAAATCTTTGCTTCTTAAAGTCAAAGATGTCTGCTTCTAAATGATGGATTGATAAGAGTTTTAGGCAATCTGTCCCATTCATAATACCATGGCATAACCTCCATTCCATTACAGGGAAAAGAACCCTCTTCTCCTTGATATTATATAATGCATGAAATGATTGTCAACATCATTTTTCATACTATTGTCTTAGTTTTCTGGAAAATCACACAAAAAAATTTCGATCAGACACACTGATCGAAATCGATTAAGAAGGAACATGTTCCCCTATTTTGCTGTTTTTACGATCTAAAGACCAAGCATACATTTCACGAATAATCGGTTCAATTTTCTTCCCTTGCACTGTTAATTCGTATTCAATCCGCACTGGAATATCGGGGTATACCTTTTTCTCAACAAGTCCCTCAGCTTCTAAATCCTTCAGCCTTTCTGATAGTAATCTTCCGCTGATGTTCATTTCATTTTCAAGCTGACAAAAACGCTTAGGCCCTGTCAGAAGTTGATTGATGATGAGAATGACCCACTTCTTGCCTAGAATCTCCATGGCATCTGTAATTGGGCAGCCATCTACTTGAGCCATATCTTACTCCCTCCTGCTTTTTTCTCTTTTTTTCATTATAACACAATTAATTACTTGAAATAAGTCACTAACTATTATATAGTTTAGTTACTAAAAGTAACAAGGTATTCATTTTTTATAGATTTTCAAAAACATTTGAACATGCCGATGCATATATCATGAAGGAGATGACCGAGCTTGAAGACAATTGAGCAGCTAAGGTTGGGTGTGACAGAATTACATGTGTCCAGCTTTGATCGTTCTTTACCTTTTTATACAGACATTTTAGGATTTTCTATATTAGAAAAAACAGATTCCACGGTGACACTTGGCAGCAATGCAAAGGAACCGATTCTTTTGTTAAAAGAAGATGCACAGCTCAAAGAGAAGCCTGATCATGAGCCAGGACTTTATCACTTTGCTGTTTTATTACCTACCAGAAAAAACCTGGGCACATGGCTGGCGCATGTGATCAAAAAAGGCTATCCTTTAATTGGAGCAAGCGATCACTTTTTCAGTGAAGCCATTTATTTAAGTGATCCTGACGGCATTGGCGTAGAAATTTATGCTGATCGCCCTGAGGACATTTGGGTAGGTGAGCATGGAGAAGTGAAAGGTGGCGGAAATGCACCGCTTGATGGAGATGGTCTCCTGCAGGAAGCCGCTGATACCACATGGGAAGGACTCCCTGCCGGTACAGTCATGGGACACTTGCATTTCCATCTCAACCCAGAAGAAGCCGATTCCTTTTATGTGAACACGCTCGGTTTTCATATCCGAATGGCTCCACCAGCAAGCCTATTTATCGCCGCTGGTGTGTACCACCATCACCTTGCCTTTAATGCATGGGGACGCGGAAGAAAAGGAGCCATTGATCCACGTTTTTCAGGAATTAGAAGCTATACACTGGTTTTCCCAGAAGAAGCAGACAGACAATCCGTCATCGAACGCCTGACAAAAGCAGGCACTCAAGTCAACACAACAGGAAAAAGCAGCGAATTTGTTGATCCATTTGGCGTTCTCGTTCGTTTACAGATTGAAGAAACAGACTAAAAAGAAGGTGCAGAATATGGACAAACACACAGAGCTTAAAACAGCCATATTAAAAGATAAAATCAAACGAGTACAGCAAGAAGACGGGTATATATATATCACTGGACCCATTAAACTGCCAGTGAATTTAGACGGCAGAACCGTCATGTTCAACTGGTATTCATGGTTAAAAGACGATGGAAAAGAGCCATTGTCGGATGAAGCTTTAATTGAAAGCCTCTCGTCCCGCCAGCTTGCTGATCATCAGCAGTCAAGCGTTCTCGTATATGGGGATTTTGAGCACGCTGACGAAGCTCTTATCCGCATGCATTCCATTTGCCACACAGGCGATATTTTCGGAAGCAAGCGCTGCGACTGCGGATTCCAATTGAAGCAGTCTATGCGAATGATTGAGGACAATGGAACAGGAGCCCTGTTTTACTTAGCCAATCATGAAGGCCGCGGCATTGGTCTTTTCAGTAAAGCCATGGCTTATATTCTTCAAGAAAACGGCTACGATACAGTAGAAGCGAACGAAGCACTTGGTTTTGAAGATGACACACGTCAATACGAAGAAGCCATTGCCGTTCTTCAAACACTTCGTACAAAGCCGGTCAGACTCATTACCAATAACCCGAAAAAGACAGATGCGATCAGCCATGCAGGTTTATCTCTTTCTGGACGCATTCCGCTTTGGGGAGATGTCTCTGAATTTAACGAAAAATACTTGCAGACAAAAATCAACCGCTCAGGTCACATGAAGGCGGAGCAAGAGGTGCGTACGATTGCCACATCATGAGCGATATATGAAGCTAGCCCTTGATAATGCAAGGGCAATGAAAGGTCAGACATCTCCGAACCCGCTCGTCGGGGCTGTGATTGTGCGAGAGAATGAAATTGTTGGAGTCGGTGCTCATATGAAAGCCGGTGAACCGCATGCTGAAATTCATGCACTCAACATGGCTGGAGACAAGGCAAAAGGAGCCACCATTTATGTGACCCTTGAGCCTTGTTCCCACCATGGCCGCACAGGCCCTTGTGCGGAAGCACTTGTAAAAGCCGGCGTCGAAACTGTTGTCGTGGCGGCACTTGATCCAAACCCGCTTGTCGCTGGCCGCGGGATTGCCATTTTACAAGACGCAGGCATACAAGTCATCACGGGCGTACTTGAACAAGAATCCATTCTGATGAATGAAGTATTTAATCACTTTATTACGAAAAAAACACCTTTCGTGACGCTCAAAGCGGGCATTACCTTAGATGGAAAAATCGCCTCTGCCACGTCTGACAGCAAGTGGATTACATCTGAGACATCCCGTTATGACGCTCACCATATCCGCAGTATCAATGATGCGATTTTGGTCGGTGCTCAAACCGTCATTCACGATGATCCTTCATTAACTGCGCGGATTCCAAATGGGAATAATCCGATTCGAATTGTCTTAGACTCTAAGCTGTCAACACCACTGACAGCAAAGATCGTCACCGATCAGATGGCACCTACCTGGATCTTCACAACAAAACAAGCCGATGAGGAAAAACGAGCGGCTTTAGAAGAAGCTGGCGTTCGTGTCTTTATGACAGACAGTGACACGCGGGTGCCCCTGCAAGAAGTGCTTCAAGTGCTGGGAGAAAAAAATATCTCCTCTCTCATGATTGAAGGCGGCGGCCAGATTAATGCCTCGTTCTTAGAACAGCAGCTGGTAGATAAATTGGTCATCTATATGGCGCCTAAGCTCATTGGCGGACGACTTTCCCCTTCCTTTTTCGGAGGCGAAGGCATTCGCCTCATGAGTGATGCCATTGAACTGGATCAACTCTCAGTGGAACCGCTTGGAAAAGATATCAAAATGACGGGCTATCCCGTTTATCAATAAAAAGCTTGTAGATCGGATCTGCAAGCTTTTTTCTCATCATTTATAATGGGGTGATTGATTTGAAAATAAAAGGAATAAACCATCTGTTATTTTCTGTTTCTGATTTAGAGGCATCTATTGATTTTTACACTAAGGTCTTTGACGCCACATTGTTAGCAAAGGGCCGAACGACAGCTTACTTCGATTTGAACGGGCTATGGCTTGCCCTCAATGTAGAAAAGGATATTCCTCGCCAAGATATCCATCACTCATACACACACATCGCTTTTTCAATTGATGAAGAGGATATAGATCACATGTACAACAAATTAAAAAATTTGAACGTCTACATCTTACCAAGCCGGCCGAGAGATAAAAAGGATCGTCAGTCCATCTACTTTACGGACCCTGATGGACATAAATTCGAGTTTCATACAGGAACCTTAAAAGACCGAATGGATTATTACAAGGAAGAAAAAGCTCATATGGAGTTTTTTGATAAATGATGAAAACGAAGAGGAAAAAACAAAGTGCTATTCGTCATTTAATAGAAAGGATGGTAAAATATACATAGAAACGTGTAGCAAGCGATAGTCCTCCCCCCTTCTATACTAAAGGTGTTTTTATGCCGAGAAAGGAGGGGTCAGTTTGAGAACAAAACTTGTGCGTTCACGCGTTGAGAGACGCAAGAACAAAAAGAAAGAAGCTTGTACCTGCAAGTACAAGCTTTGGTTACTTATCTTAAATTCAATCCGAACTCTAGTCCAGTTCATAGCATGGATGATAGATAAGAGACCGTTCTGAATTAACCCTTAAAATGATAATGAAAAATAAAGTGGCACCTTCATTACCCCTAGTCAAGGTAATGCTGGTTCTATCTCGTTTCTGTTTTTTGGAGGGCTGCTTTATTTTTTCTATATTACTTCAGTATATTCATCACATGATAAATTTATACATAGAAAAAGCACACGGTAGTCAGCCGAGTGCTCAAATTAAATTTCTTTTCAGTTATATGGTGACGTTCAAGAAATTCACCTTGAAGCTCTCGTGCTTCAGTTTGAAAACTAGTTCAACTTAGTCCGAGTTGAACAAAAAACTTGTGCAATTACATGTTACCATAAGTATCAATTTGTTACCATAGATAAGCATACTTTTTTAACCTTCATGTGTAAAAAACTATAAGAGCTTTAGTTACAGTAATTTTAAATTAGAGTGAGCTTAATTTATTTTTTTATTCCTGCACAATGTTTAAAATGAATGATACAGCTTTTTTGTTGTTCAATTGATCAAATAAACTGAACAACAATCTATATAACTTAAAAATCAGATGTACTTTATGCCCTCCTACTTTCTATTGGCAACTGTATGACCTTGTTTAGCTAAATAAAAAAGATTCAGTATATTAAAAAACTGATTCCTTATATTGCATGAATCTATCTAAATCCTAAACAAGTTTTATTCAGGTCCCGCGAAACTTGTCGTAAAATGTTTCATGTGAAACATTGATCGTTACTTCCCTTCTACCATCCTGCCAAAGCTTTCTGGTGAAAGTCCCGGTGACACGCGGACGCGGTGTAAGGACATCATGCCTTGTTCCTTCTTCGCATGTCCTGGTTCAGTGGTTACAGCCAATTCATATCCTGCTTCCTTCGCCAGCTTTAGCGTGTCCTCATTGTAGCGTCCGACCGGATAACTGACCATGATCGTTTGCTGAGAAAACCGCTGATCAAAGAATGCCTTCGATCCTTTTAGTTCTTCTTCCTGCTGCTTCTGTGATAGACGATTGAGCTCTAAATGATGAATTGTGTGACTCTCTATTGAAATACCATTCGACAACATATCATCCATTTGAGCGTCGGTTAAGTGATGCGGACGGCCAATGGATTGCTCAATCATAAAAATCGTCGCTTTCATTCCATATTGCTTTAAAATCGGAAATGCCTTTGTATAGTTATCGGTATATCCGTCATCAAATGTAATGAGGACACACTTTTCGCTTGGTATCGAATTGGTCGTGAGAACTTGATATGCCTCTTTTGGCGACAGTGTGACATAGTCGTTTTCCTTCAGCCATTTCATATGAGATGCAAATTCGCTCTTTGGCACACGTAACGAGTTGCCGCTTGAGATGCTATGATACATCAAGATCGGAAGCTCGACCGGCTCCTTTTGCTTCATCCAGTTTTGTGTCTCTATCACTGCTGGTTCTTTTTTCTGCTGAATGTCTTTTGTTTGTAATGGACCCTTTTCCTCTTTGACGGCTTGCTGATTTCCTTCTGTTTGCTGTTTCGTACCCATACAGCCCGAAATGAGCAGCATGACTAGACCAACTGCAAGCCATATACATGTTTTCTTCATTCACCAATCCTGCTTTCTCTTTATCTACCGAATGATTATAACAGAAATTGGTTAATTATTGACATCTATTTTGACAGGGTGTTCATTTTTTTACACATTTCGATCATTTCGATGGCGAGCAGATGAATGGTCTCTGTTGTGAGCATTTGATCTTCTGCGTGTATGAGCAGTAAAGAAAACGGAAGCTGTTCACCTGCCGCTTCTTTTTGAATCAGCGACAAGTGCAGGTTGTGGATGCTTCGAAAGGCTTCCTCCCCTTTTTCGATCAACTGCTGCGCTTTTTCAAAATCATCAGCTCTTGCTAGACGAATCGCTTCTACATAATGACTTCTTGCCTCGCCTGCATGGGCAATGATTTGAAAGGCTGCTCCCTGCATTTCCTCTAATACCGTCATCTGCTTCTCCTCCAATTACTCAAGATTCATTTGCTAGTTTCAGTGCATGCTCTAGAATTTTTTCTCCGTTTGCTGTTCCGTATAATCTTACATTGACGACATCGACAGGTATTTGATAGGGTGCCGCCGTTTTTTCTGCTGCTTTTTTCATAAAACTAACTTGCGGTCCAAGTAAAATCGCCTGTACATCCTCTCCATGCTCTTCTAGTTCATCCGCAATGGCTCCTTCAGGTATAGCATAAATATAATAATCCAGCCCTTTAGCTTCTGCGGCAGCCTTCATTTTGGACACCACAATGGACGTTGACATTCCTGCTGCACAAGCGAGAATGATTCGTTTCATTTCTCATCACTCCTATTGATAAATGACTTCTGTTTTAACCTGCAGTTCCCTTGTTTTGATTAATGTCTGGTACCAATACGCAGATGCTTTCAGCTGACGATTTCGTTCATTCTCCAGCTGGATTTCCACTAATCCGTAGCGGTTTTTAAAGGCATTCATCGGCGAGACATTGTCCGTAAATGCCCAAAGCATATAGCCTGTGCAATTTGATCCTTCTGCTTTCGCTTGAAGTGCCCGCTTCAAATGCTGGCTGATAAATGAAATGCGATACTGATCATCAATGATACCGTCTTCTGTTTTAAACCGTTCTTCCTTTTCTACACCCATGCCATTTTCGGCCACAAACCACTCAATATTTCCGTATTCTTCTTTTATTCTCATCCCCATATCATAGACAATCTTCGGGTAGATTTCCCAGCCTCTGAAAGGATTCATTTTTCTCCCTGGAAGCTCAAACATATCGTAATAATAGGATGGATGAAAAGGTGTTCCTTCGTTCCAAGCCTTACTCGGTGCCTTGACACGATGCGGATAGTACAAGTTAAGCCCAACGACATCCACCGTATGATTCTTGATGATCTGAAGCTCTTCCTCTGTGGAATCGAAAAGAATATCATGCTTTTTCAACACATCGATTAGTTCCTCTGGATACTCCCCTTTGATGGAAGGATCTAAGAACACTCGATTAAAAAACAAGTCATACATACGTGCCGCTTCTTGGTCATGGGGAGCAGACGATCTTGCATACGTCACTTCTGGATTGAGAATCACGCCGATTTTGGCTCCTGCCGATTCCTTCAACCCCATCTCCTGAAACAGCTTCACTACTTTTGCTGTTGCCAGAGCTTTATGATAGTTCCACTGCATCCATTTCTTCGTATTTTGCTCAAACGGATATCTTATCGCATCTAGATAAACACGTGTCTGAACAACAATCGGTTCATTAAAACTAAACCAATGCTTGACTCGGTCTCCGTAGCGCTCAAACACTTTTTCTGCATAGAGAACAAACAGCTCGACAACATGCTTTGATGACCATCCGCCGTACTTATCAAGCAAAACGGCAGGAAGTTCATAGTGCTCTAAGCAAAACATTGGTTCTACACCTGCTGCGATTAATTCATTGATCAGATCATCAATGTAACGAGCATAGGCCTCATCCACTATCCCATTCTCGTAATCTATGAGAAACCTCGACCAATTGATCGATGTCCTGTAATGTGTCAGGCCAATCTCTTTCATTAGGGCTACATCTTCAGGATAGCGCTCGTAAAAGTTTGTCGCACCAGCAGGACCATAGCCTTCGTGCCACACGTGATATCCTTCCTTATACCATAAGTCGATGTACGAGTCCTGATGCGCCCGCTTTCCCTTCCATCCCTCGGTCTGCCAAGCAGAAGCCGCAGCACCTAGGATAAAATCACTCGGAATCTCAATTCTGTTCATGTCGCCGCCTCCCTTTCTTCGTCTGAATGTTTATTCTGAATCTGGTGCTGCTTCTGGCTTGCGGTTAGACAATAGAACAAACGGTAAATAGATGAAAACAGCAACCACAATACAGATAAGCTGTGTGATGACAGCGCCCATACTGCCAGCAGTGGACAGCCATGCATTCACAAGCGGCGGTGTCGTCCATGGCACCATCACGACCGCTTTTCCAGCGAATCCAGTAGCCGTCGCAATATAACCAATCGTACCTGTCACAAGTGGTGTGACGATAAATGGAATCGCCATCACAGGGTTTAGCATGACAGGTAATCCAAAAATAACGGGTTCATTGATGTTGAACAGTCCGGGTCCTGATGAGAGCTTGGCAATGCTTCGCATCTCTTCCCTTCTACCAGCAATAAAAATCGCAACCAAAAGACCAATAGTCACACCTGAACCACCTATGCTCATATACACATCCCAAAACGGCATTGTGATGATATTCGGTATTTCTTTTCCCTCTTGAAATGCTGTCATATTCACTGCAATCGATCCTAATAAGAGCGGCTCCCGGATCGGCTTAATCATCTGGTTGCCATGGATGCCGATCACCCAGAAAAATTGCGCCACAAACATCAACGTTAAAATCCCAGGCAGCCCCTGTACAACACTTTCTAACGGACGCTGCACCACGTTATACACTGCTTCATGCAAATAAATGCCTGTCACACGATGAAATGCAAAGCCGAATGAACTAATGATTGTAATTGTAATGATGGATGGGAAAAGTGACGAAAAAGATGTTGCCACATTCGACGGAACCGAATCCGGCATCTTGATTTGCAGCCATTTCACCTCGGTCAGCTTACAAAAAATCTCCACAGATACGATCGCAATGATCATCCCTAAAAATAAGCTTTTTGGATCAGAAAATTGTCTTGCCAACACGTCAACAACCTCACGCATCGATCCATCGACTTCAAGAAGAAGTGTCGTTGGAATAACAGATATAAATGAAATCAATGCCATCAATCCTGGGAACAGAGATTTGTGACCGTTGATTTTCCCAAGCTCAATCCCAATGAGGAACACAGCTCCAATGGTTAAAAAGTTCAGTGTGGCATAATTGATTGCCTTCATAATAGGCTGAAGCTCTGCTAAAAACCTGAATATCTCAAAATGAGCAAGCCCTGTTTCCGGGCTCATGATCATATTCGCCACCAGTACAGCAAAAGCTCCTGTAATGATGATCGGCATCAGTGTGACAAATGCCTGTTTAATCGCCATAATATATTTCTGGTTGGTGATGCGATAAGCCACATGCCCCATGACATCTGCCGCTTTCTCCTTGAAGCTCATGATCGTCTCCCCCTTTGCAAAAACTCGTGATCATCCTCCTTTTTGATGTTATTTTAAAAGCGCTTTCATTAACATCTAATCTTTTTCCTCACAGATGCGGAAATGGGTATCGCGTTTTGTCATTTGGCTGCTCCAATACTTGAAGCGCAGCTGTCAGTTCTTCAAATGAAGCGGCTTTGATGAGTTGTTCCACCACTTCTTTCCGTTCTGTCAGCCGCACAAGAAATTGATAAAGCGACTGTAATTCTTTTTGATACGTCTTCTGGATGCTTAACAAGCATACGACTTGTACTCGATCTTCTCCCCACAGCACCGGCTTTTTCAACGTACAGATCGCACAAAACGTGTCATCTGTTGCCGGTTTAATTGGATGAGGAATCGCAACCAAATGACCGAAAGATGTGGGTGATACTTGCTCTCTTTCTAGCAATAATTGTTCAAACTCGTCTGGGATTCGATGCTGCTCCTTTAGCACGTTCACAAAAAATTGAAGAACCTCTTCCCTTGATTGGAGATCTTGCTGAAAAAATGTCAGCGCCGGACTCACATACCGCAAAACTCCTGTATCCTGTGAATTCTTCACAAATCGTTTCAGCCGCACAATATCATCGTCACTTAAAATCGTATGTACATCAATTACTGGCACCGGCAATGTATTCTGAAGCGGAATGGTACTAATAATAAAATCAATGCTTCTCAAATCATACGAAGGAAGTTCCCCGACACTTGCAGTTCCAGCGATCTCCAGCCTTCCGCTAAAAGCTGCCGTGAGTTTATGAAGAAGAAGCTGGCTGCTGGCGACACCCGTCGCACACACAATAAGACATGTCTTTCTCACATGCTGTGATTTTGTCCGCTCGATTGCAGCCCCAATATGAAGTGCCAAATATCCGATTTCATCCTCAGGAATCTCAACACTCTCTTTTTCCTTCAGCCATCTGCCCATATAAACACCCGCCTCAAACGCAATGGGATAATGCCTTTTAATGTCTGGTAAATAAGGGTTTCGGATGTTCATATCGTATCTAAAACGATGAATGGCAGAACGCAAATGAAGACTTAAACCAACGATCAGCTCCTTATCAAACTGAATATCAAGTGACATGTGCTCCTCTACATAAGCAAGCAATTGGTGAGTGAAACGAAAATGATCTTCGTCCAGCAGATGAAATAGCGTATGGCCAGCCTCTCCATATGCCATCATCTTTGCCCCCATTAAGTGAATCGCGATGTACGCCATTTCAGATAATGGAAAATCAATCGCTAATATGCGGCGAATATCTTCTGCCATTTGTTGAGCTACCTGGAAAACTGGCTGCACTTGAATTTCTTTCAATTCCGCTTCTGGCATCTGAACCAGCTTTTTTTCTTCAATTCGTTTGCATGCGATAGCAATGTGGGTTACTAAATTACTTAAACCGATTTCTGATAGATGAAGTCCGGTAGCTTTTGTACGTGAACGTACGATGTCCTGAATCAATTGATACGTTTCTGCAGGTAACAGTGCAGCATTCGCATGCTCCTGCTGAAACACATGCTCTGCCATACAATATCTTAATTTCATTTCATCGCCTGTCAGACGAAGGCCATATTTAGGCCGGTGCGATATAGAAAGTCCATGCAATGAAAACAAGTGCCTGACAGCTTTCAAATCATTTTTCACTGTAGATTCACTCACAAATAATTCCTCTGCCAATCCCTCTAATTTGATATAGTCTTCTGACAGAAGCAGTCTTTTCAATAGATAAGCGACGCGATCCTCAGGCTGATTGGGAATGAACGGTTCCTTTTTCTCATTCCTTTCTCTCAGTGACGTTTTCAAAAATGTACGAAATGCTCCATAATCTTCAACGCTCAATGTATACCCTGCCCCGCGTTTAATATGCAGTGCGGCACCATGTTCTTCTAAGATCTTTTTAAGCGCTTTCATATCTGTTCGAATGGTTCGTGATGTGACTCCGATCACACGGGCAATTTCTTCACTTGTCAGTTCCTGCTCCGCTTGCATCAATCGTTTCAGAAGCTCCTCCTGACGTAGAGATAGCATGGGCTCTCCTCCCTTGGCATTTACTTTTGCCTATCATCATAAACGAAAATAGAACTCTTTGCCCAGTATTTCTTTCAAATCGGGAACCTTGATATGGCTCATTCGTATGAATATGAAACTAGAGGAGGGATGCATTATGGGTACTTTTATGTTTGTTGTCATATTAGTTTTTTTAGGAGCCATCATTGCCAACCAGTTCACATCAAAGGATAAACGTGCATCTGCTAAGCGTTCTGCACATCATAGCTCAACGACAAGCACTTATTCTGATTCGTATACCCATCACGCTTCTGATGCCTTCTGTGGGAGTGATTCAGGCGACAGCGGCGGTGGTGGATGTGACTAAACAAAAAAACAGCCGCCCTTTTAAGAGACGGCTGTTTCGTTTATGGTTTTAAAGAGCTTTCCAGCCCCGTTCAATCAAATGTTTAACATCCTTTGCAAAATCCTCGCCCTTTTCCATCACGTCCTGAGCTCTTCCTGCAAAATTACTGGCAACAGCCAGCTCCATTTTTTTCAATTCAAAGTGTAAGATTTTTTGATCAATCTCTGTTATATATTTTTCATATTCATTGTTGACGATGTCGTGCATCACGCTGTAAGCGTCTTTCCGGTGGCGATGAAAGTCGGTTCCTCTCTCGCCTTTCCATGACGAATCTAGTGCAGGCTTCTTGATTTCTTTGATATCTGACTGGGCAAGATCTTGTTCTGTTCGAATATTACTTTTGGCTGTCTTTAACCGAGAGATCATTTCGTCAAATTCTGCACGTTTGTTCTCAATTCCCATATGCAGATGGTGCAGCATCTCGGATAAACTCATGTCATCCACCTCTATCTGACCTCATACGAAAGCACGGCGTGAGCGCCTTTGGAAACCATCGACTCACTTGATTTTTCCAATCCTGACATTTCTATCGTTCTGCTTTCATTAAGTATAGTATAAGGCGAAAAGCCTCAGGCTTAAATAGGGAAAAGGTGTCCTTTTAGCGACGCGTTTGGAAGAAAAACGGAATAATACAAGGTCTTACACCCTGAATTTTATATGAGTCTTTAATACCACAATCACATTATGTCAATGGTACCCATAAATAAAAGCGATTGTGCTGATTATTTTGCAGCAATCGCTTCGTCTTGTTCTTTTAATGTTTTCACGTTAGAGCGTGTATCCTGAACATTTTTAATTAAGGCTTCTTTAAAGCTTGAGACCATTTCGCTCACTTCTGCTTCACGTGTCGTCCACTTGGTTACAAATTCAAGGCTGTTTTCACCCGCTTTATCTGCTGCTTTTTTCATCGCTAAAGCTTCGACGGCTTGGGAGACTTCATCTAGTTTATCCATAACTGTTTGGTAGTTTAACTTAATTTGTCCCATTGTGATATCCTCCAGATTTGTTCAGCACGAAACTCGTTTACAAGCTGCTCCATGCATTTGAGATCAAGCGTTTTGCGTCCTCTACTGCGTCTTCTCCTTTTTCAGCAAGACGTGCGGCGTCTCCAGCTAAGGAACTGGCAAAGGATAACGCAGCTTGTTCTGCTTCTAATGTACTGATTTTGAATTCGATGCGGCTCACGTAGCGTGGGTATTGATCGTTCACGATTGTTTGCAGCGCATCATGTGCTTCATTTCGGTCTGTTTTGAAATCCTGGCTTCGCTCACCTTTCCAAGAGGTCCCAAGCTTTGGCTGCTTGATTTGTTTTAAATCTGTTTCTGCGGCATCTTGTTCACGTTCAACCTTGCTTTTCGCCTTTTTGAGCCGAGCGATTTTCTCTTCAATTTCTGCTTTTTTATTTGAAATGCCACCGTTAAGGGCAGACAGCATATCCGATAAGCTCATATGGGTTCCTCCTCCTGTCAAAAAATAAAAACGCTGCTTAGAGTCTCTCTAAACGAGCGTAAGGTGAATAGCACTTTTTCCAATATTGTTATTATAAGGTTCAAAGACTCATGTTTGAATAGGGATTTGTACCCTTTTTATGGGATAAATATGCTTTCATTCTGCTCCTCACTCCCCCTTTCGACCTCTTTTATAGGAGGTCTAAATTCCTGTTCGTTTGCTATATGTCACATATAGTCTCACGGTCCTAGGACAAACAAAGCCGCCCCGTTCAGGAGCGGCTTTTGCAAACGGCTTATGAGGCCGATTCTTCTCTTTCTTGTTGATCTTTCACGTACCAAATGAATTTACCCGTATATCCGTAAATGATCGCAAGACCAATGGCGACAAAGCTCAACCACATAAATGGTAAATAAGAGAATGTCGATACGCCAAGAATTCCTGCCATGTAAATACCGTTATCTGACCATGGAACCATACCAGAGGTCATTGTTCCCCCGACCTCAGCGTTTCTTGATAGAACGCGTCTGTCTATTTTTAATTTATCATAGCTTTTTTCCATAATTTTCGGTGTAAGAATTAATGAAACGTACATTGCACAGCCGAAGATATTTGCGAAGAATGCAACAACAAGTGTAGATAGGGTGACATTCCCTGCATTATATAATTTCTTCTCGAAAGTAGCGACAATCACTTTTAAGACGCCGAGATATTCAAGTACTCCACCAAAACCAAGTCCGAGAATAATGACCACTAGAGATCCAAGCATATTCACAATACCGCCGCGATTTAACAGCGTATTTAAGAAATCTACATCTGAATTAATAGAGAAGCCATTGTATGCTGAACCAATCGCATCTGCTGGATTCATTCCTTGGAAAGCCATTGCCCAAACTGCGCCAAGAAGCGCACCAATCGCAATAACAGGCATTGAAGGCTTTTTCAAGACAAGTAATAGCACAACAATAAGCGCCGGAATGATCATCCAAATATTAATCGTGAATGTATCTTGCAGTGCTTGTTTCAAAAACTCTACTTTTCCTTGATCAATATTTTTTCCGCCATACATAAACCCGGTAATTGTAAACATAATAGCAGTTATGACAAATGCAGGTATAGATAAGACCATCATTGCTCTAACATGTGCGAGCACGTCCACTTTTGAAAGTGAGGAAGCAAGCACAGTACTATCAGATAAAGGAGATAACTTATCGCCAAAATAAGCTCCAGATAAGACGGCCCCTGCCACGATAGGTAATGGAATTCCCAAACCTTCACCAATCGCAATCATGGCAATACCTGCGGTTCCAACTGTCCCCCATGATGTTCCTGTAGCAACAGACATAATGGAACAGATAATCAGTGTAGCTAGTAAGAAAATATTAGGATGAATAAATTCCAATCCATAATAAATTAATGTGGGTACCACTCCGCCGGCAATCCATGTTCCAACAAGTGCACCTACAGCAATTAAAATCAAAACGGCCTCTAAACCATTCGATATCCCTTTTGTAATGGCGTTTTGAAGATCTTTGTATGAATGCCCCAATCGAATACCTAAAGCAATAACCATAAACCATGAGATAAACAATGCTAACTGAATATCTAATTTGAAGTAAAGAGTAAATGATAAAACAATTGCTAAAAACAAGCCAAGTACAGCTACGACCTCTAAAATAGATGGTAGACGTGGTGATTTCATTGTGTTTCCTCCCTTTGTGCGTGCGTTAAGCGTTTTCAAAATATTGTGAAAAAAGTGTGTCAATTCGAAAGAAAGTGAATTGCCTGTTTTTCTCTTTTTCACAGGCAATTCCTCATATTAATAAAATAAAATTTTTGATATTATTATCGCTCTAGGAGCTCTGCACCCGCAATGCCAGGCTTTGTCATCTCGAATGGATTTAAGATAATATCAAGTTCTTCTTCCGTTAAAACATCGTACTGCAAGCAAAGATCTCTGATCGATTGTCCTGTTAAAATGGCTTCTCTTGCAATTCTAGCGGCTGCTTCATAGCCTAAGTGAGGGTTCACGGCAGTGATCACGCCTGCACTTTTTTCTACATATTCTTTCAAACGTATTTCATTTGCTTCAATGTCCGCTAAGCAATGATCTGTGAATGAGCGGAACCCGTTATTCATTATACTAATAGACTGAAGCAAGTTAAAGACCAAAACAGGCTCCATCACATTTAACTCAAGCTGGCCTGCTTCAGAAGCAAGACAGATCGTGTGATCGTTCCCAATGACTTGGAATGCGATTTGGTTAATGAGCTCTGCCATGACTGGATTGACTTTCCCAGGCATGATGGATGATCCAGGCTGGCGGGCTGGCAATGCGATTTCAGCAAGACCTGCGCGCGGACCAGATGCCATTAAGCGAAGGTCATTGGCAATCTTAGACATGTTCATCATACATACTTTTAATGCGGCGGATACTTCTGTGTAAGCATCTGTATTTTGCGTTGCATCCACGAGATGCTCTGCGCCTACAAGAGGAAGACCAGATATATCAGCGAGCTTCTTCACCACGATTTCAATATAACGAGGATCTGCGTTTAAGCCTGTCCCAACAGCTGTTGCACCCATATTGACTTCATATAAATGCTGTTTTGATTGGTTGATCCGCTTAATATCACGGCTCAGCACACGGCTGTAAGCTTCAAATTCCTGTCCCAAACGGATTGGAACAGCATCCTGAAGGTGCGTACGCCCCATTTTGATCACATGATCGAATTCTTTTGCTTTCTTTTGAAAAACGTCCTGCATGGCTTGCATCGTTTCAAGCAGAATGTCTAACTGCTTGAGCACAGCAATGTGGATCGCCGTTGGGAAAGAATCATTCGTTGATTGCGACATGTTCACATGTGTGTTTGGGCTTAAATGGATGTATTCACCCTTTTGATGTCCCATGATTTCTAGCGCTCTGTTTCCAATCACTTCATTGGCATTCATATTCATGGACGTTCCTGCGCCGCCTTGAATTGGATCGACAATAAAGTACTCGTGCAGCTTGCCTTCAATGACTTCATCAGACGCTTGAACGATGGCATTTCCAATGCCCTCATATAAACGTCCAACTTCCATATTGGCTTGAGCTGCTGCTTTTTTCACGATGGCAAAGGCTCTGATTAGTTCCTCGTGCATCCGATATCCTGTAATCGGGAAATTCTCTTTTGCACGAAGGGTTTGAACCCCATAATACACGTCTGCTGGAATTTCTTTTTCACCAAGAAAATCCTTCTCATAGCGATAAGTTGCTTGAACCATCTCTTATGACCTGCTTTCTATAGAATAGTTAAATCACTAAATCTTCTGCGATTGGCGTTTCCATAATCTTTTTGACTTCTCTTGGATCTGTTGTTTTGCCTAGTGCCCACATCAGTTTCGGCACGATGGCTTCTGTATTCATATTTCTTGAACGCGCCACCAATTCTTGATTGATCTTGCGTCCTACCTCATACACACTCATGTCTTCTCCTTCTTCAAGACACTGAGTGGTGATGACAACAGAAATGCCTTCTTCCAGCAATTCGTTGATCTTTTCTAAAAGGTTTCTTCCTTCGAAAGGAATTCCGCCGCTGCCGTAGCTTTCAATGACGACGCCTTTGTACATGCTTTTGACTGCATCTAAAAATTCTGGCTTCAGGCCTGGGTGCAATTTTAACAGACACACATCTGTGTTCAAGGATGCATCTAATTTAAGCGGTTTCATTGGTGTTCTTTTTACTTTGCTATTGTATTCAATTTGATGGTTTTCAATTGATGCAATATATGGGTAGTTAATGCTTTCAAATGCATCGTAGCTTTTCGTTCTTAGTTTGATCGCACGTGTTCCTTGGATGACCCTGCCATCAAACACGACATACACGCCGCCAACACCGTCACATGCAAAGCGAATCGCATCTGTGATGTTTTTCTTCGCATCTGTTTTCTTAAAAGTAATCGGAATTTGTGAACCTGTAATCACGATCGGCTTATCAGGATTTTGCAGCATATAAGACAGCGCTGCTGATGTATAGGCCATTGTATCGGTTCCGTGAGTAACGACAAACCCGTCATACTGGTCATAATTCTCATAAATGGCTGTTGCGATATCAACCCAGTATTCAGGCTGCATATTTGTACTATCTATACTCATTAGGGACTTTGTGTCCATTGTATATTCTGCATTAATTTCGTTTAAATAGCTCAAAAGATCCTCAGCTTTAACACCTGGAGCTAAACCATTTTCACTCTCTACAGATGCAATCGTCCCACCAGTCGTTAAAAGCAATAATTTCTTCAACAGGTCCACCTCTTTCGTAAAATTACTTCGTTTGTCACACATATTATAAGCTAGCTTGTGCTATTCTATAATATACGCTTTACGCGTACCTTCATTGCCATTATAGTCACATAACGCGAATTAATCAAGAAATTGTTACGCATAACGCGTACATTCTATGTCAAAATATGATATACTGTTGTTGTAAATAAAGGAGCGTTCATGTATGATACTCGATCGTTTAACCACCCTTAGAAAAAAGAAAAAATGGTCTCTCCAGCATACGGCAGATCGCCTAGGTATCGCCAAAAGCACCTATGCCGGTTACGAATCTGGGTACCGACGACCTTCGCTTGAAGCAGTGAAGCTGCTGGCTGATTTGTATGATACGTCCATTGATTTTTTACTTGGTAGAACGGACGAGCCAGAGATACAACGCAAAATCTCTGATATCAAAATTGAACTGACGGAAGCAAAAGAAGGAACCATTTATGTAGACGGCGTTCCCCTAAATGATGAAGAAATCAAACAGCTTGTTGCCTTTATTCGGGCGAAAAACACTCTAAAAGTATAAACACAGAAAAGAGAGGCTCCTTATAAACAGGTGCCTCTCTTTCCTTTTCCAATCTCAATATGAGGACGACAGCTGGCTTAATTCCTCTAGCCGCCGCTTCGCTTCTTCTTTATTAAACGAACTATAATAGCGATAATTCTCCTCATCTAAGATGCGGTAATGCTGACTAAGTACATTTTGCTGAAGGCGAAACGTGCCTTTTTTGACAGACGTCCTCCACCAAACCTTGCCGCCAATCGTACGCTCTACTGATAGATGTAATTCATCATGTGCCACAACTTCCAAAATCTCGAGCGGGTCATCCCCAAGAGTCCCTTTCAAAATGTCACTATCTCTGAATAATGCACATACGGCCGCGGATTGCGTCCAGTTGAGACGTAGCCTGTTTTTTTCAACCTGCTGTAGATGCCGTTTTGATAGACCAAGTACCTCCGCCATACGATCCTGCGTATAATCCTTTTCTTTTCGAATCCGTGCCATTTGTTCTGTGACGAGGTCGATTACCATCTCTTTATCCATCTCTCATCACCTCTTTCGAGTGTTCAGTCTTTACTGACATCATACACGATTTCTTCGAAAAAGTGGCGCCTCATCCTATAGAATTCTGACAAAAACAGCTTAGTCGCTCTTCTCTTCTCCTTGGCCATGCTGCTGTCTCCAATTTTCTTGGGCTGTCTGATGTAAATATGGATAGATCTCCTGTTTGACGGTCTGCTCAAATACTTCTTCATCTAAAATGCTGTACGCTGGAATTTTGATCAATTTCCCATCCACTTTCCGAATGAGCACATCCATGAAAAGAAATCCTCTTATACTGTAACGATGCCTGCGCATGTCAATTGATTGAATATCTTGAAAAGAGATCGTTCGCTCCCGGTGCAGCACAGCGCCATTCTCTCCGCGCTGAATGCGAAAAATCACATTTCCCCTCTTCGTAAAAGCAGGCAAAATCATCAAAAAGGAGATCCAGCCATAGACAATACCTAATAGTCCGCCTAAAAATAAAAACAATGTATAGTTCGATTCAAATGTAAGAGCTTCTGAAAATAACCAAATACCGATGATACCGAAGCCGCCCGTTGCTAAGAATGCCCATACTCTTAAAAAAGGTCTGCTCCTTACTTCTATTACTTCACTTGGATTCAAGCGTCATTCTCCTTTTCTCCATTAGAATATAGAACGTAACCCGTCTTGATGAGCCGTCTCAATGCGAAATTGATTTTCTTTTATTCCTGATACAAGCCACGATTGGTTCTCACCTGGAATCACAAATATCATGGACTCCACATCAGGCGTATTATTTTTGTCATAGACGACCTTCATGAGAGAGTCCAGCTTTCCTTTTCTCGTCTGTATATCAGAAACAAATGCCTTCACGAGCTCTTGATTCTCTGCTTTATTCAGGAAGGATGGCCACTCATTTTTCGCTTCGCTTGCCTGTTCTAACAGCATTTCAAATTCCTCTGCCTGCAGGCTGATGACAGGTTCAGGGTGATCATTCATCTGTATGTTGAAAAAGGCTGTCACTTGCTCCTCTGCCTGCTGATCGCCGTCCAGTTTGCGAATCTGATGCACTTGTTGATCATAAAGCGTATGATGCGCATATACACCCGCTTGTGTTGTGTGAAAAGAGGTGCTGACTTCTTCATCTGTGTCTCCAAATTTAGATGCCTTGATCGTGTGAGAGGCATCATTCATCGCCTGGATGAAATGACGGTATTCCGCTTTATAACGGTATTGTCTGTTTCGAAATTCCAGTACACCTTTTGCAAGCAAAGAGCGGCACGCAATTTCAAATAAAAACCCCAAGCGCTCGTCCTCTACTTCAGGATAATAAGCCTCCTTTAAGGACATGCCTTGTTCAAAATAGCCTTCACTGTAAAAACTAAAGATGAGTTCCTCAATACTTAGACTTAGCTGATCCAACTTGATCTCTCCTTATCCAAAAGAAAATGCACCCTTCAAGAAATCGCCTGCACCCTTTATGAGCGAATCTGCGGTTTCTTTTGTTTTTTCTATCCCTTTATGTATCACTTGATTTGCCTGATCAATGGTATCATTCACTGCTTTCACACCTTGACCCGCCAGTTCGAATGCTTTTTTCCCTTTATCCACGACTGCATGAATCGGATCCTTTAATTTCACTGCCATCTGTTCAGCAAAACCGGATGTCAGCTTGGCGACTTTTTCTCCAATAAATCCACCTACTGCTGAACCAATGGCTCCGCCAACAACGGTTCCAATCGGACCTGCAAAGCTGCCAAGAGCCCCGCCGACAACGGCACCTGCGACAGAACCGCCAGCGATAAAGACCGTATTGTTCACTGCATTTCCAACAGCCTTTGCATTTTCACGCTTAAGAACTTCGGGCTGATCACCGAATTCTGCATAGTTCTCGGCAATTTTCAATCCACAGCCAACCGTTTCTGTTGCACCAGTGACAACTGTTGCAATAATGGCATTTCCTTTCGCAAATCTTGCGCCATTTTTCAGAACAGACTTAATCGCAGCCGTGTCCTTCCAATTAATACTTCCTTTTGTAAAATCACGAACACTGTTTGTGAACGCAACTGTATCGTCAGGATAAAATTTTGTGAATTTCTTATGGACCAAGTCAGCCATCGGCCAGTTCGATCGTTTTAATAATTCTTTTTTACTCAGCCAAATCCTTGCTAACCGGTCAAATCTCGTTCCTTCTACCCGACTGGTCAGATCAAGCAGCAGCTTTGAATGCTGCGCTGCATATCGGCCATTCTCTTTAATGAAAGTCGTCATCCCAAGCCCGTAATATTTCGCCTGCATCATCACGATACCAGCTAAGCTCGTGAGTGTACCATATTGATCATAGATACTGTACAATTTCCGCAATATATCATCTGCTTCGACCATTTTATCCGTTGCATGACGAATGGCAATATCATCACTGCTCAATTTGCTGATTAATGCCTGTCCTGCTCCCCATGCATCCCCGACACTAGAAAAACAGCTTCTATACCGAGGATCGCAGCCTAAAATCAGCCCGTCCAGTTGACTATGTAAATCGCGGTGCTTCGTTTCAATGGCTGACAGCTCACCTACAAAATCATTCGCCAGCCCAGTCAGCTGATCTGGATCAACCACAATGTCACGTGCCATCACCTCATCTCCCTTCTCGGTTTCTTTCTCTCCGTTCTTCTCGTCTCTTTCGCTCAAGCTCTTCCATTCTGGCAATTTCAGCTTTACGCTCCTCAATTTTGACCGCTGCATCCCGCAGTTCCTGACTTGTTTCAAGCAAATCTTTTTCAAATTGATCGTAGCGTGCCGTTGTTTCTTCAAAGCTTTGATCAAATTTATCCCTTGCTTCTCCCTGCCAGCCTGATCCTACTGCCTTCAGACGATTTTCCAGCAGCTGCTTGGACTGCCGAATCTCATCAGCCGCTTCCTGAAACTTTTGAGCGAGTGCCAGCGTTTGACTAGAATCCAACTTTCGCACCCCTTTCTCCCAATTTAACGTACAAATGGATGATTTTATATGTCCCCATTATAAATAAAAAGACACCCAAAAAAATCACCCTAAAGAACCATTCAGCACATTACCTAATGAAAGTAGGCCTTTTTCCTCTCTAATTGCCAGAGAAAGCCTTTCTTGTTATGAAGCGCATTCAAGACGTGATAAAATGGACGTATTCTACAAAAGGAGTGACGTATAGATGAAAGAGGAAATGATTCAGCGTTTCACAAGTTATGTGAAGGTAGATACGCAGTCAGATGCAGAAAAGGAAAGCTGCCCATCTACTGAAGGACAATTGAACCTGGCGAGACAGCTTGTTGAAGAGATGAAATCCATCGGGATTCAAGAAGTGACTATGGATGAAAACGGCTATGTCATGGGAACAATCCCATCTAACACAGACAAAGATGTGCCGACCATTGGCTTCCTGGCTCATATCGACACAGCCACTGACTTCACCGGCAAAAATGTAAAACCGCAGCTTCATGAGAACTATCGAGGCGGCGACATTACCTTAAATGAAGATCTACATATCGTTTTATCTCCACAACAGTTTCCAAATTTACAAAAGTACCAAGGACATACACTGATCACTACAGATGGCACAACCCTGCTTGGTGCAGATAACAAAGCTGGTATCGCAGAAATTATGACAGCTATGCATTACCTCATCGAACACCCAGAAATCAAGCATGGAAAAATCCGCGTCGCTTTTACGCCAGATGAAGAGATTGGCAGAGGGCCGCACAAGTTTGATGTTGATGCCTTTGGCGCTTCCTATGCGTACACAATTGACGGCGGACCGCTTGGCGAGCTGCAATATGAAAGCTTCAACGCAGCAGGCGCGAAAGTATCCATTAAAGGAAACAACGTCCACCCAGGAACAGCAAAGGACAAAATGGTCAGCGCTGCGAAAATTGGGATGCTCTTTCACAATAAACTTCCTTCTGAAGAATCTCCGGAGTATACAGAAGGCTACGAAGGCTTTTTCCACCTGACGAAATTTGTAGGGGAAGTAGAAGAGGCTGAGCTGCAATATATTATCCGAGATTTTGATAAAGAGAAATTCAACAATCGCAAGGCACTGTTTGAAAAAATAGCAAATGACTTAAAAGCCATCTACGGAGAAAACAGCATCACCCTCAGCATTCAGGATCAGTATTATAATATGAGAGAAAAAATTGAGCCGGTGAAACATATTGTGGACATTGCTCATGAAGCCATGGAAAATCGCTCAGTAACACCGGTCATTGAACCAATTCGCGGCGGCACAGACGGCTCCCAGCTTTCATATAAAGGTCTCCCAACGCCAAACATCTTTACTGGCGGGGAAAACTTCCACGGCAAATATGAATTTATTTCAGTTGAAAACATGGTGAAAGCAACCGAGGTTATCGTTGAAATTGCCCGTTTATTTGAAGAAAAAGCATAAACATGTTTACAACCGTTCCTGTTCGGGAACGGTTTTTTAATAAAAGTTTACAATTTTCCGAAACTTTTATGACACTTATTCGTACTAATAGAGACAACCCCAGAAAAAATTCTTCTTGACGAGTGAAATAACTGGAAATATAATAGTTAAAAACAACCAGTATTTTAGACCTAAAATAGCAGATCGAATGAATCTTAAGAACTAAACCAAGTCTGCTGCTTATTTTCAGTTATAAACATCACTCACCCTGTCTACACTTAAAGAATAGGATGAATTGGAGGAATGTCATATGATGATTTTATTGATTATCGCTTCACTTTGCTGCTACTTACTATTCTCTTTCAAAAAAGATAACCGCACCCAAAAAAGAAAAAGCGCAGAGCTTTCGGAGTTTGAAATCTTTCGTATGCGCCGCCACTACAACGGAAAACGCCGTCACCCACTAAACGATGCACCTAAACAAGTATAAATCCAAATAAAAGAGCCTCACGAGGGGCTCTTTTTGTTGAATAAACAGCAAAAAACGACCACTGAATCTGGTCGTTTTTCTTTTTATTTATATACCTTCGCAGGCACTTGAATCATAGGAATTCCAACATAATAAGGTGAAATTTCATATGGCTGGAAGACAACAGCAATTCCCTTTTTCGTGAAGTAATACTGCGTGTTGTAGTTGATTTCAATGTCGCTTTTTTTCAGGTTTGCGTAGAATTTGCTTTTATGTTTCTTTGTGTAGTTATAAATATAATCTCTTACTTTCGTACGCTTTTTCTTTGTTTTCACAACGTCTGTCAAGAACAGCTGCTTTGTTTTTTTCTTTGTTAACACATAGTTCATGCTGGAAACCATTGTGTCTCCGTGTGCTCCACCGTTATACATGTAATCATAGTTTAAGATACTCAGTTTCTTACCATTATTAAATTTCGTTTTATACGTTCTCTCATACGTGACCTTCCCGTAGCCTTCCTTTTTCGCTTCGTCCTTTAAAAACAAGTACGTAGAATAAGAGAAAGCGATATCTTCTTTTAAATCACGATTGATGGTTTTCATATGCGTCTTGCTTAGGTTTTTCACCTGTGCATATTTGAACGTTTTTTTCTTTTTATAATAGTGTGTGCTTACTTTTGCTTTTTTTGCTTGTTTGGCATCCGCAGATCCAACTGGCGCAAACAAGGAAACAATCAGTGAGAAAATAAGCAGGCTGATCGTTAGGCCTTTTTTCATTGTCATAGTAAAAACCCCCATTTTTGTCTATTACCAAATGAGTATACCATGACAAAAGAACCAAAAGAAGTATTTTTTCCATATTATTCTTCATTTTTCCACATCGGGTTTGTTTACCGTTTTCATAAGTTCCTGTATGCTTAATGTAGAATGCTAGATGAAGTGTGGTGTTTATCATAGAAGAGAATATTTTTAGTCACATTCGGACAACGTTTCATAGTTTGTCCCCAACCCAGAAAAAGATTGCCAATTACATTTTACAAAACCCTCAGAAAGTTGTGCTTCATTCTATAAGTGCACTCGCTGCTGAATGCAGCACAAGTGAAACGACGATCTTTCGGTTTCTAAGAAAAATTGGCTATGAATCGTATCAAGTGTTTCGTGTTCATGTCGCACAGGATATCGCGACCAATACACCTCAATCCATATACGGCGAGATCGAGGCAACCGATAGTGTAGCTGATATTAAACATAAGGTCATAGAGTTAACAACAAACTCTATACAAGATATGAAGCATATTTTAGAGGACCATGCCGTCACACAATTCATTGAACACATGAAACAGGCACATAAAACCGTCTTTTTTGGAGCAGGTGCGTCCAGCTTTATTGCTGGGGATGCTTATCATAAGTTCCTGCAGCTTGGTTTTGAAGTGAGCCTATGCAGTGATCCGCATATGATGAATATGATTGCAACACACGCCACGGAACACGATTTTATCGTCGCAATCTCCCATTCAGGAGAGAGCAGAGAAATTCTTGACGCCGTACAGTTTGCAAAAGAAAAAGGGGCAAAGGTTGCTTCTATCACCAGCTATCCGAAATCTGAGCTCGCAAAGCGGTCTGATTTTCATCTGCTTAGCTCTTCAAGAGAGACAACCTATCGATCAGACTCCATGATCTCCCGTATCAACCAGCTTGTGATCATTGATGTACTATACGTCTCCGCTGTTTTAGAGCTAGGATCAAATGCCATTGAAAACGTGAAACGATCTCGATTAGCCGTAGCTAAAAATAAAACATAAACGCAAAAGACCGGAGCTGATTCCGGTCTTTTTTTGTGACTTTTTTCATATTTTCCGTTGACACGTTCCTATCACGTCATGTACATTAAATTAACAATAGTTTATTTCCTACTATTAAATTTATAAGATAGTATATATACTAACACATAGAAAAGAAAGCGCTTTTTGTAAGGGTTTTCTATATAGGAGGCGGACAACGTGACAAAGAAGATTGGATTCATTGGACTAGGTATTATGGGAAAACCTATGGCACTCAATCTATTAAAAGCTGGTCATACTTTGACAGTTTTTGACCTAAATGAGGAAGCGATTCGATCGTTACAAGAAGCCGGAGCAAAAGGTGCTGTTTCAGCAGCTGAGGCAGCTTCTGAAAGCGATATCATTATCACAATGCTTCCTAAAGGAGAGCATGTAGAGGCAGTCGTTTCAGGTGATCAAGGCATTTTAACGACAGCTGCACCTGGCACTGTCATTGTAGATATGAGCTCAATTTCTCCTGTCACCTCCAGGGCTTTAGCTGCTCTTGCCAAACAGCATCAGGTGGAATTTATCGATGCACCTGTCAGCGGCGGAGAACCGAAGGCAATAGACGGAACACTCGCCATCATGGCTGGCGGCGAAGAATACATCTTTGAGCAAGTGAAGGATGTCCTGCTTGCAATGGGCACTGAGGTCGTATTAGTTGGGGCCAATGGCAGCGGGACAACAGCGAAGCTTGCCAATCAAATCATCGTCAACTTAAATATTGCGGCCATGTCCGAGGCGCTCGTTCTAGCTGCTAAATCAGGCATTGCCATTGATAAGATGTATGAAGCCATCCGCGGCGGACTGGCAGGAAGTGCCGTTCTCGATGCAAAAGTTCCTCTCATCTTAGAACGAAATTTTGAACCTGGCGGACGCATCGACATCAACTTGAAGGATTTAACCAATGTCATGGAAACTGCTCATGATATCGGTGTTCCTCTTCCGCTTTCTAGTCAGCTGCTCGAAATCTTCCACGCCCTCAAAGCGGACGGAAAATCCGGGCTTGATCATGGCGGCATCGTTCAATATTACGAAAAAATGGCTCATGTCGAAGTAAAGAAAGGATGAGATGGTCATGAAACAAAGCACTGACATACTGAATGCCATTCCGAAAGCAGATTCAAAGGCCATTCAATCAGCATACGAACAAGCACTGAGCAGCTTTCAGCATAAAGTTATTGTATTAGACGATGATCCAACAGGGATTCAAACCGTACATGGCGTCTCTGTTTTCACCGATTGGTCAGAAGAAAGCATTGAAGCTGGTTTTCTTGAAGACAGCCGCATGTTCTTTATTTTGACCAATTCTCGCAGTATGACAGAGAAAGAAACTGCCGCTGTGCACGAAACAATCGCAGCAACCATTGTAAAGGTGGCTGAACGGCTTAATCAGGACTTCGTCATTGTCAGCCGAGGGGATTCTACTCTTCGCGGACACTTTCCGCTTGAAACCGAAGTACTCAAAACGACCATTGAACAGCAAAGCTCCCGCCATTTCGATGGTGAAATCCTTCTTCCTTTTTTCCAAGAAGGTGGACGCTTTACGATCAACAATATTCATTACGTACAGGAAGGACACGAATTAATTCCTGCTGGTGACACAGAATTTGCAAGAGACCGTACATTCGGCTTTCAATCATCTCATCTTGGAGAATGGATTGAAGAAAAGTCAGAAGGAATGTTCACAAAAGAGAACACTACCTACATTTCGTTAGCTGATCTGCGGGCTTTACGCATTGATCAAATCAAGCATCAGCTCATGAGTGTCAAGGATTTCAAAAAGGTGGTTGTAAACGCGGTGGACTATGACGATGTCAAAGTCTTTGTCACCGCTCTCATTGAAGCCATTCAAGCAGGACAGCAGCTGATGTTCAGAAGTGCGGCGGCGCTCACAAAAGTACTTGGCGGTATAGGGGATCAAGCCTTATTAACAAGAGATGACTTGATACAAGAAGAAAGCCCGCATGGTGGTCTCATTATGATCGGTTCTCATGTAAAAAAAACAACAGAACAATTAAAAGCGCTGCAACAAGATAAAGAGATGTCTTTTATTGAATTTAATACCCACCTCATATTAGAGCCTGATGCCTTTCGCGAAGAAATTGACCGTGTCATTCAGCAAACTGAAGCACTGTTGGCAGCAGGTCAATCTGTGGCTGTTTATACAAGAAGAGAACGGGTTGATCTTGGGGATGATCGCCAAGAGGAAGAATTAAAGCTCTCTGTACAGATTAGTGATGCTGTGACAAGTATTGTCCAGCGTCTCACCATTCGTCCTAAGTATCTTATTGCCAAAGGTGGAATTACCTCCAGCGATATTGGAACAAGAGGACTTAGCGTGAAACGTGCGACCGTGGCAGGTCAAATCAAACCAGGGATCCCCGTTTGGCAAACAGGAGAAGAAAGTAAATTCCCTTTCATGTCTTATGTGATTTTCCCGGGAAATGTTGGGTCAAAGGATACGTTAAAAGAAGCTGTAGACATACTTGAAGGATAAAGCTTAGGGGGTGTTTGCGCCCCTTATGCACCACAAAGGAGGAAAGATCATGTCGTTAGTGTTTATAGGACTTGGCGTTTTGTTATTGCTTTTACTCATGGTTGTCTTTAAGTTAAACGCTTTCATATCTTTGATTATTGTCTCTTTAATTGTTGCTGTGTTAGAAGGGATGACACCACTAGAAGCGATCGCTTCCGTCGAAAAAGGACTTGGCAGTACGCTCGGGCATCTCGCACTCGTTCTCGGTTTTGGTGCGATGCTTGGTAAATTGATGGCTGATTCTGGCGGAGCTCAGCGGATCGCGATGACACTCATTGACCGATTTGGCATCGGAAAAATCCAATGGGCGACGATGCTGACTGGATTTGTGATTGGAATTGCTCTATTTTATGAAACCGGATTCATTATCTTAATTCCATTAGTCTTTACGATCGCTCAAGCTGCAAGACTTCCAGTACTGTATGTGGGGATGCCGCTCGTCGCTGCACTCATCACCACACATGGCTTCCTCCCCCCTCACCCAGGACCGACTGCCATTGCAAATGTCTTTCAGGCAAACATGGGGCAAACCTTATTGGTTGGGATTATTTTAGCGATTCCTGCTGTTTTAGTAGGCGGACTTCTGTTTACGAAACTATTTAAAAAAGATCAGTTGCACGCACATATTCCAAAGAACTTATTTAATCCAAAGGAATTCACAGAAGAAGAAATGCCTAGCTTCGGCATTAGCATTTTCACCGCTGTTCTGCCTGTATTGCTTATGACATTTAGAGCATTTCTAGAAATTTTCTTCCCATCCTCTCCATTGCTGCCAACTGCTGAGTTTTTAGGCGAACCGGCGATTGCACTATTAATCTCAGTGCTGCTTGCCATCTACACGTTTGGGCTTGGAAGAGGAAAGAGCATGCAGGACGTGATGAAGTCAATAACGGATTCTATCGGCTCTATTGCTATGATTCTATTAATTATTGCAGGCGGCGGTGCCTTTAAACAAGTGCTCATTGATAGCGGCGTCGATCAATACATTGCAGGGATCATGCAAGGAAGCACACTTTCTCCCCTGCTTCTGACTTGGCTCATTGCTGCTGTCCTACGTGTCTCTTTAGGATCAGCCACTGTCGCCGGTCTCACGGCGGCTGGCATTTCTGCACCACTGATTGGTCTGACGGGTGTCAGCCCTGAATTAATGGTGATCGCAACAGGTGCCGGAAGTATTACGTTCTCTCATGTGAATGATGCGGGTTTCTGGATTTATAAAGAATACTTTAACCTATCAATGGCCCAAACCTTTAAAACGTGGACATTGATGGTCACCGTGCTTTCACTTGTCGGACTAGCTGGTGTTCTTGTTGCTGATTTGTTCATGTAGGAATTTAAATTAGCACCTTCATTGAAGGTGCTTTTATTTAATAATCAAGTCTCTTTATGTTCTTGAGAGTTCATACTTTGAATTAGTAACACCAAAGTAATTAAACACTTCGTCTTTTAAAAGTCCATTTGTATTTTTGTTACTATCTGTACAGTCGATATAATTTTTAGCTATTTTCATTTTTATATTCTTATTGTTAATAAAATCAACTATATGTTCTTTATTAATAAAAGCATCATTATCTTTAGGGATAAGAATTGATTTATCACCAAGTATTTTAGAAAAAGAAATTTGAGTATTAAACTCAAATTTTTGAAAAAGAATTCTCAAATACTCATCGCCTTCTTCTTCAATTACCCTTTGAACTGCTGTATAATAATTTTGGGGATCCAAACAATCCTCGATGACTGTACGTTCATAAAATTGTCCCTGTCTCCAAGGCTCTAAAAATTTAACAGCCTCTATATTATTACTAGTTAATGTTTGAATCCTTCTTATATCCACTTTCCCTTTACTCTCAGGAGCTTTAGTAACGTTCACTTTATTACTATCAGTATCGATTAAGCAAAGAATTTTACCACTAAATTGATCTGCTGTTAATTTGTCTGAAAGCGGATAACTTAATAATCCATATAGTTTTATTACATTACCACAACCACCAACAGGTAAAACTCGGAAATTCTCCAAACCATCAAGCAAATTCTCTAAATACAGCCTATCTGTACTACCTTCACAAATTATCCAATTAATATTTTCAACACTTTTTGAAAAACTTATAATGCTCGAAGCTAAATCAAACATGCTTTTCAATTCAATGTCATCAGGAAAGCGCCGTTGTTCATCTAAATAATCAAAAAAATTAAAGTCAGATATTTTTATATCAACATCTTGCTCTTCTTTTCTCAAATGATATAAATAACCATGATCTGTTATTGGTAAAGATCCATACCAATGTGTAGTAATTAAAACCTGTCTTTTAAAATTACTTGCTAATTCTTGAAGTCTCATAAATTGAGGGAAGCAATTTGCAATATTCATTGAAACTTCAGGTTCATCGATAGCTAAAATTACTTCCCTATCCATTTCTTTTGAATTAGATAAGAAGGCATAAGCAATATCAATTAAAGCTTTTCTTTTTTCACCAGAACTTAATTGATTTACTTCTCTATTCTTATACCTTAACGGTCTCTTAGAAAAATATGCTTCTATTATTTTATCTCTGATATCTGTAACTGTTAGATTTTTTTTACTAAAAGCTTCTGCACTATAGTTATAATTTTCGTCTATTTGCTTTATTGAACTATTGATACCTTTAATAAATTCGTTAAGATAATCATTTGTGAAATTCAGAAAACTTCTATTCTTACCCTCTATTTCATATTTAGAGTTTAATACATTATCTATCTCATATAAAATGTCTTTATTCATTAAAGTTTGCATTTGCCTATCTTCTAACTTTAATGTTTCATCAACATTTTGTTCTACAGGTATATATATGTATGCATAGTATTCTTTTAATATTTTCCTCAATCTGTCTATCTTTTTTTCAAAGTTATCCTCGCCCAATAACTTCCTATAATGACTATCAAAAGGAGTTAAAGTTGATTTGCCATTATATTTAATACCAGCTGGCAGAATATAATACTTTTTCTCAGAATAATTACCTATTAATTGCTCCAAATGACTAAAGAATATCTTTGCATATTCTCTTCTAGTCGCACCAACCAGAGAATTTTGTATACCATTCCAAAACTGAGCACTTATAACTTCAATATCATGTAATAATAGTTCATTTTCTTTAATTTCAATTTTATTAAAACGATTTTTATTTCAAACAAATTCTCTTAATATTTCTTTCTCTATCATAAAAATGGGGGTTATATAACATTCTTCTTTTTTTGAACCTCTATTTGCATTCCATTCTCTATTATTAAAAAAAACATCTATCGCTTCTAAAATCCCACTTTTACCTATACCATTAGTACCTATATAAACAGAATATTTTTCCTTTACATCACTCGTGATAGGAATGAATACAGACTTTGGATATGATTTATAACCATTTAAAAATACTCCTAGAATCATGAGTATCCTCCTTTATAAAATTTTCCATATAATTAAATATAAGTTTATTTGACAAAATAATCAATAAAAAAACCATTGACTTTTTCCTGAAAAGGTTGAATAATTGTGTTTATTAAGAAAATTGAATCAAAAGGTAACCTTATTAAGAGTGGTGGAGGGACTGGCCCTGTGAAACCCGGCAACCGCTGTTCCTAGGAACAGAATGGTGCTAATTCCTTAAGCAAGCAAATGCTTGTTTGAAGATAAGGCAGAGTTCTCACAGTATATGATGCTCTTCCTTATCTAAGGAAGAGCTTTTTTATTTGATTTTTTAACCTGAGGAAAGAAGGGATTCAGCATGACACAAGTACAAACCATTGGAAAGAAAACAACAAAACCGCCATTCCGCGCAGATCAAGTAGGAAGTTTACTTCGTTCAGAGCGCATCAAGGAAGCACGCAGGCAAAAAGCAGACGGTACGCTGACAGCAGAGCAGCTCCGGCAAATTGAAAACGAAGAAATTACACGTATTGTAGAGAAGCAAAAAGAAATTGGGTTAGAGGTTGTCACAGATGGTGAATTCAGACGTGCATGGTGGCATTTTGACTTTCTTGAAGGACTCGATGGGGTTGAAGGATTTGAAGCAGATCAGGGCATTCAATTTCATAACACGACGACAAAAGCAAGAGGGATCAAGGTAACAGGCAAGATCGATTTTACAGATCATCCAATGCTGGAGGATTATCGTTTCCTTCACAGCATCGCTGGTGATCATACGGCTAAAATGACGATTCCAAGTCCAAATATGCTCTTTTTCCGTGGAAAGCTTGAAGAAGGAGTGTATGACAGCTTAGAGGAATTCCACCATGATGTGGCACAAGCGTATAAGAAAGCCATCCGTGCTTTTTATGATGCAGGCTGCCGCTACTTGCAGCTGGATGATACGGCATGGGCAGTGTTCTTTTCTGAAAAAGGCCATGAACAAATCAAAGCCTTTGGCCGTGAAGAAGATGAACTTCGTGAATCGTTTGCGAAGACAATCAATGAAGCTGTTGCCGACCGCCCAGAGGATTTGGTGATTACGATGCACATTTGCCGCGGTAACTTTAAATCAACTTGGGCAGCTGAAGGTGGTTACGAAGCAGCAGCAGAAACTATTTTCGCCGGCTTAGATCTTGATGGTCTCTTTTTAGAGTTTGACGACGATCGTTCTGGCGGATTTGAGCCCCTTCGATATGTGAAGAACCCAAACCTTCAAATCGTACTAGGCCTTGTCACTTCAAAATACGGTGAGCTTGAGCCAGTTGAACAGATTAAAAAACGCATTGAGGAAGCGGCTCAATATGTGGACATTAACCAAATCTGTTTGAGTCCACAATGCGGATTCGCCTCTACAGAGGAAGGCAACCTGTTAACAGAAGAGCAGCAATGGGAAAAGCTGCGTCATGTGATTGAGATTGCTGATCAAGTGTGGACTTCGTAGTCCCTCAAAGACAAAAAAAAGACAAACCGCAGTATGAGCGGTTTGTCTTTTTCTTTTATGCATCCAAATGTTCACCATTTGTCGCAATCACTTGTTTATACCAATCGAAGCTTTTCTTTTTCTTTCTATCTAATGTACCGTTTCCTTCATTATCACGGTCAACATAAATGAAGCCGTAGCGTTTTTTCATTTCAGCCGTAGATGCGCTGACGAGGTCAATTGGGCCCCAGCTTGTATAACCGATCAGGTCAACTCCGTCTGCGATCGCTTCTCTCGCCTCTAGCAAATGGCTTCTGAGGTAATCAATTCGGTAATCGTCTTGAATTGATCCGTCTTCTTCTACTTGATCGACAGCACCCAATCCATTTTCTACGATAAACAATGGCTTTTGATAGCGGTCATACAGCTGATTCAGTGTTGTACGAAGTCCTTTCGGATCAATTTGCCAGCCCCAATCACTTGCTTCTAGATAAGGGTTTTTCACACCTTCAAATAGGTTACCGCCAGTCACTTGTTCAAGGATCTTTGGATCTGTACTCGTCACAAAACTCATATAATAACTGAAGCCAATATAGTCCACTGTATGGTTTCTTAAAATATCTTCGTCCCCTTCTTGGAACTCGATGTTGATGTCATTTTCAAGGAAATAACGTTTCATGTAACCTGGGTAATAACCCCTTGCCTGTACATCTGAGAAGAACAATGTTTTACGATCTTGCTCAATTGCAGCAAACATATCTTCAGGTCTTGAGCTGTACGGATAAGTTGTCATCGCTGCAATCATACAGCCGATTTTCGCATCAGGAATGATTTCGTGTCCTGCTTTGACAGCCAAAGCACTTGCAACAAATTGGTGATGCGCTGCTTGATATTGAATGCTTTTCTCGTCATCACCCTCTTCAAATACAAGTCCGCCGCCAGTGAAAGGCGCATGTAATACAACGTTGATTTCATTGAATGTCATCCAATATTTCACTTTGTCTTTAAAGCGGGTGAACAATGTTTTCGCGTATGTTTCATAAAGATCCACAAGCTTACGATTTCTCCATCCGCCGTAGTTTTTCACAAGTGCGAGCGGCATTTCATAGTGAGAGATGGTGACAACTGGCTCAATTCCGTGCTTATGCAGTTCATCAAATACTTTTTCATAAAAAGCGAGGCCTGCTTCATTCGGTTCCGCATCGTCGCCATTTGGGAAAATACGCGGCCAAGAAATGGATAGTCTGAAGCACTTGAATCCCATTTCTGCAAAGAGTGCAATATCTTCTTTATAGCGATGGTAGAAATCGATTGCATCATGATATAAGTTCAAGTCTTTCATTGATTCATCGAATGGGTGCATAATACCATTTGGTGATACATCAGCTGTCGATAAGCCTTTTCCATCTTGATTATATGCGCCTTCAACTTGATTGGCTGCAACAGCGCCGCCCCATAAGAAACCTTTAGGAAATGTTTTTTCTAACTTGTTCATGTTGAATACCCTCCTCTTTTTCTTCTACACTGACTGTAAGCAGTGTCTCTTTCACTGTAATCGTTCCATCTGTTTTCGCATCAACTTGTGCATAATCATTCGTGTTGGTGACAATAACAGGTGTGGTGACATCATAGCCTTCTTGCTGAATGCCCTCGATATCAAAATCAATGAGTACATCTCCTGCTTGAATCAGATCACCTGACTGCACATGACTTGTGAAATACTTTCCGCCAAGTTTTACCGTGTCAATCCCGACATGAATGAGAAGTTCTGTACCTTGTTCACTCTTCAAGCCAATGGCATGTTTTGTGTGGAAAATGGTTTCAACCTTGCCGTTGAACGGTGCTACAACACGCCCAGCTGTTGGTACAATGGCTGCACCTTTGCCCATGATTTCATTAGAGAATGTTGCATCATTTACTTGATTGAGCGGCTTTAGTTGACCTTCAAGCGGGCTTTGTACCACTTCATTTTGAAGTGCTGCTGTGTCTTTCTTTTCTTCTGGTTTGTCTGCTTTTGTATCGTCTTTCACTGGTACATCTTTGAATCCGAGAACAAGTGTCATGATCGTTGCTACAACAAATCCGATTACTAAACCGATGATTGAGTAGACAAATGTTGGTCCAATGAATGTTGGGAGACCTGGGAGGCCTGCTGATCCAGATATCACATATGATTTTACTTTAAAGATTGACATGAACACGCCGCCTGCTGCTGCACCAATAAGGGCTGCAAGGAACGGTTTTTTCAATCGCATGTTCACACCATACATAGCAGGTTCAGTAATTCCCATTAAGGCTGTGATACTTGTAGACATCGCCAATGATTTGAATGTTTTGTTTTTTGATCTTAAGAAGACACCAAATGCTGCGCCTGCTTGTGCCATATTCGCTACAAACATCATTGGAAGAATGTAGTCAAAACCGTTTAACGTAATGTTGTTGATCATGATTGGAAGCAGTGCATAGTGCATGCCCGTAATGATCAATGGTGACATGAATCCGCCGATTAAGAGTCCGGCCAAAAGACCTGCATGTTTAAACAATAAATCAATTCCACCTGAAAGGCCACTTCCGATAATCCCGCCAAGCGGTCCAACCGCGATGAGCATAATTGGTACAACGACAAGAAGTGTGACCGTTGGAACAAGGATGATCTTTAATGATTTCGGACTATATTTTTCTGCGAATCTTTCAACATATGAGCCAAGCCAGATGGTGAGCAGAATTGGAATCACCGATGAAGAGTACACAACGGCAACCACTGGCAAGCCTAGAAATTCTGTATTTCCCGCGCCCAGTAAAGCGGTTAACTGCGGGTGCAGTGCTGCTGCTGCAATGGCAGCCGCGATATACTGATTTGTGCCAATTTTTTTGGCTACGCTTACAGCAAGCAGAATCGGTAAGAAGTAAAAGGCTCCATCTCCGATGGCTGTTAAAATCGCATACGTACTGCTTTTATCTGATATCCACTGGAATGTGAGCATCAATGCCAAAATCCCTTTGATCATACCGGCTCCAGCGATGGCTGGAAGAATCGGTGTGAAGACACCAGAGATAAAATCGAAAAGCTTTGATATCACATTTTGTTTTGACGCTTCTTCTGTCCCCCCTGACTTTACATCAGATGATAGACCTGAGTCAGCGATCATTGCTTGATAGACATTTGAGACATCATTGCCGATAATGACATGATATTGACCTCCGCTTTGATTCACGCCCATGACGCCGTCTGTTGATTGCAGCTTCTCTTTATCCGCCTTGCTTTCATCGTATAAGTTGAAGCGAAGTCTTGTCATACAATGCGTGACGTGTTTAACATTCTTTTCACCGCCGACAAGTTCTAGCACTTCTTTTGCTGTTTGTTTGTGGTTCATTGTATTACCCTCCAATCATTGATTTAATCTTGATATAGAAAAAACCTAAACATCCATTAATGTCCGAGAAATAGCGATTCAGACATTAATCGATATTTAGGTTTTGCCTGCTTAACCAGTAACAATCCTTCATAGCGATTGATCGTTATTTAATTTTTATAAGTCTTTAGATATAAAAAAACCTAAATCACGCCTTATCAAAGATAGGGACAATGATTTAGGTTTTGCCTGCTTGACCAGTAACAATCCTAAAAGATTGTGGGTTATTTAGTTTATAGTTATAAATTATCATGTTAAATTTGTGATGTCAACGCTTTCTTTTTGAATTTATTTTCTTTTTATTACTCTGTCTATATGCAAAGTTAAATATAGCATTTCATCTTCTATGAGACTTCGGTTGTATTCTTTTTGAACATAATCGTTAATTTTTTCTGCGCACTGAAAAGCTGCGGTGTTTTTCTCTTTTACCACTTCATACAGAAACTCATTTTGATTTTCCATTTGTGTTTCGTTAAACAAACGCTGACCAAAAAACTTCAAATGCGTAACAAAACGGAAATAATTTAATGATTCCTCGTCCAAATCAATTTGAAAGTGATACTTAACGATGTTTAAAATGTCTTGAATGAGTTTGGTGATTTGAATAACGTTTGGCATTTCTTCATTGAGCTCTGCATTGACAATATGCATGGCAATAAAGCCGGCTTCATCCTCAGGAAGATGGATGCTCAGCTTGTCCTCAATGATTCGAATAGCTTCTAAACCGCATCTGAACTCATCTTTATACAGCCGTTTGATTTCCCAGAGCAAGGCATTTTTGATGTCCATTCCTTTTTGATGACGTTCAATGGCAAAGGTAATATGATCCGTCAGCGTCACATAGATGCTGTCATTTAAATTTTTGTTAAGGGTTGTTCTCGCATGCTCAATAATTGCCTCACACACTTGCATATACTCGATTGGAATATCATAAAGCAGGGTTTTGAATTTTTCTGATATATCTTTATTTTGAATAGAAAATACTTTTTCGATTCGTTCTTCGTCAATCGGGTCTCCGCTTTTCTTTTGAAACGCGATCCCTCTGCCCATAATGACCAGCTCATGCTGCTCGTCATCATACGCACTGACAACATTATTATTGATTACTTTAGAAATGATCAATTGATACCCCCCAGTACATTCCGCTTTTTCGAGCATTTTATCGTTGATTCATATGTCATGTTATTATTATTTTCAAAAAAGAGGACTTTAAGATGATTTTACATTTTTTTTTGATACGGTCAACTAGAAAGAATGACATATTACCTCTCAAAAATGACGAAATAGGGGCAAAAAAGTCTAAAAACATACACAAAAACACTCTAAAAAGAGTGTTTAAAGTGTGTTTTTTACAAAATCAGGAGCAGTCCCAATTATAGACGACATTCTCGAAATTTTTTCGTTTAAGGTCTTCTGGTTTGATAAAAAAGTTGGCAATACCGCAATCTCCCCACATCAAATCTACTTCATCATCTGAGTCAATTTGTAATAACAGAACGGTATGTTCTTGATCTACATAGGTACGCGGATCTTCTTGTGTAAACCCTGGATACCCGCCCAATTTGTGACCAAAGCCACTCGCTGTTTCATAAAACTCATCCAGCAGGGCATCTGCTTCATCGCCATTAACACCATCTGCATCTTCGAATAGGTCCCAGCTGTTCTTTCCTGTGACTTTTTCAAAGCGGAAATCTCCTACACTGATCGTTTCGCTTGATAATTCACCTGTAATCGCGCCTTCCTTCGTCACAGGAAAATAAAAATCATCTGGAATTTTCACAAAAGAAAAATCAGTCATTAACTCTTCTTCTGCCAAGAAAGGTTCCTCAATAAATTTGATGCGAAAATCTTTTTGCTCTGTTTTATGGTCAATATTCATCCCATAAAGATCATCATGCACAGAAATAAAAACTTGCAAAAGTCCTGTTTCTGGATAATCCTTCAGCTTGGGCAGCTGGCCGAAATTAATTTGTGCCAAAAGTTTCATAGGATGTCCTTCGCCGTCAACTGGATATTCGTCGTTTTTTGGGAAATAAGGATCACCAGCTATTTTGCTGTCGTATGGTCCTGTTTTTCCTTGTTTCATCTGCAATTGAATCATTGGTTTTTCAGTTTCATCTAACAACGGACAGTAGGGTGCAAGTATTTCCTGCAGCTTCGCTGATTGTGTCACGATGATCCTCCTCCTTATGAATAGGTCTAATGACAAAACTTGTATCTCTTTTTCTATCATACAGAAGTGTACCCTGCCTGTCAGTGATAAATCGGTCAAAATCCTAACAAGTTTCTCTTCTTAAAATGTAAAAAAACCTCCGATTCAGCTGGAGGTTTTGTCGTTCTTTTATTTCACTTGATAGTTTACTAAGTCGTTTGCTAATGCTTTCATCGTTTCGTTTGTTTCGTGAAGACCTTCAATAATTTTTGTAAAAGTGCCTACTAGTTCTGCTTGATGCTCAGAGGAAGCGACAATTTGCGCAATTTCTTCTTCCATTCCTTTGATCGACCCCTGCACATCTTTTAGGGCTGTTTCAATATCAGTCGTCGCCTGTTTCGCGTGAGTTGACAGCTTTCTCACTTCTGTTGCGACCACTCCAAAACCTGCTCCTGCTTCCCCTACTCTTGCAGCTTCTATTGATGCGTTGAGTCCAAGTAAGTTCGTTTGATCAGAGATACCTTTGATGAGATTGGACACTTGATTGATTTTAGAGGAATTTTCGACAGTGGTTTTCGTATTTTGTAGAATTTGTTCACTTGTCGCTTGTAGTTCCTCTGAATGTGCGGCAACCTGCTGTACCATAGCGACTAGTTTTTCGGAAGCTTCGTTGCTTTCCGTCATGATGTGATCTAATCGTTGTTGATTCGTTTGGTCATAGGCCACACAGAAGGCAGCAACCACTTGACCTGATTCATCAGTAATTGGAACGGCTACGATATCCATTGGAATCCCGTATACTTCTTTCGGAATTTGAATAAACGATGGTTCTCTTCCATTTTTCAGCATCGCAAAGTTTTGGAATCCAGCATCTACTGTATCACCAGCTTTAAATCCTAAATCAATATTCCCATGCTGCTGATAATAAAGAACCTTCTCTTTCCCTAAAACAGAAAAGGTTAGCTGCTCTCTCATAGCAAGTCCAATGATTGGTAAAGCGTCTATTATGTTATCAATTCTCTGTGACATTCGCTTACGTTCATCCTCTCTATTTCTCAGTACACCTTCTTTATCGGTTCGTTATATGATCTATTACAGCCTGTAATGTGCACTAATATCAATCAAATGACCTAAGACATATAAAAAGCCCACATTCTATCAAGAGAATGTGGGTGTTTTTTAAACAAAGTAAATGCACATGAAGACACTGATACCGATGAGAAAAAGATACATATAGTCAATCCATGAGGTGCTGATGATATGATAATACGTTCGCTCTCTCGTCCCAGTAAAGCCCCTGGCTTCCATCGCAATCGCTAAGCGCTCTGATTTTCGTACACCTTGTGTAAAAAGGGGCAATGCATAACGCATAAAGGCTTTCCAGCTGTTTTTTTGCTTGTAGCCTCTGATTTTATGTGCAGCTTTCATTTGTTTTAATTCACTTTGAAATAGCGGAATAAACCGGAAGCCGGCAAGCATGCCATACGCCCATTTTGGGGACATTCGGCATTGGTGAATCAGACTCATCATAAATGCCGTCAAATCTGTAGTGGACGTAAAAAGGAGACCAAATGTCACAAATCCAAGCATTCTAAAAGCGATGGTGAGCCCATTTCTTAAACTCTCCTCTGTGATATGAAACCATGCCCACTTCCAAACGGTATGATCCCCCTTGCCGAAGGCCGCCATCATCCAGAACACGAGAATAAAAAAGAGCAGATAAGGGACAAGCCTTGTAACGAGATACTTCATATTCCATCCACCTAAAACAACTCCAATGCCAAGAGCAAACAGCCAAATGATAAAGGTAGTTTTAGGGTCAGAAATCGACATGAGACAGCCCATCGCAAGCAGATGAGCGAGTAATTTCATGACTGGATTCACATTAGAAAGAAAGGAGTGATTACTTTGCAATCGTCAGCACGTCCTTTCTTTCTGCCACATAGCGATAATGTAAAGGAGCTCTCAGCTGATAAGCATCGACAAGTTCTTGATTTGAAAATAAATCATAAGGGGTGCCATGATACACATGCTTCCCTTGATGAAACAGAAGCACTTGATCGGCACACTCATCGACAAGCTCCATATCATGTGTGACCATCACAATGGTAGTGCCTTGGCGCTGACGCTCTTTTAAACGCCTCATCAATTCCTTCGCCGTTTTTTCATCCTGCCCGAAAGTCGGCTCATCTAACAGCAATACATCTTGATCAAAAAGGAGCATCGTGGCAACACTCAATCTTCTTTTTTGCCCTAAACTTAAGGTGAAGGGATGTGCTTTTGCATGCTTCTCTAAACCGAACTCTTTCAGCAGCTGAACCGTTTTTTCTTGTACGACAGATTCTGGCCAGTTTCGCTGTCTGCCGCCAAAGGCAATTTCATTGAATACTGTGTCTTGTATAAATTGAAGCTCCGGATTTTGAAACACAAAGCCTGCTTTTTCATATAGTTCTCGGTCTGACCACTTTTTTAGGAGTGTATCTTTTAAGAAAATGTGGCCTTTTTTCGTTGGCTCTAAACGAACCAAATGTTTGAGAAGTGTGCTTTTTCCACTTCCATTTTCCCCAATGATCGCCACCCAATCCCCTGATTTGATATCAAGCTGGAGATCACTCATAATCCTTTTTTTCCCGTAGCTTAATTGAAGATTTTCTGTACGAATCATTGTCTTTCGTTCGATTGATGGCACTTTTTCACGCTGCTCTTTTCGTGCTTTAAAGGTTTGCATAAAAGTTTGACTCAGTGGATGATATGGATCTTGAATGATCGTGGACCATTTCTCGGGAAATAATTTGGGCCGCCAAATCCCTGCCTCTTTCATTTCTTCCTCATATGTCGTGAGCACATCTTTTGGAGATCCATCTGCTAAAATGCTGCCTTGATCATCTAATAGAATCACCCGGTCCATCCATTCGATGACACCGTCAAGCACATGCTCTACAAAAATCATGGTCTGCTGCTGATCGGCTGCAAGCTGCTGCAGCAGTTGAAATATGTCCATTCTACCTGCCGGGTCAAGCTGTGCGGTCGGTTCATCAAAGAATAGAACATCCGGCTGTAATGCGAGTAAACAAGCAAGTGCCAATCGCTGCTTCATGCCGCCAGATAAAGTGTGAATCTCTGTATGCGGATCGACATTCAGTTGGACTTTTTGCATGAGCTGCTGAATGATGTCATCCATCTCTTCACGAGGAACGGAACGGTTCTCTAAGCTAAAGGCAATTTCTTCATTGACGCGGTGCATACAAAACTGAGAGTCTGGATCTTGAAACATGACGCCTGTATGTCTTTGCAGCACCACTTCACCCTGCATGTCTGCTTCCACATGCTCTGGAATGATTCCAGCCAGAACCGAAATGAGCGTGGATTTCCCGCTTCCGCTCGGTCCTAAAATAAGCACCTTTTCCCCTTTTTGAATCGTAAGGGAGATTTGATGCAAAACGGGCTTAGGCTGTTCATAAAAACGGACAGAGAGTTCATTGCACGCGAGAAATGAATTCATGCTGTTCACCTTTGTTTCGTTTTTCTTTCATGATGGCATATTGATTCAGTACACCTGTTTTGGATAGTGCGTCTACCACCACTTTCGCAAGGCAGCCGCCAAGTATCATTCCACTGATCATTTGAGTCACAAGGGTCATAAGTAAAACTTGAGGCGTGTAATAACCAAAGCCATTTGCCACGAGACTGTACGCCATCGCTCCGATAGCGGCAAAGGCACCAGAGAGCATCAGTGTCCACATGCGATATCGTTTATAACCAAAAAGAGCAAAGGCGATTTCTGCCCCAAGCCCTTGGCATACACCAATCAGCAGAGCTGAAAGTCCAAAGTGGCTGCCTGTCAATAATTCCACAGCCGCGGCGGCTGTTTCTGCAATCAGAGCAGCCCCCGGCTTTTGAATGATATATGCAACGATTGGACTGGCAATGACCCATATTCCAAACATGATGTTGCCTCCTGCTGGGCCAACAAGTGCTGTAATCGGTAAGTATAGCGTGGACCACCCTAAATAGATCACACCGCACGCAACAGATAAAATCACCGCAAGGACGACTTCTTTCATCTTCCATGTCATGATGAATGCACCTCCAGTTGAACTGGCCACTCTTCAACAGTGAAGGCCATTTCCCAAAACTTGTACTCGAGCTGGCAGCTTAAGATAAAATGCTGTTTCATTTTTTCCTTTTCCTTCTCACTTGCTGCTTCCGCCAATTGATCGAGCCGCCTGCAAAGCTCACCTGTGACAGAATCAGTTAATCCTCCATAAAATGTGATCCACTCATAAAACGGATGTGACGGGTCTGGCTGCACATCTGTAAGCATTCGTTTCCCTATTTCCCAATATGTCCAAGGACATGGAAGCAGGACAGCGATGATTTCACCAAGCGTGCCTTCTTGCGCAACTTGCAACATATGATGTATATAGTGGTGAGCACTCGGAGCCAAAGAAGCACCTTGGAGCTCATCATATGCTACTCCTGCCACTCGGCAAAGGTTTTGATGAGGGTGCGTCTCACTATCTAGTACAAACGCAATCTGCTGATGAAAAAACGCAATATCCTCTCTGTCTGTACATTTGCTGAGCGCTGCTGCATAAATTTTAATGAATGCTTGTAAGTATTCTGCATCTTGTTTGACGTAATGAATGATTTGTTCCTTTTCCAGCTTTCCTGCTGCCAGGCCTCTGACGAACGGATGCTGATAAATGGCTTCAAATAACGGTTCTGCTTCTTTCCTTAATTGCGTAGAAAATGTCATAAAAAAAGCCTCCTCTTCTTCAGTTGAATAAATGAAAAAGCCACCCCAAATGGAGCGGCCTTCTTATCGATTCAATCATGAATAAGACAAGGTCCAGCTCCACTTCCCTCCGCTAGTACGAACTAGATCAGGTTCAAAGGGTCCAAGATTTTCTCTTGTCTCAGTCATACATGACTCCCCTAGTGGACTTTTGTCATTTAATTATCTTTACTCTACACATGTGGCGATTTGATGTCAACCGCCTTTCTTAATTCAACGTTCTGATTGTTGGCAGCTTCTCGATCCCTGCAGCATAGTAGAAATTCAGAACACTGAAGAAATCAATCGGCTTTCCTGTTTTTAAATCTACAGCTAAAATATGATCACCGTAATTTGTCATATCATCAATATCTAAGCGTCTTGGTGTTGTCTTCCCGAGTGTATCAACAAAGGTATCATGGTAATATTGCCCGCTTGCATATGATGATTGATGGTACATAAACAATGTCTCAACATCTAAGTAAACGAGGATGGCTTCTGAGGAGCTCGCATAAGGAGCTGAGTATGACACAGGAGCCGAAATACTTTTTACTTTCACACTTGAGATTGAATGAGTTCTTTGTTCGTATTTTCCATCATAAGAGAAATAAAAAACACGCTCCCATTCATAATTTGCTGTCTTTGTTTGCTTATTGTACACTTTTGTACCATTTGCGAAAACATCACCGTTTGCATACTCAGCTACAAAATATTGAAAGGTGGACGAAAGGGATACAGCCCCCGTGAAATTGGGCGGGTTTTTTGCATTCACTTGTATCGTGTAGGAATCTCCAAATTCTCCGCCGCTTGTAATACCGAATGCATAATCACCTGCTGGTAAATTGGTCAATCCAAGCAGGCTGCCTGCCGGTTGAATTAAATCTGTCGGGTAGGCTTGTCCTGTTTCATAATCAACAACAAATAATTGAACAAAATAATCAGGATTTGAAGAGGTAATCCGGCTGATGAGTGCCTGAGGTGAAGATGTGCTTAAAAACCATAAATCAACTGGGTCGTCCTCTGTTAAGACAGCCGATTGATTAATAGCTAGTCCATCAATGGAGCGAACGGCAGACGTGCGCATTTTGCCTTCTTTAGCAGCTTTTCGTTTGATACTGATTCCTTTCTTCTTATTCACTTTAAATGATTTTTTCACTTGCTTCTGTTGAATAGCGGTTCCTTCATCCTGCTTTTCAAACGATTCTTGCACTTGCTGAATCGCTTTTTCCGTCAGTGGTGATATTTTCCCTTCTGATTTCGGTGCTTCTTCTGCTTTTAATGCTGGTGAAAACAAACCTGTTGCGACGAGTAAAACAGACAGTAAAGCTGCGGTGATTTTGACATAAAATGCTCTCACAGGAACATCCCCTTTTTCCTCATTTGGGTTTTTTACCCTGTGATTATTTTACCATTATTCTAATTATTGTTTTGGTCTTTTTTGGGACATTTTTATAACAAAAAAACCAGCCGCATGAGTCACGACTGGTTTTTGATCGTTTTATGCAATGGTTTTGACAAACAAGCGTGCTGTTTCTGCACTTGACCCCGGATTTTGTCCAGTGATGATTTGTCCGTCAACGACAGCAAATGGCGCAAAGGCCTCTCCTTTTTCAAACGCTGCCCCCTGCTCACGAAGTTTTGTTTCCAATAAAAATGGAACTTTTGATGTCAACTGCACGGCTTCCTCTTCTTCATTTGTGAAGCCTGTGATTTTTTTGCCTTCGATAAATGATTTGCCATTTTGGTCCTTCACATCAACGAATGCTGAAACGCCATGACAAACGGCTCCGATCGCACCATTTTTATCTGAAAGCGCTAAGATCGCATCCGCTACCAGTTGATTAGACGCAAAGTCGATCATAGGGCCGTGTCCTCCAGCAAAGAAAATTCCGTCATAATCAGCGGGATTCACATCTGTAAGCGCCTTTGTGTCTTGAAGTAATTCATACACATCTTGATACTGCGCTGGGACACCTTCAGGAATTGAATTTTTGTCAATTGGTACAGCGCCACCTTGAATAGAGACAATTTGTACTTCTAGTTCATTTTCTTTAAAAATATGAAATGGCTCTGCTAACTCTTCTAGCCATAAGCCTGTTGGATGTCCATTCATTTCCGGGCTGCTTGTCGATACTAATAACACTTTCTTACTCATCTTGATCATCCTTTCGATTTATCCTGTGGCCATTTTATATTTTGCGCAATTAAATATCAAGCAATATGAATTCAGGCCAGCTCATTATGATATACCCGATTTTCTAAAAAATATGGTATGACTCCAAATCTAATCAATATGTCACATTCTATTGGTAGGGAATTTCATGTAAAATTGTCATTGAGTGATATAATATGAGGAAAGATTGACAGATCTCTCGTCACAAGAGGAGATTTTTAAAGGAGTGGAAAAGAGATGAAAACCTATTCGATTGTGATGATCATCATCACGCTCTGTATTATATTGGCCGTCTTTTTGATGAACCTAACGGGGGTCATGTACGGAAAAATCATTTTGGCCGTTGCCGTTGCCCTTTGTCTGACATCCATTATTCGTTTAATGGGTCTTCGAAAAAGATAAAAGCCGCCCTCACTAGGGGCGGCTTTATTTAAGATTAGATCGCCAGCATCAGTGCAATGAGTGCAAGCAGTGCTGGTACTCCTTGTTTGATGATAATTGATTTATTAGATGTTACACCGCCAAATACTGCTGCGATGATCACACAAAGAATGAAAAACAGCTGAATCATATATCCAACGGTATTCGATCCAAGAATGAGCCCCCAAATGAGTCCTGCAGCTAAAAACCCGTTATAAAGCCCCTGATTGGCAAACATCACTTTGACATTTGGATCTTTTTGCAAGTGTTCTGGCAGCTTAAAAGATCGCTTCGCCATCTTTGATTCCATAAAAAACATTTCTAATAACATGATGACAATGTGTTCTAATGCGACAATTCCTACTAAAATCATTGCTAAAATATTCAATTTAGTTAATTCCTTTCTGATAGACGGTCACGAATCTCTATTTTGTCCGTGTATAAATCAAAGTCTTGTATTAATTCTAGCGCTTCTGTAAAGCGACTTTGTGGAATGTCTTTCATTTTTCTCACGCCGAATTCCTTTTTAATAAAAGCCATGATGGTATTGATATGAAGCTTACCGTGGCCATCATACTCCAAATGGCTGCAAAAAGTCTGCATCGTCCCTCGAATCACCTTTAATTGCTTGGCAGTGACACAACTCATTGGTAACGCTCATCCTTTCCTTTGTTTTAACAGCTAAAAAGAATCTTGGTTAAAAGAAAAACCTTCCAGTGTCTATTATATAATGGTTTCATTCGGATATCAAAATAAAAAAGAACAGACATTCGATTGAAAAAACAATCGTGCCCTCACAATCCTTTTCTCACATATCAAAAAGCCGGATTCAATGATAGAATCCGGCTTTCTATTTAGTTACTTTTCGAAATTAACACCTTTCCAACAGAACGATCCTTACTTTGTCCAACGACTTTAAAGGATAACCCATATGTCGGTACATCGCGTCCTGCATCTGGGTTGTTTGGATTCACATAGTTCTTTTTATCACTAAATGTACGAGCCGGGCGAATGTAGCGATCTTGCAAAGTTAAGCCCGTTGTGGCTGTATAATCTATATTCAGCTTCGTACTTGGATTCAAAGAGAATGCTGCATCATGTACTTGGAACCCTGTTGCGGCAATGGAACCATCACTCCATTTTAATACTTGCTGATCTGCATCTACTACGCCAAGGAAGCCGTTCCCCGGATGTTTTCCTACCCAGTTATCACTGTATGATTGATCGACATACCAAACAACCAACCCGTTATTATAGCTCATCAGACTTGCCCCGCGTTTAATATGCTTTAAGCCTTTATCGACATCAGCATAAGAGCGCCACTCTAGTAAATAGTATTGTGCTGCATATTGTTTTCCATTAGATTTTGAGAATCCATTAAAGGTAAAAGTAGACGTGCCCTCGGCATCATCTGACCATACTTTCGCTCCATCTGCTGTGACGTTCAGGTCATCTACGAATAAGCCTGGGAGTGCATAGCCTGCATCAGTTGTGTAACGGAATTGCAGGTCGATTTTCTTCCCTGCATAAGCAGACAGGTCAAAGGCTGCATCTACCCAGCCGTCTGATTTTCCGTCGATGCCATTGCCTTCGTTTGCACCTGCTTCATTTCGATCATTCGTGATGTTACCCGCGATGGTCTTCCATTGATCAGTCCCTGTTTCACGCACTTCGACATACGCATAATCATAATCTTCTTCAATATCGTACCATGCTTTAAATGTCAGCTCTGCTTTGCTTCCTTTTGACAAATCAATACCTGTTGTCGTCATGGTTGCATTCAAATTGTCACCCGTTCCGCTGAAGTACGAATATTTCCCTTGAGCAGGTGTCGTGACGACAATCTCTTTATCTGGTAAATCGACTCGAACGGCATCATGGTTCGTTCCTTTTGTTGCTGCTTCATCAATTAATACTGTTTTGCTTTTCTTTAATGTTTTACCATCGATGGTTTGTCCAGAAAGCCAGTTGCCTCCATGCAGATTTTGAAGCATTTCTTTCGCATATGGGCTAAAGCCTGTTGGTTCCGTACCAGGAACTTTACCTGCCCAGCTTCCGCTTGACATGATCGACCAGTAAGAAACGGGCTCTCCTCTGCCTGTGTACTGTGTATCGTACTCGTCAGGAAGACCAAGATCATGTCCGAATTCATGTGTGAACACACCTGCTGCGCCATCTTCAGGCTCGATGGTGTAATCCAACGCGCCTAATTTCCCGCCTTGACCAACTTCAGATTCAGTATCCGGAATTTCAAATACATCACCAAGTGACCAGCGGTGTGACCAAATCGCATCAGCGCCAAGTTGTCCACCGCCTGCTTCTTCACCTACGCCGGCGTGAACGACCATCAGATGGTCAATGATGCCGTCTGGCTCGTTATAAACACCGTCGCCATCAATATCATAACGGTCCCATTGATCATACTCGCTGAGATCAATATTCGGATCTTTTGCTGCTGCTTCGAGTGCTTCTTTCACCAATTCGCGCGGTCTGCCGTCACTGCCTGAATCGTCAGGTACGTTCCCGCCGTAATAAGCTGCATCATGCTTCGCTGTATACCATCCTGCAACTGTTCCACTAACTGTGTAACTGCCGCCGGACTGCTTTTCATAGTATTGCTTCATGGATACTTTCCGTTTCCCATCAGGACCGATGTAGCCATTTTTTCCGAAAAGCATATCTTGATAGTGCTGTTGATCGTACTTGTCATAGTACATATCAGTCTCTTCTTTTTTAATACTATTATGCTTATAATCTTTAAAATCTACTAATAAAACCAATACTTTATCATTGCGGACGTCACCTTTATACTTTTCCTTTTTGACCGGTTTTACTTGATTGCTTTCTTTTCCTTTATGCTTCTTTAATTTTTTCTTTTTGGCAAGTTTGTTATGTACCTCTTGTTTGTATTCTTTCAGGAATTCAGGCTCTTCTGTTAAGGTGCTGGCACTTTGTTTCATTGCTGATTCTTCTTTTTTCTTTAGATAGTTCTTTAATGCTTTTTGGGTTTCTGCCTCATTGGCATTCTTTTTGATCTTTCCTTGTTTTTTCAAGGCTTTGACAAGACGGTCTTCATTCACGACACTTGAGTCAAATGGAATACCTGAATAATGACCGCCATCAGAGGATGTTGATTTTTCTGTGGTGTGGGCAGATAGAGGGGTGCTGAAAGCTGTCAATGTGCCTAAACTTAGGACAGCGGTTAGTGCAATTTTCGTCCATTTCCCTTTTTTCATATTGGTTCCTCCCTATTTTGGTAATAAATAATATCTAATTCTAGCATATTCCAATATAGTTAAGTCGAAAAACATTTTATTTTCAGAAATTTTGTGGAAAATGCACAATACGTGAATGAAATGGGTGGAACCATATGTCGAAAATAAAAGAACCCTAGGCGATAACCGCCTAGGGTGTTTGTTGTTTTTCTATGAAAGCTGCTGGCCTTGAAAGGCAACCACGTCAAGTGGAGCGGCTAAGAATTCTTTTGCCTTCGCTACGAAAGCCTGGAAATGAGCACTTGCATTATGGCTCTGAACCGCAGCGTCATCTTTCCACACTTCTACCATTAAAAAGGTATTTTCCTTTTCTGTATCCTTGAACAGCTTGTAGGAAACATTGCCTTCTTCAGCCTGTGAAGCTTTCATTAACTCGTTGATTTCTTCTAAAAATACGTTTTCTTTTTCTGGATGAATGGTCATCCCTGCATGAATAATAATCATTTGATCGTCTCCTTTTGAAAAGATATTATTTCCACTCAGCAATACGATCAACCGGTAAGCGGTAAGATGCATAGCCTTCGTCTGCTGCTTTCCCAATTGATAGCAGCATGACTGGTACATAACGTTCTTTATCCCATCCAAATGTTTCAGCGATGACTTCTTTATCATATCCGCCAATTGGATTTGTATCATAACCGTGTGCACGTGCAGCAAGCATAAGCTGCATAGACACAATCCCACCGTCAATTAAGATGGTTTCGCGGTTCACTTGCTCTGGAAGAACCTCAAAGTGTGCAGTTAATGCAGCAATTTGTCTTTCTTTCACTTCTTGCGGCATGTAGCCATGCTCTACTGCTTTTGAATAAATTTCTTCTAAGTATTCATTGCTTTTCATATCTGCAAATACTGCAATGACAGCTGCTGATGTTGACACTTGAGTTTGGTTGAATTTTGCAAGTGGTGCAAGCTTTTCTTTTCCTTCTGGGCTGTCAATAACCATGAAGCGCCAAGGCTGTGCATTTACTGATGATGGTGCAGTTGTTGCTTCTTCTAAAATCTCTGTCATTTCTTCTTTGCTGATTTTCACAGATGGATCATAGTTACGAATAGAGCGGCGCCCTTTCATAATTTCCATAAAATCGTTTGTTTTTAATGTTGTAGCCATGTGTAACACTCCTTTAGGTTGTTTGAATCTTTTCGATGTTTTGTTGTATACGGATGAGCACATCAGTGAGAAGCCTTCGTTCTTCTTCACTTACGTTTTCAAGCATTTCTGAGATAAATCGTTCTTTTTCTATTTTAGAAGCTTCGATTCTCGTTCTGCCTTCTTCTGTTAAGCGGACAAGTGTGACTCGATTATCTTCTGGTTTTCTTCTGCGTGTGACCATTCCTTTTGTTTCTAGCTGTTTTAAATGACGCGTCACAGCTGCACTATCAATATTTACTTTTTTCTGCAAATCTGATTGGCTGATTTCATCGGCTTGGAATAACAGCGATAGCAACTCAAGTCTTGATTGGCTGATGCCCGTGCATGCTTCGAACTTCACGCCCATCATACGGTTCACGCACTGCAAACGATATAATACCTCTGCCTCTTCAGAGCAAAATGCAGTCAATGCCATCCCCTCTTTTCTATTCAGAAATCAATTACTTGATATATCAATCATTGACTCGTCAATTAATATACACCCATTGTTTGATGATTGCAAGAGGTTTGTTTCATAAAGTGAATTTTTTTATTTCAATAGAAAAAGACGGGCCTAAAATGACCATAAAAAAAGACAAAAGCGACGAATCACTTTTGTCCTTTTTCTTTATTCAGTAATGACTGTGTGGATCAATGTTGGTGCATCGGCATGATCAGCAATGCGGATGTTGTCATAAATTTTCTCCATGACATTTGCAACATCTTCACGATTCGCATGCAGAGTCACAAGTGAATCTCCTTTTTCAACACGATCGCCCACTTTTTTGTTCAGCATAATGCCGACAGATAGGTCGATATCGTCCTCTTTTGTTGCGCGTCCTGCTCCAAGAATCATCGCTGCAACACCGATTTCGTCCGCGACGATTTCAGCTACGACACCTGATTCTTTTGCAGGTACTTCGATTTTGTAAGGTGCTTGCGGCAGTTTTTCAGGCTGATCCACAATTGAGCTGTCTCCACCTTGGTTTTCTAAGAATTCCTTGAATTTCTCAAGTGCTTTGCCGTTTTTCATCACTTCAATCAGCTTTTCTCTTGCTTCATCAAGTGTGTCTGCTTTTTTCGCAAGAACGACCATTTGACTTCCTAATGTGAGCACAAGCTCGTTTAAGTCTTCAGGACCTTCGCCTCGGAGTGTGTCAATCGCTTCTTTCACTTCAAGGGAATTTCCAATCGCTAATCCTAGCGGCTGAGACATGTCAGAGATAACCGCCATTGTTTGTCTGCCTACGTTGTTTCCGATGCGTACCATGGCTTTTGCAAGCTTTTCTGAGTCTTCTGGTGTTTTCATGAAAGCACCTGCGCCTGTTTTCACATCAAGTACAATCGCATCTGCACCAGCAGCAATTTTCTTACTCATAATGGAGCTTGCAATAAGCGGAATTGAGTTAACAGTTCCTGTCACATCACGAAGAGCATACAGCTTTTTATCAGCTGGTGTCAGGTTGCCTGATTGGCCAATAACTGCTACTTTATGACGGTTCACGAGCTCGATGAATTCGTCTTTTGTAATTTCTACGTGAAAGCCTTTGACCGCTTCAAGCTTGTCCACTGTACCGCCTGTATGCCCAAGACCGCGCCCTGACATTTTCGCAACAGGTACATCTAGTGCCGCAACAAGAGGAGCGAGTACAAGCGTTGTTGTATCGCCTACACCGCCTGTCGAGTGCTTGTCTACTTTAATACCGTCAATGGCAGACAGGTCAATTGTATCTCCTGAGTTCGCCATAGCGAGTGTTAAGTCTGCACGTTCTTGATCCGTCATATCTTGGAAGAAAATCGCCATAGCCAAGGCACTTGCTTGGTAGTCAGGAATTGTTCCGTCCGTATAACCTTTGACAAAGAAAGAAATTTCCTCTGAAGTTAATTCTTTTCCGTCACGTTTTTTCGCAATGATATCTACCATTCTCATTGTTTTCACCATTCCTTTTTTTAAATTAGTAAATCAAACCGACAACGCCTGCTGTTAAGAAGCTGACAAGAGTTGCACCGAATAACAGCTTTAATCCAAAGCGTGCGACTACGTTTCCTTGCTTTTCGTTTAAGCCTTTGACTGCTCCAGCAATGATGCCGATAGAAGAGAAGTTCGCAAATGATACAAGGAATACAGAAATAATCGCTTCTGTACGAGCAGTGAAATGCAGGCCGTCTCCAGATAGAGCGAGCATCGCAACAAATTCGTTCGATACCATTTTGGTCGCCATAATGCTTCCTGCTTGTACCGCTTCGCTCCAAGGTACACCGACAAGGAACGCAAATGGAGCAAAGACATATCCAAGTACATCTTGGAAAGAAACACCGATGACTGCTGTAAAGATACCGTTAATCATCGCAATTAATGCAACGAATCCAATCAACATTGCAGCAACAACAATCGCTACTTTGAAACCATCCATAATGTATTCGCCAAGCATTTCGAAGAAGGATTGTCTTTCTTCCTCGACGACTTCAAGCATGTCTTCATCCTTAGACACTTCATACGGATTGATGATTGATGCGATAATAAATCCACCAAATAGGTTCAGCACAAGTGCTGTAACCACATACTCTGGTTTAATCATTTGCATGTACGCACCAACAATCGACATCGATACCGTCGACATTGCAGATGCACATAATGTATAAAGACGCTGCTGAGGTAATAATCCAAGCTGTTTCTTAATAGAAATAAAGACTTCTGATTGACCTAAAATCGCAGACGCTACTGCGTTGTAAGATTCTAGTTTCCCCATACCGTTCACTTTACTAAGCAAATATCCGATTCCGCGTACGATAAGCGGAAGAATACGCCAATGCTGCAGAATACCGATTAACGCCGAGATAAAGACGATCGGCAGTAAAACATTGATGAAGAAAGTGGACGCATTATCATTCATTAACCCGCCAAATACAAAGTTGATTCCTTCGCCGGCATAGCCTAGAAGCATTTGGAATCCTTTTGCAAAGCCTCCGACTAGGAAGTTTCCAACACCTGTATTGAGCAGAATATAACCTAAAATAAATTGCAGTACAATCATGACAATTACTGGACGGAATTTCACTCGTTTTTTTCCATTACTAGCCAGCCATGCAATGGCGAGAATCACTAGCAAACCGATGATACCAATCACGTATTTCATGTTTTTCCTCCTTGAATGAATTCGTTTACATTAATGCGCTTGTATGGAACAAACCCTATTTCGCAAACAAAACGCGGAAGAAATTCCCAGAAGTGAGTTCCTTCCGCATATGACTTTTTCATCATTTATGAGTCATGAATGTTATCCTACCATAGGATCGTATGAATTAATAGTCTTTCGAAGGAGCTGATTGATCCCCTTTGATAATGGAAACGCCTGCACTAGCGCCAATACGCGTAGCACCTGCTGCAGTCATTGCCTCAACGTCTTCTTTTGTTCTCACGCCGCCTGATGCTTTCACACCGATGTCAGGTCCTACTGTTTTACGCATTAATGCAATGTCCTCAGCCGTTGCACCGCCTGTACTAAATCCAGTCGATGTTTTCACAAAATCTGCGCCCGCTTTCACTGAAAGCTCACAAGCTTTAACTTTTTCTTCATCAGTAAGTAAACATGTTTCAATAATGACTTTCACTAATGCTTTGCCTTTTGCTGCGTCTACAACTGCACGAATATCTTGTTCAACCACATCATATTCGCCGTCTTTCAATGCCGCAACATTGATGACCATGTCCACTTCTGTTGCACCGTTTTCAATGGCATCCTTTGTTTCGAATGCTTTCACCGCTGTTGTGTTTGCGCCTAACGGGAAACCGATGACTGTACATACATCAACACCTGTTCCGGCTAGTTCTTTCGACGCTAGAGATACCCAAGTTGGGTTTACGCAAACAGATGCAAATTGATGAGTCTTTGCTTCTTCAAGTAACTGCATAATTGCAGCTCTAGTTGTATCTGGTTTTAGTGCTGTATGATCAATGAGCTTTGCTATCGTCATGCTTCACACTTCCTTTTAATTATGATACTTTCATCATATATGACGGATGAACAATTGTAAACATGGTTATGAAATTTTGTTCATCTATTTTGTGACATTTAAAAGAGCCCTCGCTGTGTGCTGATCGATGATCAATACATTGGCATATTTCCCTCTTAGTGCACCGTGTATAGAAGCCACCTTTCGATGACCGCCAGCGACAAGAATGGATCGTTCTTTTGTCCTTAAATCATCTAGCTCTACGCCAATTGTGCGATTGTTAATGGCTTCACTGCAAATGCGTCCATCTTGATCATAAAAACGCGAGCAAATGTCTCCAACACTGGATTCCTTGAGGAGCGCTTTTTCTTCTTCACGGAAATAACCTAGTCTAAACAAAAGTGCTTCATCTCTTACCGTTCCAACAGTAAACACAGCGATATTCGCCTGCTTGCCCATTTCAATAATTCGCTGAATATGTCTGTCCTGCTCCACCATTTCCTTGACAGCAGCACTATCAAATACAACAGGAAGCGGCAAATAGCGCGGTGCTGTTTGAAAGGCCTCAGCAAACAGCTGGATGGTTTCCGCAGAATATGTATTCACATGAGAATGGCTGATTCCACCCTTGAGCTGGACAACCTCCACACCTTTTACCTGTTTAGGTTGCATCTTTTGTGCAATTTGATACATAGTCGTTCCCCAGCTCACGCCAACGATATCACCGTCTTTCACCGTCTCTTGCAAGTAATCTGCACCAAATCGGCTCAAATAATCGGTGATGGTTGGATAGTCGTCCTTTGGCGAAAACACCACATGTGCTTCGAGAAGGTCATATTTTTCCTTGAGCAATGAAGAAAGCTCGTTTAAATCCTCAAACGGATCCATCACCGTAATCTGGACGTATCCCTTCTCTTTCGCATATTGAAGCAGCCGAGATACGGTCGGTCTCGACAAGTTGAGCTGTTTGGCAATTTCCTGCTGGCTGTAATCAGACAAATAGTAAAGCCTTGCCGCTTCAATACTCAGCTGTTGTTTCTCTCGATCCATTCATACGCCCCCTTTTTTCTTCTATCATAACAAATTGTTCACCTCATCATGCACAAATGTTCATTTAAAGAAAATTGTATAAGCGGCATGAAAGGTCTCATTCTTTTCTAATGTTTGAATGCCAAACTTCTCTTTATACTGTCCATGCGTCCCTTCCCTATCGGCGATGCCATACCACGGCTCAATACAAACAAAAGGAGCCATCGTTCCTTTTTCTTGATCATAAGGCGACCAAATGCCAACGAAAGGAAAGCCAGTGAGATCGACCTCAACTCCGTGACCTGCCCCTGAAGTCAATGACACTCGATTGATATGGCTAAAGATCATCGCATCATGCTGAAAAAGCTCTGGGCGAAGCTGGATCGGTTCAAGCTGAATGCCTTTTTCTTTCTCCCTGACAAGTGAATTCCGCAGCTCATATTGCACAGGGAGATGTTCAGTGGAAGATGTCAATGTGAGTGAATAATCTGATGTTTGCTCACCTTCAACAAGCGGAATACGAAATGCTGGGTGTCCTCCAATGGAGAAATACATCGTATCCTCTCCGTCATGATCAATTTCCCAGGAAATCTTCAGTCCATTTTCCAATAGTTCATAACGAATTCGCGCTGTAAATTCATACGGGTATTGCTTCACGTGCCGGCCTCTTGATTCATATTGAAAGGTCACCGTATGCTTCGTTTCTTCATATAAATCAAAATTGACATCACGTAAAAACCCATGCTGTGTGAGCTCGAAGGTTTGATCGTCAATCTTGTATTGATCATTCATTAATCGCCCAACAATCGGAAACAAGACAGGCGACACCCTGCCCCAATAAGCTGGATCACCAGACCACATATAGTGACGCCCGCTTTCCTTGTCAAGCACCTCCCTGACTTCCGCTCCTTTTTCATGAATCTGAACCAATAACTGATCATTTTCAATCGTTTTCATTCAATACATCCCCTTTCCTTCTTCTTTTATTATGACAGGGATTTTGGTTTTGAGTATCAAATTCGACATCTCTTACTCACCAATTAAAAAAATTTTAAAAAAGACAGAAATTCGCCAACAAAATGTAATGCTGATTCGTCTAATCTTATATAAAATAAAAGAATCGTTGCTCTTTTGAATGAACGACAAAAAGAAGCGTTTGACATTGATGGGGGATTCATTTTCATGAACAGCAAGGAAAATCGTTTTCGTTATATTTTAGGATTAGATGGACTAAGAGCCGTTGCTGTATTGGCAGTCATTGCTTATCACTTACATATCGGACCCGCAAGCGGCGGGTTTCTTGGCGTTGATTTATTTTTTGTCATTTCTGGTTACTTGATAACAACGATCTTGTTACATAAGCAGGATTTAGGCTATCAAGAGCTTTTGCCATTTTGGATGGGACGGATCAGGAGGCTTCTTCCAGCAGCTTACATCATGATTTTTATAACCGTCAGCTGGTGCGCGATTGCTGGATCAAACGCATTATTGTCCATTCGTGGCGATGCCATATCGTCCTTTTTTTATGTCAGTAACTGGTGGTACATTTTTCATCAGCTTTCATATTTTGATAGCTTCAATGCCCTATCTCCACTGAAAAATTTGTGGTCTCTGGCAATAGAAGAGCAATTTTATATCATTTGGCCGGTACTGTTGATAGCAGGGCTGAAATGGGTAAAAAACAGATCGCATCTGCCTATGATCACCTTTGGACTTGCTCTTGTCTCTGCCTTATGGATGGCGATTCTTTATTCACCAGATACCGATCCAAGCAGGGTTTATTATGGAACAGATACTCGTGCATTTGCGCTCCTGATTGGATGCAGCCTGGCATTTGTGTGGCCTATGCAAAGACTGTCCAGCAAAAAATTACTTCCTGTTGGCAGACGTATTTTACATATTGCCGGGTTCGGTTCGTTTGCGATTTTCCTTCTTTGTGTTTATGCAGTGGACGATTTCGATGCCTTTCTCTATCAGGGCGGCATGCTTTTATTCTGTCTGAATGCGGCCATCTTAATTGCGTGCGTCTGCCATCCTGCAAGTCTTATAGGGAAATGGCTGTCCTTTCAGCCGCTCGTCTGGCTAGGTAAGCGGTCTTATGGTATTTATTTGTGGCATTATCCCATTATCGTACTGACCACACCGGTCATTGAAATTGGACAGCCTTCCATAGCGCGTGTCACATTGCAGCTCATCGCCATTTTACTAGTTGCTGAGGCTTCCTATCGCTTCATCGAACAACCGATCCGCCAGCATGGCTTCAGACAATATTTTTCCTCTTGGTCTATTTGGAAAAAAGGAATCAAACAGTGGTCTACATCTAATAAGGTGTTCCTTGGAATCACCGCAGCTCTTTTGATCTTATTTATTATCGGCATGTCTAACTCGCCCTCTTCATCTCCACATGTGAAGGAAGTGACGCAAATTAAGACAGCACCGAAAAAAACAGCCGAACCATCGGAATCAAAAGCGAAGAAAAAGAAAGAAAAGCACGAGAAAAAAGCAGCTGATCAAAAACAATTTCACCAAGTTCTTGCCATTGGTGATTCTGTCATGCTAGACATTGCGCCGAATCTTGAAAAAGCATATAAACAAATCACCATCGATGGGAAAGTTGGCAGACAGATGAACGAAGCCATCAGCATCGCCCCTCAATACAAATCATTTAATCAATCTGATGCTGCTGTTATCATTGAACTTGGCACAAATGGTTATTTTACTGAGGACACGCTGAAAGCATTCATTCAAAACTTTTCAAAGGCACATATTTTCCTAGTGAACACGAGGGTCCCTAGATCATGGGAAAATGATGTAAATACGGTAATTCAGCGAGTGGCCGATCAAGATCAAAATGTTACCTTGGTCGATTGGCATTCAGCCGCTACTGGACAGCCATCCTATTTTCAGTCCGATGGGGTCCACCTTTCAAAAAAAGGTTCTGACACATTGACACAGCTCATCACAGCAAGCATTAAGAAAAAAGGGGATGTGTCGACGTCATCATAAAAAGACTAGCAGAATGCTAGTCTTTTTTTCAGCGTGATAGAAAACCTTTGCAGTCGAGGAAGGGCGAGTACCGGCGCGGAGCGAATTTGACATTCGTGAGCACCAGCACGCAGACCTGACAACGAATGCGAGGGTTTGTCTGCACGCTGCTTTTATGCCGTCAAAAGGCTGGCTCTTATGACTAATGTCTGCTCTTCCTTTGTTTTTTGATCCACCAAAGCAAAAAGCCCGTTCTCATATGCTAGTGAAAATAATTGTTCAATATGAAAAACTCCTGACTGAAACCGCCTGTTCAATAAATGCAGGGCCGCAGCACAGGCGACTTGAGCTGTTGCTTGAGACTCGTCGTGTCCTTTTATACCAAGCGCTGCATGATGAACCTTTTTCCCATCCGTCCCTGCCGCCTCCACTTTGACTGCATATTGATCTGTTCCCACTTGAGAAGATTGAATCATTGAAATGGCTCTGTCCTTCATCTTCGGCAGTGTAAGGAACGACGTCAGTCCAAGGCTCCTTGTGAAGGCCAATGCACCCGTCGCGAGACGTGAATCAAAACAAAGCCTTGTCGTCACAGATGGCACATGAAGTGTGGAAAGCAATGTCTGTTGATCAGAGAAGGGGAATCGATAGGCATACCGCTTTCCAAGCTGTTCACCAAAGTTGACCTGTCTGCCTCCAGTAAAGCTTTTCACTCTTTTCCGCTGATCATGCTCAGTGAGTTCATATTCAGTATGGACATGATCAATCGTCCATTCAATCGCGGCTTTTCCATGCTGATCCCCCAACCCAAGCATAATCCCAATATCTATTTGATCCACTGATGAAAGCATAGATGCCGCTTTCGCAGCTAATAAATTTGTAAGACCGGGCGCGAGGCCTACACTGAGCAAAGCCGTTGCACTGATTTGCTGCTGATCCAGCTGTGCCATTTGCTCCATATACGCCCCCTTTGCAGAAATATCGATATAATCAATGCCTGCCCGCAGAACGGTTTCAGCAAATGACGTGTCATCTTGGTCGAGACACATGATCACCAGCTTTGTTTCATCCATCCAGTCCGAATGTAATGGCTGACTAACATCTAGTTTGTAAGGACGGACTCTTCTTTTTGTCTGCTGTGAAAATTGTTCGGCCTTCTCATAGCTCCTGCCCGCCGCAACAATTTGCCCTGGATACACTTCACTTAACTGAAGACATATTTGCTGTCCGACATGTCCATAGCCGCCAATTACCATCACCTGTGATCTCATCTCTCATCCGCCTCTCTACGACCTCGCTTGCAAACAAGCCCTTTGATCATTCCTGCCTGAAAATAAGGTCTGATGTCTCGAAACCCCGCCTCAATTAAATGTCCTCTCATTTCCTCCTCAGGCACAGGATATGTGGCACGTCCCAGCCTGTCATGAAAGGACGAAAACACTTCTTTTCCTAGACCTTGCCGCTTCATGAAAAGAGACATCATATGAAGCTCTTGCTGAAATGCGCTGGAATTCATCTCTCCTTGTATAAATGCGAGTACAAACGGGGCCCCTGGTTGAAGCCTTTGTGCAATCTCCTGTAAAAATGGCAGCCGATTTTCTACAAAATGAATTACGAGCAGGCTCACTGCGGCATCGTAAACAGCTTCAGCAGACACCTTGTTTAATGCGGTCTCATACCATGTGACACGCGCCTCCATATGGAGCTGTGAAACCCGCTGTTTCGCCATATCCAGCATAGATGCAGAGGGATCGACTCCTGTGATGAGCCAGTCTTCTTTTCTCTGAAGCATGTTGATGATCTCTTCGCCCCCACCCGCTCCGACAGTTAGAATACGAGAGGCCGCTCCCTTTATTTCAGTTTCTAATACATCTACTGTTAACTCATGCAAAAGGTGATAGCCGGGTACTTTATGTGAAATCGTTGCTGCGTATAATTCAGCAACAGGATCGTGCCAATGCTGGTGTCCCTTCATATGATTCTCCTCCAGTTCCTTTCCGCTTTCCATCGTTTCCTGTACACTATCGATATGACATCTTTATTGTAAAAAGAGGCACCAGAAAAAACGATCCCTAAAAGTGGGGGTTTTTGAGGAGGAGATCATGTGGTCAATCCAGCCACTCATTTTCAGCAGCTAAGGCAGCACATTCGGGACGAGCTTGCTGCTGTCCTTGATTTTGATGCCGCCTGTATCACAACCATCGATCCAGCCACTCTCCTCTCGACAGGTTCCTACACTGATGAACCGATTGAAGAAATTCATGACCAGCTCTTTCAAAATGAATTTTTAAAAAAGGACGTGCATCAGCATGAGTTTCTAGCCAAAGGCCCTATTCATGCTGCGAGTCTCGTCCAAAGCGGAGAATATCTGAGCAGCGAGCGCTATCTGCATATTTTGATACCTAACGGTTGGTCTGATGAATTGCGGGCAGCCCTTGTGATTCAAGGAGAATGCTGGGGTATCGCCAGCCTTTATCGTCAACAGGGCAAGGAATCTTTTCAGAAGCGAGATATACAAGCAGTCATCGATCTAACACCGTCACTTGCAGCCAAGCTGAGAGATGAGCTTTTCAAAAAAAGGGACACTGAAGATGATGATGCGGCGGAGCAGCAAGGATTTCTCATTCTTTCAACTCATTACAAGCTTCTTTATGGAAATGAGACAGGGCTCCATTGGCTTCGTACATTTCAAGCCTTTGAGCAAATCCATGACCAAGCCGTCATGCCCCGCCCGTTCAGAGCATTAGGCGCTAAACTTTTATACGGCGGCACCGATCAAACAGCAGCAAGCATCACAAGAATGCCTACGGGGGTCTTTCTTTCCCTTCAAGCCTTTCGATTGGCGCAGGCTGACAGGCAGGAGGAGGCTGTCATGATTCACATCAAACGAGCCCAAACAAATGATATTCTTCCTTATGCAGCGAAAACGTACAAGCTGACAGAAAAAGAGATGAACGTCCTCGACTGCTTATTAAAGGGCCAGTCGACAAAGGAAATTGCGAGTACGTTATATATTTCACCCCATACCGTTCATGATCATGTGAAAGCGATGCTGCAAAAGACGAATTTAAACAGCAGACGTATGCTTGTTTACTTTTTCTCCAATATATAAAAAAGCGGCTGCCGCACTGGCAGACCGCTCTTTTCTTATTTTCCTAAAACCAGCTCATGCAGGACATGTGCTACTCCGGCTTCATTATTAGATTTTGTTACAACATCAGCTACGGCTTTGACATCATCAATGGCATTTCCCATAGCGACGCCGCAGCCCGCAAACTCTAGCATTGAGACGTCGTTCCCGTTATCCCCAATAGCCATGACTTCTTCACGAGGAATTCCCAGCTCCTTCGCTAGAAGCTTCACGGCATTTCCCTTACTCACATCAGGATGCAGGATTTCAAGGAAGAAATCTGTACTTTTCACCATCATATACTTTTCCTTCACTTCAGATGGAATGGCTTGTATCGTTTTTTCCAAACGTTCTGGCTGATCAATATACATCATTTTTGGAAGTCTCATCGATGAATCTGCCTCTTCAACAGGCATATATTTCAGCGGCAGTTTTGTTAAGTAGGATTCAAGCACTGTGTATTCACTAATATCACGATTCGGTGTGTATAAATTGGCTGAATCGAAATAATGCATCGGCGTGTCCAGCTGACGGCTCAATTCATATAACGAAGTTAAGTCATCATAGGATAATGTCAGCTCTGACACCACTTCATTTGTATGGCTGTTTTGAACAAGCGCTCCATTATAGGCGATCACATAATCTCCCTCTTGATCAAGCTGAAGATCAGCTAAATAGCGATTTACCCCGCCAATTGGCCGGCCTGTACATAAAACAATTTTAATTCCTTCTGCCTTAGCCTGTTGAATGGCTTCAAACACTTCATCCGGCACCATATGTTGATCATTTAATAACGTACCATCCATATCAATTGCGACTAATTTATACATTCACTGGTCCCCTTTTCTCAGCAAAAACGTGCTGTCACTATTTTGAGCCACCATTACGATGATGACAGGTTATTTCATTACTATTTACCTATTTTAGCCTATCGTTTTTTCTTCACGCTGTCTACTTGTTCTTATCTGTAACAAATATCACATGAGTCTACTCTATTATAACGCATTCTAATCATCGTGCTCGTGCTGATCACCCATTTGAAACAAGTAAAACAGAACAATTGTCCACCACTATAGAATGTTTTGAAACGAGTAAATCTAATTGTATGATGAATAACAAAGAAAGGAGGTGCAGGGAATGATTACGTTTACGAGAGGTAAATTGTCAAAAATGTCTGGTGTACATATTGAAACCATTCGTTTTTACGAAAATGAGGGAGTGCTCCCAGAGCCAAAGAGAGCACATAACGGCTATCGTCTATATGATAAAAAATATGTACTCATGCTATCATTTATCACCGAAGCGAGAAAGCTAGATTTCTCCCTTAAAGAAATTCGTGAAATTATCAAGTCACTTTTTGAAAAACAGTCAAAAACAGAAGCTGAACAGCTGCTCGAGCAAAAAGTCGAAGATATCCAGCACTCTATTCAAGAGTTAAAAAAAAGGAAGGCTGCCATTCAATTGTTAACAAAGCAAACATTAGCAAACATCAGCTGATTGTAAGGGCTGCCAAAGGTGTGCCGGTGTTGATCACTGGCACACTTCGCTCATGTATCTCAGTACACGTTCAATGAAAACATCGGTTATACTAGAGTCAGCTTAAACGAGTGGAAGGGGTTTTGAGAATGAACATCGCAACCATCGGAACAGGTATCATTGTGGAAGGCTTCCTGCAAGCGATTGAACAGCTCGACGGTGCTTCTTGTCACGCTGTCTATTCAAGAAAGGAAGCAACGGCAAAGAAGTTCGCAGACAAATTTGGGGTGCAGACAACTTATACGGATCTAACTGCTATGCTAGAAGATCCTCACGTAGAAGCCGTTTACATCGCATCACCGAATCGTTTACATAGCGAGCATGCAACGAAAGCATTGAAACACGGAAAACATGTGATATGCGAAAAGCCTTTCACCTCTAATGTAAAAGAGCTGGAAGCCTTAATCGCTCTCGCAAAGGAAAAGCAGCTTCTCCTATTTGAAGCCATTACGACCGTTCATATGCCAAACTATCATTTGATCAAAAAGCACCTTCATCAATTAGGTAAAATCAAACTGGTTCAATGCAACTATAGTCAATATTCAAGCAAATATAATCAGCTGCTAGCCGGCGAAACGCCAAATGTCTTTAACCCTGAGTTCTCTGGAGGAGCGCTGATGGATATTAATATCTATAATGTCCATTTCATCATGAACCTCTTTGGATCACCAGAGCAAGTCCGATATCAGGCAAACCGCCATCCAAACGGTATTGACACATCTGGTGTTTTGACGTTCACTTACAATGATTTTATTGCGACAAGTGTCGGCAGTAAGGATACAAGCAGCATGAACTTTGCATTGATTCAAGGAGAAAAAGGCTTCATTCATGTGAAAAATGGGGCGAATGGGTGCGAGGAAGTGCTGCTGCATGTTGATGACAGGGTCATCTCACTCAATGCACAAACAAATCCAAATCGGCTGTTTTATGAAGCAGAAGCTTTCCAGCAGATCATTGAAACAAAAAATCATGAACAGTGCTATTCATGGCTTGATGAAAGTCTCTCCGTGATGAAAGTTCTTGATGCCGCAAGAAAAGATGCAGGTATTGTTTTCCCAGCAGATCAATTTTAATGAAAAAACCGCCTTCTATGAGAGGGCGGTTTTTGACGATTAAATACTCTTTGAATACGCCACAAGACGCTGAGACATGTGATTCACTTCATCGACTGAAGCATTCACCTGCTCTGTTAAAGCAGCCTGAGTTTGCGTGAGAGCTGTCATATTCGAGATATTTTCAAGAATTTCATCAATTTGTGTTTTCATTTCCGTTAAACTAGATTCGATATTTTCCGTTGCATTGGCACTATGCAGCGCCAGCTTCCGTACTTCATCTGCAACAACAGAGAATCCGCGGCCCTGTTCACCAGCTCTAGCTGCTTCAATTGCAGCATTTAGACCAAGCAGGTTCGTTTGGTTCGCCACTTCTTTGATTAAGTCAGAAATATTTTTCGTCTCATCAGCACTATTTTTTGCTAAATTGGCGGCAGATGTTGACTGCTCTTGAGCAACAGCAAGCTCCTGTGCTTGATTTGTCACAGAGCTAATGCCCGATACCATCTCACTAATAGAACTTGAAAGCTGTTCTACTTGTGACGCCATTTCATTCGCTGTTTTCTCTTTGTTTTTTTCTAACGTGATATCACGAATGGTTCCTGCCACACGAAGAGGCACACCTTTTTCATCACGAATGGTTTCACCACCGGCATGATACCAGCGGTACTCCCCATTTTTGCGCTGCAATCTGTAATCAATATCAAACGGTGTACGTCCAGAGTGATCATTTAAATGATCTGCAAAAGCTTGGAGAGCCATTTCTTGATCCTCAGGATGCAGACGATCGCTCCAGCTGCTCAGTACATTCGGGAAATCTTTTTCGTCTGTAAAGCCAAGCGTTTTTCTGAACTGCGGAGACCACCAGAATTCGTTATTTGGATTGACTGGATCGCCTGCCTCTACCACCATGTCCCAAGGAGCTTCGACAAGCGCACGGTTGATTAAGTCATATCTTGTGACAAATGCTTGCAGCTCTTCTTCTTTCAATTTCTGATCATGAATATCAAAAAGAGCGCCCGCCACACGAAGAGGGACACCATTTCGATCACGAACGGTCGTTCCAGTTGCTTTGAACCAGCGATAATCTCCGTTTTTTAACTTTAAGCGATATTCGATATCATACGGCGTACGCCCTGAATGATCCAATAAATGCGAAGAAAATGCATCTAATGTATATTCTTGTTCATCCGGATGTATTCGAGATGCCCAGCTGTCTAATAGATTGGGAAAATCGTGCTCATTTTGAAAGCCGAGCATTTTGCGGAATTCATCCGTCCATGTGAATTCATTTTTTGGATTGACTGGGTCTCCAGCGATGACGACCATATCCCATAAGCCAACTTGAATGGCTTTTGTCACTAATTCCACCCGCATTTGAATATTTTCATGTGCTTCCTGCATCTTTTGCAAAGCTTCATTAATTTGTGCCACTGCTTCAATCGTTTGGCTAGAAGAAAATGCAGCAGTATCTAATCTTGCTGAAAGGTCTCCTTTTTCGATTCTTTCTATTAATTGGCTGCTTTCACTCAGAAGGATTCCAGCCGATGAATCATTTGCTTTTCTCTTAAACATCTTTCATAACTCCTTTCAACTCTAACGTTCTTGAAATATTTTACAGTTATAAACAATTCTTTATTAGGACTTTAGTAATACAAATGATATATCGACAAAAACTGAAAATTGTTTATGTCATAAATAAGGCAAATGTTCATTTATTTGAAGTTTCGTTTTTAGAATATGGATGAAATAAGGGAATTATGGATATAAATATATGTTTTGATAGAATCAACCTCTATTTTTGTCTGAAAAATCTCTTTTTTTATATTGACACTGACGTCTTGAAAAAAGAAAATGGAACATAAGCATTTTTAAAAAAGGAGAACGTCATGAGCGCGAATCAGGAGCAACAAGAATTAAAAAAGCTTTTATCACCGCGTCACATTCGCATGATTGCGATGGGCGGGGTCATTGGTACAGGAATCTTTAAAGGAAGTGCCGATACAATTGGTTTAGCAGGCCCTGGGGTCATTTTTTCCTATGTATTTGCTGGATTGCTGCTCCTCATTGTGATGGCAGCATTAGCCGAAATGGCCATTGTGTATCCGGGAAATAATCTTCGCGACCTTATACAAATTGCGCTTGGTCAACGTTTTTCATTTGTCGTCGGCTGGGTTTACTGTTTTATGTGGCTCACTGTATGTGTCATTGAGATTATTGCAGCTGGCAGTCTGCTTCAATACTGGCTGCCGAACGTGCCGCTATGGTCACTATGTTTACTTTGCTCACTGTTAGTCATCGGAATTAACTTAAATAATGTAAAATACTTTGGTGAAATTGAGTTTTGGTTCGCTGGAATGAAGATTTTCGTTATTATTGTCTTTATTATTCTCGGTGCAGCATTATTATTTGGGATCATTCCAAACGAACAAAGCACACCAGCGCTTACCAACTATCAAAACTTCGTCCCGAATGGATGGGGTGCGATCTTTGCATCACTTTTAGTGGTTATTTTCTCTTATGGAGGCTCTGAATTGATTGGGCTGACCATTACTGAAACAAAGGATGCGGAGAAGGTTCTGCCTGGAGTAGTCAAAAGTATGATGTGGCGGATTATCTTATTTTACACATTGCCGATTTTGATCATCTGCGGCCTTATTCCTTGGAATCAAATTGACCCAAATAACAGTCCTTTTGTCCAAGTCTTTTCTGCTGCTGGTATGCAAGGCGCCTCTCACTTCATTAATTTCGTCTTGATTACAGCCGTTCTCTCTGCGGCGAATTCCGGAATTTATGGAACGACGAGAATGATTCATTCTCTTTCTAAATCAGACGGCGGTCCGAAAAAACTGGCACAGGTCAACAAAAGAGGCGTACCCATTTTAAGTTTATGGGTTACCGTTCTATTTCTTCTCATCGGAACATTTTTTGCTTACTTATATCCAGACCAAATTTTCAGCTACATGCTGGCTATTCCTGGTTTTGCTGTTTCACTCATTTGGATCAGCATTTGTATGGCACATCTGAAACTGCGTCCAAAGTATCCACAGGAGCCATATTTCAAGGTGTGGCTGTTTCCGTATCTAACTTTATTTGCAGGTCTTGTACTCAGTTTGAGCTTTGTTTTGTTCCTATTCAGACAAGAAAACCTGCCTAGCTCCATTATCAGCATTGGTTTCTTAGTCGCTGCCATCATCGCTTCATTCTTAATGAAAAAGAAGGCTTAAACGCCAAAACCCGCCGAATTGGCGGGTTTTTTTATGAGCTGCTATCTTCTGTTACCTCAAAATCAATCGACGCTTTTGGAATGCCGTTGATGATAATCGTTAAAGTATGGGTTCCCTCATAGTGCTTTCTCGTCGTCATATTTTGAAAGGACTGTGATCTGATAAATTCTCTATTTAACGCTGAACTTGTTTCAAACTCTGTGATTTTAAATACCTTTTGATTGCGGGTACCCCGAGCTTTGACATAGTCTATGGCATACTCTATACGCAGCTTTAGTGGCTTAGCGGCCTGAAGTGTAAATTGAAAGGTCATTTTCTCTCCAATACGAATAGGGTCTTGCACTACCTTCAAATCTGTTACTTGAACAGATGGATCATCCCCATAGCCAAACAAAGCCATGATATCTGGATCGCCTTTTTTTAGTAAGGTACGAGATGCATGTTTGATGATCCAGTTCGTATGTTCATTCGTTCCATACCAGCTTTTAGCCGTCTTCTTCATCAGATCAGGCTGAATCGCTGAAATGTCATTTAAGTGGTTCGCTACACTTTTTTGCACATAGCGCGCTGGGTCCGACTTCAAGTTTTCTAAAATAGGCAGCGTAACCGAAGGATCCTTTTTAAGTGCAGGAACAGTTAATCCCCATGGCAAACGTGGTCTGCATCCTTCACTAGCCAGCCGCCGAATATGCTCATTTTGATTCTGTGACCATACAAGCATGTGCGCCAGCATTTTGTCTTGATCCTGAATCAGAAAAGGCCGAACGGCAAATTCAGAAGTGGAAAAAGGCGTAAAGAATTCGAGCGCCTTGATCGAGATATCCCATTGTGCTAGACCGTACATTTCGACGTAGTCTGGAAATACAAGCGCACTAAGTCCTGAAAAATGCGGGGCTGTCTGACGCAGCACCTCAATGGCCTGCTCATAATCCTTAGGCAGACAGGCATGCATCGATTCAGTGACTCTTCTCATTCTGCCTTTTAACTCAAGCTGCTGCCAATCCTTTTGAAACACAAGCCGCTGGAATTCTCCAGCATCAAACCCAGTCGACGCTTGTGCAAGTTTCTCCGCTAATTCTTCAATAAATAATTCATGATAAACGTGTTTTAATGGTTCGATCGTGTCCGCCTCCCGCTTCTCAATATCTTTATTTTACCCCAATCTGAAAGAGGTGGTATTGTCAAAAGCAAAAACAGCCCAATTCCGAAGAATCAGGCTGTTGCGTCTCACTATATAAACATATTAATGATCATAATAAATGCAATGGCACTAACAGAAATGATCGTCTCCATAGCCGTCCATGTCAAAAACGTTTCTTTAATGGTCATACCAAAATACTCTTTGATCAGCCAAAAACCAGAGTCATTGACGTGAGACAAAATCAATGAACCCGCCCCTGTAGCTAACACTAGGAGCTCTCTGCTCACATCCGGCATAGATGCAGCAATCGGTGCGACAATACCAGCTGCGGTCATCATGGAGACCGTAGCAGATCCTGTTGCCACACGAATAACCGCAGCAATCAGCCAGCTAAGCAAAATTGGCGAGATCGGCGAGTGTTTGGCTAAATCTGCAATATAATCACCAACACCCGAATCGATGAGCACATTATTGAAAGCCCCGCCTGCTCCAATGACAAGCAGAATAGAAGCAATCGGTCCTAAGCACTCATTACTAAAGGAAAGCACCCGGTCACGGCTCATCCCTTGCACAAAGCCAAGACTGAAGAAAGAATACACCGTTGCAATCAGCAGTGCTGTAATTGGATCTCCAATGTACTTAAATACCTGATACCAAATATTGTCCTCTGGTAAAATAATATCCGCCAGTGTGGCAAGAAGCATTAGAATCACTGGCACCAAAATCGTAAACATCGTATTTGCAAAGCCGGGAAGTTTTCGATCTTCATTGCGTTCAGTAAATTGCTTTCTCAGCAGCTCTGGAACTGGTTTATGAATCCGCTTTCCAATCCACTTTCCATACAGCGGCCCAGCAATAATAGCTGTCGGCAAACCGACAATAATGGAAAAGAAAATGGTTTTCCCCACGTTGGCATGATAGATGCCGACAGCTGCCATGGCAGCTGGATGAGGCGGCACAAGACCGTGAACGACAGACAAGCCAGCAATGAGCGAAATCCCAATTGTCACGAGCGAGATTCCCGTTTCAATCGCAATCGTAAACAATAAAGGAATGAGAAGAACGAATCCGACCTGGAAAAAGACAGGTATTCCCACAATAAAGGCAACAAACATCATCGCCCAATGCACATTTTTTGTCCCAAACCGGCCGATTAATGTGTGAGCGATCCGCTCAGCTCCACCTGATTCAGCCATCATTTTCCCAAGCATGGTTCCAAGCGCTAGAACTATGGCCAGCAATGATAACGTATTGCCTAACCCCGTTTTGATGGATTGAATAATTTCCTGCAGGTCCATCCCTGTGGCAAAGCCGACTAACATAGAGGTAATAATTAAACTCACAAACGGATTCAACTTAGCAACTGTTATGAGGATGAGTAAAAGGACAATTGCGGCAATCACGATGAATAAAAGCATGCTCTCCCACCTTTTCCCTGATGTTTAATGATTTTGTTTTAATTGCAGCGCACTAATGACATCAAATTCATCCTTGAGTTTGTCATAGAGACGCTCATATAAGTAAAACAGTTCTATGTATGTTTCATTGTTCTCCATATTTGGTTCATGACGGGCAGAGATTCGAATCCAATCTTGGACCTCTTCTATCTCTTCCATATAACCTAAACTATGAAGTGCGAGGACAGCCGCCCCAAGTGCTGATGCCTCGTAGCTTTCTGGGACAAGTACTTCCCTGCCCATCGTATCCGCTAAAATTTGCCGCCACAGCGGAGATCGCGCAAATCCGCCCGACGCCCTGACATCCTTTGCTGAACCGGTTAAATCCCTTAAGGCAACACCGATTGAGAAAACACTCATAATGACGCCTTCTAACACAGCTCTTATAAAATGCTCCCGCTTATGCTGAAGACCGATCCCAAAGAAAGTGCCTCTCGCATTAGGATTCCAATAAGGTGCACGCTCACCTGTTAAAAATGGCAGAAACAGCAGTCCCTCTGAGCCGGCTGGAACTTTTTTCGCAATATCAATCATCAGGTCGTAAGGGTCCACTCCAAGACGCTTTGCTACCTCAACCTCCGAGGATCCAAATTCATCCTTCAGCCATCTGAGCATAATCCCGCCATTATTCGTCGGTCCTCCAACCACCCAATGCTTATCAGTCAACGCATAGCAGAACGTTCTTGATTGTTCATCTGTTATTGGTTTGTCCACGACCGTACGGACTGCACCGCTTGTCCCAATCGTGACAGCCACCTCACCTTTTCCAATCGCTCCCACACCTAAGTTCGCTAGAACCCCATCATTCGCACCAACAACAAATGGTGTATCTTCCGCAATGCCCATTCGCAGGGCGATCTCTGGCTGAATCCCTCTCAGCTGATATGTCGTGGGAACAAGTTCAGACAATTGATCAGCTTCAATTCCAGCAATACGCAGCGCCTGCTCATCCCATTGAAGCGTTTCCAAACGGAACAGTCCCGTTGCTGAAGCGATTGAATAATCGACGACATACTGACCGAAGAAATGATAAAGAATATATTCTTTGATGGAAATGAATTTCGCTGCCTTCTTGAAGACATCAGGTGCCATTTCCTTGATCCACCGTATTTTTGAAAGCGGTGACATTGGATGGATCGGTGTACCGGTTCTTTTATACACTTGGAAGCCGTCCATGTCTGAAGTGATTCGCTTCGCTTGTTCTGCACTTCTGTTATCTGCCCAAATGATACTGTTCGTTAACGCCTTGCCATGCTTATCCATCACAATCAAGGAATGCATCGCTGTACTAATCCCGACGCCTATGAGATGTTTTGCATCAAATGCTGCTTTCGTCAACGCACCTCTTACACTTGCAATGACGGCTTCTAATATATGTTCAGGGTCCTGTTCAACCCATGCTGGCTGGGGCTGAATGAGATCATAAGGAACCGAATGCTTTGCTATCACTTTCCCCTGTGGTCCAAACAGAACCGCCTTTGTACTTGTTGTTCCAATATCCAAACCAATTACCGCCTGGTTTCCCTTCATCTGTATCACGCCCAATCATTGATTTGAAATCATATTTTATTGTTTTGATATACCTGTTAAATCCCATTATAGGAATAATTTTTTCGACATTCAACGACTAAAAAGAAAATTATTTTCACTTAAAAGCTCAAAATCGTTACCACAACGGCATTTTTCACTAATAGAAAAATTTATTTTTGAAACCATTACACCCTTTTTTGTGAAATGGTTTCTCTCATTTGTTTTAAATTGGTTAAAGTTTCCTGCTGTCTTAAGTGAGCAAGTGCAAAGTATAGTACGTCAATGACAGTGAGCTGAGCAAGTCTTGCAGACATCGCTTCTGTTCGAAAAGCCGTTTCCTGCGTCGAAGTATACAATGTGACATCGGCAAGCTGGCTCAATGGAGAGCGCTGATAGCTTGTAATACCGATGGTTTTCGCTCCTTTTTCCTTTGCTGTTTTCATTGCATCGAGTAAATCTTTATTACGGCCAGAATGAGATATACCAATTACTGTACTGTGCTGGTCGAGAAGACCGGCAGACATCGCTTGAAAATGAGAATCGGTGTGAACAATACAGTTGATGCCTGTCCTCATAAATTTATGAAAAGCGTCTGTTGCAATGAGTCCGGACCCGCCACTCCCATAAAACTCTAAGCGCTTTGCTTCATGAATGATTTGAATGGCTTTTTCTACATCTTCTGGATTCAGTAATTGAAAGCTATCCTTTAATGCAGATATATTCGCCTGAAAAACCTTTTGCATAAAAACGGCCGTATCATCATCAAGACTCATTTCTTCATCTACATAATCAGGCTTTGTTTGATCTATTTCCTGGGCAATTGCAATCTTCAAATCTTGAAAGCCCTCAAATCCAAGCCTTTTACAAAGACGAAAAATCGTTGCCTCTGAACTCGCTGTTTTTTTGGCAAGCTCAACAATAGACAAATGAATAATGTCGCCAGGTTCACTCGTAATATGTTCTGCAATTCCTTTCAGTTTTGGCGGCAATCCTCTGCTTGCTGCTCGTATTTTTTCAATACTACTTAAACTGACAGAAGCCAATTGACTTCACTCCTTCCTTATTCATGTGAGCGTATACATTTCCTCATGTTCCCATCTTATAAAAAAGAAGCCTGTTTGCACAGACTTCTCTTTTTATGAATTCATCGTTTTGATCAATAAATCAAAAAAGATTTACTCAAAATTTTATAATATACACTTTTAGCTCAACAATCTACCACATTATTTTTAACTTCATTTTCTGTATTTCTTTCTAGGAATCTTAAGCATTTTACCCTTATTTCTTCTAAACTATCACTTAATTCATGTGGTATTAAACTTTCTACATCTTCAAGTTCTGTTCCCAAATGAAGTATATTTATCAGTTCTTCATTTATCCCTTTCTTTTTTAAAACATCGATTGTTCGTGGACTGAACATGAGCTTTTCCGCTTCTTCTATAGTGATTAAACCTTCTTTTAGCGATATGATTATACCAATGATATTTATAACAATAATCCTATCTAAATCTTCATGTGAAGAATATCTTAGTTCTATTTTATTCATAAATCATTTCACACTCCAACCTTTTTTAACTTTCACATCATACACCAACCCAGATTTACTTTGAAAATAATGTACAGAAACCTTTTTTCCGTCTTTATAGCCATCTTTATATACTTTTTTCCAAGTCCCTCCTTCAATCTGTTTTAACTCAGATAACAACTTCTTATTATTTACTGTAACTTTTTTAGTTCCATTTTGAACAGCTTTAAAACCAGCAGGATATTTAGGGGCATATTTTATTGATTTATACAAATGTTTACTTGCTTTCACCCCGTTTACAAAAATAGTCCGGATGACAAGACCCCATACAGCATCGGCTTCTTTATAACCAATTTGGACACTTTTGTCTCTTGAAGAAGCCTCTCGATTAATATTGAATGTTATAGACGGTGAAAATAACGATACAATTAAAGTAAAAATAATGAGAAAAGGAATACGTCTTTTCAATTTAAATTACCTCCTAATATTAACTATATAAAACACAATATAACATACTAGGAACGTTATAACTATTTCATTCTGTAGAAAATTAAAATGAATCTTTATACTGTTTAAAAGATATCTCTATCTTTTAAAATCTTATTTATTACAATATAAATTCATAAAGTAATGAATAAAATCTAGCGCAATTGACAATATCATTTAACCTACCGAAATATTAAAAGGCCCTTTTCAACTCATTTTTTCATAAAATCGAATTGGTATGATTCTTCTGAATCTTTTCCCCGCTTCACTCGTATATACTAAAAGAGTGATTGATTTGAAAGGAGATCTGTTTGTGGGATATATTTTGTTATTTACGGTAGTGATCGGTCTTGTCTTGACCCTTTTGCTCACACCGCTCAGGTTGATCGTTAGAAAGAAAGGAACAGAACAGCAGGTGCCGCTTATGTGGATTGCAGGCCTTGCTTTGCTGTTTATGATCGGTATTTTTGTATTCTATTACATCACCAATTTAGATCGGAACCCTTCATCCCTATGGCTGATTGGTCTTGTTGTGACAGCAGCAGGCGCCTTTTTGTCAGTTGGATTGGAGCGTAAAATCAAAGGCGTGCTGTTCCTTGTTCTATTGCTGCTCGGTGTTTATATGGCGACAGCTTTTCTATTCAATGCGAATGAGAAATTCGATGTCTCCAAAATGGAGCAAAAAGTAGAAATCAAAGCATTTGATGAAAAAGAAACACCTGCGAGTGTGCCGCCTCAATTTGCTCGGAACAAAATGAAGAAATCGTTCGGACAGGTGCCAAACACAAGCTACTATGAGCTTGGCAGCTTGCAAATTCAGAAGGTCAACGGTGAGTATGTATACATCGCTCCAGTGGAGTTCTCGGACTTCTTTAAATGGATTCGTGCAGGCAGCACGCCGGGTTACTTTACATTAAGTGCGACCGACTCCTCTGCTAATCCAAAGTTCGTGAAAACAGAGATGGTCTATACGCCTTCTTCCTATTTCAACAAAGAAATTGAGCGGCATATCCGTCTCCAGTACCCAGATTTGATTTTCTACGGCGGTACACAGCTGGAAATCAATGATGACGGCAAGCCTTATTACATTCAAACGTATGGCGATTTCATCTCTGCCCGAAACGGCTTTAAAGCTTCCGGTGTCGTCGTTGTTGATGCCAAAACAGGTGCGACGAAGAAATATGCTCTAGATCAAGTACCTGCCTTTATCGACGGTGCTGTTTCACCAGAGGCGGTCAGTCTGCAAAACAGCTATTTCGGAAACTATATTCACGGATTCTGGAATAGTATGTTTGGAAAGTCAGATGTAAAGCTGCCTTCCGATGAAGGAACGGAAGCCAATGTGAGCCCGGTATTTGATTCAAAAGGAGATATGTATTACTTCACAGATTTCACAAGTCCGAAAGAGGGCGTTGATTCCATGCTCGGATATGCCCTGACAAATGCCCGAACAGGAAAAGCGACTTATTATACCGGAAATCTTGAAGAATCCTACATGGATTCTCAGGGCGCTCTGCAAATTATTGAGAAACGATTCATCGAGAAAAAATGGAAAGGCCGCATGCCGATTCTCTATAATTTCTATGGGGAAGCCAGCTGGCTCACACCTGTTCTCGATTCAAATGGGTTCCTGCAAAACTACTTTATCGTTTCTGCAGCCAATCCAGAAATCGCTGCGTACGCTTCTACACCAAACGAAGCACTGAGAGCCTATAAGACAGCTCTTCAAAAGGGCGGCGGTACTGTTAACAGTTCCTCTAAGCAGGAAAAGAAAGAAGCAGCAGGGAAGGTCAAACGAGTCTACAAAGAAAAGACCGGTGATTATACAACCGTCACCTTCCTGCTAGACGATGGAAAAAGCTACACCATGTCATCTGAAAAGGAACCTCTCGTCATTTATTTAAAAGAGGGCGATCAGATCACCATGAAATACACTGATACAGGTGAGATCTTCCTTCCAGTCGATGAAATCAAAATTAAAGGGTTATAAAAAAGAAGCTTCTCCTACTGAGGAGAAGCTTCTTCTTTCTCTTTCCTTAACAATTCAACGAGCAATTCCTTATTTTTATTTCCCCCGGTCATCGGTGACTCGACATAGGAGAACTTTCGTTTGAAATCCATGCCTCTCACAGAAATAACAGCCAATTCACCGCCAATGCTGCCTCGCTGGAGGACATATTTAGATAAAACAGAAAGACCCATTCCATGGATCACAGCTTCTTTAATCGCTTGATTGCTGCTAAAAGTCACAAAAGTTCGCGCTTTCAGTCCATTTGATTTCAGGACATGCTGTAAATATTCTCCTGTCCCTGATCCCTCTTCTCTCGTAATCCATGTTTCGTTTTGTAATTGATCAATGGTGACATCTTTTTTCTTGGCAAAAGGATGATCTAATGGCGCCACAATATAAAGCTCGTCCTCTAGAAAAGTTTCTACAGAAAGCTCCTTGTCATTGGTCTGTCCTTCGATCAAACCGATGTCGACATGGAATAAACGGACATGTCTGGCGATCGCCTCTGTATTATCAATGACCACTTCAATATCAACATGCGGATAGAGCTGATGAAATTCCGCCAATATTTGCGGGAGCACATACTCACCAATTGTGAAACTCGCCCCGATGGTCAGCTTTCCTCTTGCCAAATGATGATGCTCATAAATGTCCTGCTTCGCCTGTTCATAGAGACGAATGATTTGTTTTGATCGATGGTACAGCATATCCCCAGTTGGTGTAACGGTTAATTGCTTTGGTGAACGATTCAGCAGAACGGTCTGGAATTCCTGCTCCAAGTTCTTAATATGAAGACTGACACTCGGCTGAGAAATTCGCAGCTTTTGGGCTGCTTTTGTAAAGTTCTTCTCCTCCACCACTGTCACAAATGTCTTCAGTGCATCGTAATACATCGGTCCCTCTCCTATCAGAAAACTTAATCCAACACCTTACCTATATATATCTTACTAATTCCTCTCCAGCACGTAAAGAACCGCCTAAACGAAAACAATTTAATAAAAATATTTACTAATTTTTTTAAAGACTCTATACTAAGAGGAGATATTTCCTATAGGAGGTGCTGATTTGGCAGCTAAAATAAAGGACATTGCAGAAAAAGCAGGCTTATCCATTGCAACGGTATCTCGCGTACTGAACCAAGATCCCAACCTATCTGTCACCGATCAAACACGCGAAAAAGTATATGCCGCCGCAGAAGCTTTGTCCTACCAAAAGAAGACATTCAAACATTCATTAAAAAAAATCGCCTTTCTCTATTGGATGACCGAAAAGGAAGAGCTTGAAGATATTTATTTTAAATCCATTCGACTCGGTATTGAGGAACTCACCAATACTCGGAGCTTAAATGTCACCGCTTACAATCCATCTGATGGGCTTGATTCCATTGATTCTGCTACAGAAGGAATCATCGCCATCGGCCGCTTTAAAACGTCAGAGCTTGACCAATTATATGCGATCACTCCGCATATTGTCTTTATTGATACAACGCCTGATGAAGACCGTTTTGATTCAGTAAAACCGAACCTGAAACGAATTGTTGAAAAGATCATCGATTCCTTTATCGAAAAAGAGCACCAATCCATTGGATTCATTGGCGGTACAGACCTTGATCTCAATACGAACGTGCACATTCCAGATATTCGTGAAACGACTTTCCGTGAATACATGCTGGCCCGCCATATGCTTGATGAGCGATTGGTCTATATCGGCCACCATTTCTCAGTAGATGAAGGCTATTCGCTGATGATGAAGGCGATCGACGAGCTTGGTGATGATCTGCCCACCGCTTTTTGTGTCGCTAGTGACCCTCTTGCCATCGGCTGCTTACAAGCATTAAATGAGCGAGGATTTTCTCTGCCGAACCGCGTCAGCGTCTTTAGTATCAACGATATTCATGTGTCTCAATATGTGTCGCCGCCGCTCACCACGTATCATATCCATACGTCATTACTTTGTGAGACAGCGATCGATTTACTTTTAGAAAGACTTGTGGACGGCAGAACATTGCCTAAAACTGTGCTGATTGCCTCAGAGCCTGTCTTTCGGAAAAGCACCATATAAACAAACTGGAAGTCCTGCCAAAGTGGAGGGCTTCTTTTCTCTCTATACGAGTAAAAAATTTTACTTAATAAATTTAATAAAATATGTTTACTTTTTTTACTTAAGTTGATATTCTCACATTAAGAAAGCGTTTTCTTATCATCTGTGAAAAAAGAACGAGAGGGGATTACCAATGAAAAAGGGAAAATGGGCGACATTATCAGCAGTCGTTGGTACTGCTGTGCTTCTGCTTTCAGCATGCGGGCCAGGAGATGACAATTCAAGCGGGACACAGCCAGCATCTACAGGTACAAAGACCTTGCTAGTATGGGAGGATGTCAAAAAGTCTGATGGGATTCAAGACGCTGTAAAAGAATTTGAAAAACAAAACGATGTGAAAATCAAAGTGGTCGAAAAAGCGTATGCCGACCAAATCGAAGCTCTCCGCCTTGATGGAGCAGCCGGGACAGGCCCAGACGTCATCACGATGCCTCACGATCAAATTGGATCAGCTGTCACTGAGGGACTGTTACAGGAAATCAAGCCTGATCAAAAAGTGATCAATTCCTTTACAGACGAATCCATTCAATCACAAACGGTAGACGGCAAGCTGTATGGCCTTCCTAAATCCGTTGAAACGACAGTGCTTTTCTATAACAAAGACCTTGTCAAAAAGGCACCGACTACACTTGATGGCTGGTATGACCTTTCGAAAAAGCTGACAAAAGACGGGAAATACGGTTTTGTTGCGAAATGGGATGAAATTTACTATGCCCAAAGTGTATTAGGAGGATCAGGGGGCTATATTTTCAAACAGAAAAGCGATGGCTCCTATGATGTGAATGATATTGGACTGAACAACGATGGCGCGGTTGAAGGCGGAAAATACATTCAAACATTCTTTAGCGAAGGACTTTTCCCTAAAGGCATCATTGGTGAACAAGGAATCAATGTCCTCAACTCCTTATTCACAGAGAAAAAGGCGGCAGCTGTCATTTCTGGGCCATGGTCATTTGGTCCATATAAAGAAGCTGGAATTGACTATGGCGTAACAGAGCTGCCAACACTCCCTAATGGAAAGCATATGAGCTCATTCTTAGGTGTAAAGAGCTACAACGTCTCCTCTTATTCTAAAAATAAAGACCTTGCTGAGAAATTTGTTGAGTTTATCACGAATGAAAAAAATTCGAAGAAGCGATTCGAAGTAACAGAGGAAATTCCACCAGTGAAAAAGCTGATGAAGGATCCAATTATTACTGGAAACGCCAATGCGGATGCTGTTTCAAAACAAACGAAATATGCCACGCTGACACCGAATACCCCTGAAATGGCAGAGGTGTGGAAGCCGATTGACAGCGCGTTAGGTCTCATTGCAACAGGCCGCACAGATGTGAAAAAGGCATTTGATGATGCCGTCAATCAAATTGACTCTCAAATTAAAGCAAATCACTCTAAATAATCATCAAACACGGGTAGCTTTTAAGTCTATCAAGCTGCCCGTATTTGATCTAATTTCATATGAAGTAGGTGTTAGACGTGACGGGTAACCTTGAACTAGACCGCACACACATAGTGGAATCAAAGACACACCGGAGACGGGCGCTAATGTTCTCCTTAATACCCGGGATGGGGCAGATATACAACAAACAGTACGGCAAAGGGGCACTTTTTTTCCTGTTCGGCGTCTCTTTTTTCATCGTATTTTATGATTTATTCAATATTGGCTTTTGGGGGCTGTTCACACTTGGTACAATGCTGCCTCGTGACAATTCTGTTTTCCTTTTAGCAAAAGGGATTATTGCGCTGTTAACAGCTGGTTTTGGTATCGGCTTTTACGTACTCATGATGCGTGATGCTTTTATGAACGGAAAGAAACGTGATCAAGGGATTCCGCTCCATTCCATCCGAGCTCAATATCATCAGCTGATCGACCAAGGCTTTCCTTACTTAATGAGCACTCCTGCTTTCTTTTTACTTCTATTCTCTGTTGTCTTTCCTATTATGTTCAGCTTTGCGCTTGCCTTTACGAACTACGATTTATACCACTCGCCTCCTGCCAATCTGATCGATTGGGTAGGGATCAAGAACTTTCAAAATATCTTTTCAATTGATATTTGGAGAGACACTTTCATTGATGTACTTGGCTGGACCGTTGTATGGACGTTGGCTGCTTCGACCCTTCAATGTGCTGTCGGCATCTTTCTAGCGGTTCTGCTCAATCAGAAGGATTTAAAAGGCAAACGGTTTTTTAGAACGATTTTGATTCTTCCTTGGGCTGTTCCAGGTTTTGTGACCATTTTGGTGTTTGCCGGACTGTTCAACGATACATTTGGAGCCATTAACAACACACTTTTTGCATCGATTGGAATTGATCCAAAACCATGGCTGACAGATCCATTTTGGAGCAAAATTGCCCTCATTGCGATGCAGACTTGGCTTGGATTTCCTTTTGTTTTCATTATGACAACCGGTGTTTTGCAAGCAATTCCAGAGGATCTATACGAAGCTGCGACCATTGATGGGGCAAACTTCTTTCAGAAATTCCGGTCCATCACGTTACCGCTTGTCCTTTATTCCATTGCGCCTATATTAATCACGCAATATACGTTTAACTTTAACAACTTTAATATCATCTACTTATTTAATGGCGGAGGACCGCCTGTCGCTGGCTCAACTGCTGGGGGAACGGACATCTTGGTTTCTTGGATTTACAAACTCACGATGCAGTCTTCTCAATATGCACTTGCTGCCGCTGTCACGATCTTACTTTCGATCTTTGTCATCGCCATTGCACTCTGGCAGTTTAAGAGAACGAATTCATTCAAAGAGGAGGACATGATGTGATATGGGATCAAAACAAAACAAGCTCATTCGCCTGAGCATCACTTATTTTATCCTTTTCATTGCCTCCATTTGTATTCTATATCCACTGCTTTGGACGATCGGTGCTTCTTTTAACCCTGGGAATAGCCTCATGAGTACAAGCATGTTTCCGAAGAATCCAACGTTCAGCCACTTCACCGAGCTGTTCTTTGGGCAGGGGGCACTTTATGCAAAATGGTATTGGAACTCAATGAAGATCAGTATTGCCACAATGGTTTTAACGCTGGTTCTTGTCAGTTTTACAGGCTATGCCTTTTCCAGATTCCGCTTCAAAGGACGGAAAAATGGGCTGATGCTCTTTTTGCTGCTGCAAATGATTCCTCAATTTTCAGCGCTGATCGCGATTTTTGTTCTTGCTCAAATGCTTGGACTCATTAACAGCCACCTTGCCCTGATTTTGATTTATGCAGGTGGACAAATTCCGATGAATACGTATTTAATGAAAGGCTATCTTGATGCAATTCCAAAGGATCTCGATGAATCAGCCAGAATGGACGGCGCAGGGCATTTCCGGATTTTCATCCAAATTATTATGCCACTCGCTAAACCCATCTTAGCCGTTGTCGCCATCAACTCATTTACAGGTCCACTGGGGGATTTCATCATTTCCAGTGTCATTGTCCGCTCACCCGAAATGTATACGCTCCCAATCGGTCTGTACAATCTTGTGTCAGACAAAATGGGTGCCAGCTACACGACCTTTGCAGCCGGGGCTTTACTCATTGCGATTCCAGTCGCTTTATTGTTTCTTGTTTTACAAAAACAATTTGTATCCGGCCTTACACAAGGCGGGACAAAAGGATAAGGGGAGATTTGATGAAGAAATGGTTGCTCGTCACTGTTGTCGTTTTCTTTCTGATGGGGTTAGGTATTCTGCCTGAAGCAAAGGCCGATACGATTTCTGTGAAACCGATCAATGGCCTGCAAGGTGATTTCATCAAAGGAGCCGATATCTCCATGCTTGCAGAAGTGGAGAGAAGCGGCGGCAGATACTACGATCAGAACGGAAAGCAGGTTGACCCGCTCAAACTATTAAAAGATAAAGGCGTCAACTATGTGCGTATCAGACTGTGGAACCATCCATATGACAATCAAGGCCGTGCCTATAACGGCGGTACAAATGATCTCAATACAGCCATCGCTTTATCGAAACGTGCAAAAGCACAAAACATGAAAGTGCTGCTTGATTTTCACTACAGTGATTTCTGGACCGATCCCGGTAAACAGTTCAAACCGAAAGCTTGGATCAATCTCTCCCAAAGCGATTTAGAAAAAGCTGTTGGCACTTACACAAGCGATGTACTTAAAGCGATGAAAGCACAAAATGCCCTACCAAATATGGTACAGGTCGGGAATGAGTTAAACTCAGGCATGCTATGGCCCAACGGAAAAAGCTGGGGTGAAGGCGGTGGTGAATTTGACCGGCTCGCTGCTCTGCTAAAAGCTGGCACAAATGCCGTCCGCTCTGTCGATTCAAACATCAAAATCATGCTTCACCTTGCACATGGCGGAGACAATGGTGCATCCCGCTGGTGGTTTGATGAAATCACAAAACGAGGCGTCTCCTTCGATACGATCGGTTTATCTTATTACCCGTATTGGGACGGCGGCTTTAGCGGTCTTACGTCCAATATGAATGATATTAGTGCCCGCTATAATAAAGACGTCATCGTGGTAGAAACTGCTTACGGCTTTACGACAGCAAACGGTGACAACCTAGATAACTCATTTAATCAAGACTCTGTGAATACAGCCGGCTATCCAGCCTCACCTCAAGGCCAGGCATCTTTTATACGAGATCTATCCGAAAAGATTTCACAAGTAAACAACAACCGCGGGAAGGGGTTCTTTTATTGGGAGCCGCTTTGGATTCCAGCAAAAGGCGCGTCGTGGTCTAGTCAATACGGGCTCGCTTATATCCAAACAACCGGGACTGTCGGAAATGCGTGGGAAAATCAAGCGATGTTTGATTTCAACGGAAAAGCACTGCCATCTCTTGATGTATTTAAACAAATGACACCGTAACTAAAAGGATAGGACGTGACAAAATGGGAAAGCGTTACCCACTCGTTCACCCAAATGTGAAAGGCTTTTTGCATGGTGGCGATTACAATCCAGATCAATGGCTCCATATGCCAGAGATCATTGACGAAGATTTTCGATTAATGAAGCTTGCACACTGTCAAACATTCTCCATCAACATTTTCGCATGGAGTAAGCTAGAGCCAGCAGAAGGTCAGTATGACTTTGCATGGCTGGATGACATCATGGACCGCTTGGCAGCGCAGGGGGCACACGCCATTCTCGCAACGCCAAGCGGGGCAAGACCTGCTTGGCTGTCACAAGCTTATCCTGAGGTTTTACGCGTCGAAGCGAATCGTCAGCGTAACTTACATGGACTGCGCCATAATCATTGCTTCACCTCTCCGGTTTATCGAGAAAAAACGAATACACTCAACCGGCTGCTTGCGGAACGCTACAAGGATCATCCAGCACTGATCATGTGGCACATTTCGAATGAGTACGGCGGCGAGTGTCATTGCGACCTGTGCCAGGAAGCATTTCGAGACTATTTGAAGAACAAATACAACCACGATCTTGAGGCTTTGAATCAAGCATGGTGGACGGGATTTTGGAGCCACACGTATAGCGATTGGTCACAAATCGAGTCACCTGCACCGCACGGGGAGCACATGATTCACGGCATGAACCTGGATTGGAAACGCTTTGTCACAGCACAAACGATCAATTTTTATCTAAATGAAATTGAGCCGCTGCGGGAATTAACACCTCATATCCCAGTCACCACGAACTTTATGGGCGACTACCCGCATATGCGTCCATTCCTTGGTCTGGATTATCATCAATTTGCAAAAGAGGTCGATGTGATCTCATGGGATAGCTATCCAGCTTGGCATAGCGGCAGAGAAACAACGGCCGAATTAGCATCAAACGTTGCCTTTGTACATGATTTGTATCGTTCCTTAAAGGACGGACAGCCGTTTCTCGTCATGGAGAGTACGCCGAGCCTTGTGAACTGGCATGAAGTGAACAAAGTCAAACATAAAGGCATGGCACACCTTTCTGCCATGCAGGCAGTTGCCCACGGATCAGACTCCGTGCTTTATTTCCAGTGGCGGCAAGGCCGAGGCGCCTCTGAGAAATTCCACGGTGCCGTTGTCGATCATTCTGGTCATGAACATACGCGTGTGTTCCAAGAAGTGGCTGATCTAGGGAAACAACTGGAGCAGCTGCAGCCAATTGCGGGCACGTCCGTTCAGCCAGAGGTCGCCATCATTTACGATTGGGAAAATCACTGGGCCATTGATGATGCGCAAGGCTTAAATAACACAAACAAACGCTATGTAGAGGCTTGTCAAACTCACTATCGAAGCTTTTGGAAAAAAGGCATCCCTGTTGACATTGTCGGGATGGAAAAGGATTTCTCATCCTATCGTGTGCTCATTGGGCCAATGCTCTACATGATCAAACCAGGCGTTGCAGAAAAAATTGAAGCCTTTGTCAAAGCGGGCGGCATTTTTATCGCGACATACTGGAGCGGCATAGTCGACGAAAATGATCTCTGTTTCCTCGGCGGTTTCCCTGGTCCTCTCCGCCATGTACTTGGCATTTGGGCAGAGGAAATCAACACATTAATGCCAGATGAACATGTGTTAATGACCACAGGGAATGGACGCACCTATCATGTCGGACAATATTGCGAATCTATACATCCTGAAACGGCCTCTGTGTTAGGGCATTTTGAGAATGGCTGCTACGAAGGACAGCCGGCCCTGACTGTCCGTTCATTAGAAAAAGGGAAAGCATACTATATGGCCTCAGAAAATGAGCAGGGTTTCTATGATGAGTTTTACGAAGACCTTATCGCAGGTATTGGCATACAGCCCGTCCTATCCACTGCAATTCCAGAAGGAGTCAGTGTACAAAAACGAACAGACGGTACGCAGGACTATGTGTTTTTGATGAATTTCACAGAAGAGCAGCAGAACATGTCACTAGATTCAGAGGCAAACTATGAGAATATGCTGACTGGACAGCAAGTGCCTGAGCAGCTTCAACTTGACCCTTACGAGTATGTCATCTTGAAAAATCGTTGAAAGAAGCGTCCATTTATTGGGCGCTTTTTAATTTAATGAGTCTAAATACCTATATTAATTATTATGAACTTTAATCGTTATTTTTATCTAAATTTTTTTACAATATTTGATGCCGCAACACGACTGGCCTCTCCATCCTTTTTTACCATTGTATAGGTATGAAAGCGGTTGCTTAATACTCATAAATTTGATACCCTTTTTTTTCAATGCACTTGTGGGAATGCATTGGATGAAAAGTATAGACAAATGTAAACGTTTTATTTGTAGGGGGAGGGGCTTATGTTAACGTTTGTTGGATTGATGATTATTTTAACGATTGTTGTGCTGCTGATTTTGGGGAAAGCAAGTCCAATTGTCGCCATGGTCATGGTGCCTTTAATTGGGGCATTCATCGCAGGCTTTGGGATTAATGACATTCAATCATTCTTTGAAGAAGGGATTATTAAAGTACTGCCAGTGGCGACCATGTTTATCTTCGCCATTTTATTTTTTGGCATTTTACAAGATACAGGGTTCTTTGAACCTGTAATAAAAACGCTGATTAAACTGACAAAGGGAAATGTTGTCACGGTTGCGATTGGGACAGCTCTAATAGGAGTCATCGCTCATTTAGACGGAGCAGGAGCGACTACATTTTTATTAACTGTACCTGCACTACTTCCACTTTACAAAAAATTACATATGAGTCCGTATTTATTGCTGTTATTGATCGGGACAAGTGCTGGCTTAACGAATATGGTGCCGTGGGCTGGCCCCACAGGGCGGGCAGCAAGTGTGTTGAATATGGACCCATCTGAACTTTGGGTGCCGCTCATTCCCATTCAGCTCATTGGGGTCGTTCTCGTATTAGGAATGGCATTTATTTTAGGAAAAAGGGAAGAAAAACGCATTCGGGTGAAAATCGCCGCAAATGAAATCGCTGCTGTTCAATTAGAAGGCGCAGATTGGGACCGGGCTATTCAATCCATTAGCGAGACAGGTGATGCCGCTTTAAAACGTTATCACTTGATCTGGGTGAATTTCATTCTGTTTATAGCCGTAGTTGTCCTTCTTGTGCTCAACGTGATTCCGGCTAGTTATATGTTTATGATTGGTCTTTCTCTCGCACTATTAATTAACTATCCGAAAGTGGATGTACAAATGGAGAGAATCAAGGCGCATGCACCTAGTGCACTCATGATGGCCGCCGTTATTTTCTCCGCAGGTTCGTTTCTAGGAATTCTCGAAGGAACAGGAATGCTAAAAGCTATTGCTGTGGACAGCATTCAGATTCTACCTGCTTTCCTGCTTCCATTTTTACATATCATTGTCGGGATGTTTGGGGTACCACTGGATATGCTGACAAGTACAGACGCTTATTATTACGCCCTTCTGCCAATTGTCGAATCAATCACATCTGAGGTCGGCGTGACGGGCACTTCTGCGGCGTATGCCATGATGATCGGAAACATCATAGGAACCTTTGTCAGTCCTCTCGCTCCAGCCGTTTGGCTTGCGATCGGTCTTGCAGGAGTCGATATGGGGAAACATATTCGCTACTCTTTCTTCTGGATGTGGGGATTCAGTATTGTTTTATTGATCGTTGCCAAACTGATAGGCATTATTTAAATAAAAAAGACATGCGCACAGCGACGCATGTCTTTTTTCATTATGAAGGATATTCACTTGTGTGAATGTCTGAATTCGGCTTTCTAATAAGAGACATTAATCCAATGATAAACAATAGAACCATTGGAGCGAATGCAAGGCCAACTGTTCCAATTAAAAGAGTCACAGCAGAAACCAAGAAAAGAATACCTGAAAGCACGGCACGACGGTCAGTTTTCAAGAAAATCACACCTACAATCGACAGCACAGCCGCAATTGCGGAAACGACCATGAACTGAGTACCAAATGCATGAACCGAAGCCTGGAGCGTTTCAATCGGCAATGTTTCCCCTTCCTCTTTTAACACTTCATTGATTTCATCATAAAAAGATGGACCCACAGAAAGGATTAATGCCCCAAAGCCGACACCAATGGCATTGAGGACAATACTAATAATCCCCATAATTTTTTCACCTTTACGTTTAATCATGTGTAAACCTCCTAAAAAGTTAAATTAACCTGTTTTCACTTCTCGCTTTTGGAAGACGATTAAGGCAATAGCTAAGAAAATAGCCCAATAGATGACTAGGACGGTTAGTGAGAATCCTAGGGACATACCTTCGATAAGAGTAACCTGTTCCATAAAGTATTGGGATGGATCGTTTGCAAATAACAGATATTTTGACCAATCAAAGAAGAGCATTAAAATACCTGTGACTGATCCACCCACAATATACGCTAACACACTAATGGCAATAGAGATAGCTTCACTTCTAAACACTGTAGAAATGGCGAACGAAAGGGTTCCCAAAACGACAAACATTGCACAATGAGCAAGATAATAATAGACCATATTTGCAAACTGCGAACGTTCAATCACTTCACCATTTTGATACACCAAATTCACATAATCAGTGTTAAGTCCAAAGAAAATAGCACCCAATATGAATGACAAGATAAATAGCACCACAACAAGTAAAAGAGCATACAGCTGCACCGTAATATATTTAGATATTAGGATCTTTAGCCTTGATGGTGGACGAATCAATAATAATTTAATTGTACCATGCTTGTATTCAGCCGATACAATGGTGGAAGCAATAATGATCACAAACACACCGACTAGTTGAAGTAAATTGGCGTTTGTTTTCACATAGTCCCATACACTGTCGCTAAACTGATCAGCCGGCGGCAAGTTATGCTTGATTCGATAATCATTAATAGCGATCTCTTTTTCAAGCTCTCTTTTAAAGAAACCATTCTCTGTCTCTTTGAGCTCCTTCTTGTTTTCCTTATTCATCATTTCTAGCTGGGTTTTCCAATCACCTGAAGCTTGATCTTTGTCATTTGTTTTCACTACAAAGATCAGCGTGGCAACCATACCTAACACAAGAAGCCCAACCATAATCCAAGTTCCAACACGATAACTGATTTTCATCCACTCGTTTTGAATGAGGCGAATCATACATCTGCCTCCTTTTTACCTGTTAAGCTTAAGAACTTATCTTCTAAGGTTTGTTTTTCAATTTTGATCTCGTACAAATGAATAGACGCGCTGCTCAAATGACGGATTAATTCTGGCATTTTTTGTTCTGGCATAGAGAAAAATAAGTACTGCTCCTCTTCTCTTACAATGACGCCTTCCTCAAATGCATCAATGAGCTTCTGTGCTTCTTCAAGCTCCCCGGCTGCTACCTTCATTCGATAATTAACCAAATCATCCTGCTTCGTCTCAGCACGCTGATCCTCAATCGCAATCAGCTTTCCGGTTTGGATAATTGCAAAGCGATCACACATCAATTCCATCTCTGACATGAGGTGGCTTGAAACAATTACAGCCAGTCCTTCTTCCTTCGCAAGACTTCTCAAGTAATCTCGTATCATTCGAATTCCCTCAGGATCAAGTCCATTGGTTGGCTCATCTAAGATTAGCAGTTTCGGTCTATGTATGAGTGCCTGCGCAATGCCCAATCGCTGTTTCATTCCTAATGAAAATGTACGCACACGCTTATGCTTCACATGCTGTAAGCTGACTAGCTCTAACAGCTCATCAATTCGCGCTTCATCCACTTTCCCATTCATTCTGGCAAAGTGAACAAGATTTTGTCTTGCTGTTAAATGATTATACATTTCTGGATTTTCAATAATCGCACCGACATGTTGGATGGCATGCTGATAGGATGTTTGAATACTATGACCATTAATCAGAATGTCACCAGATGTAATGGGAGAAAGACCGACCATCATACGAATGGTTGTTGTTTTCCCTGCACCATTAGGTCCTAAGAAGCCAAAGACTTCGCCCGCTTGGACAGAAAAGCTCAAGTCTTGAACAATCTTTTTCCCGCTAATATGTCTAGATACATTATGCAGTTCTAAAACGTTCGTCACGTTACCTCTCCTTCTTTGTCTAAGTATCATCTATCATTCTATTTCCTGATAAACTCCATGATCCGTCAAAAATAGAAGAACACTTCCATATGGTACAGCAATGCCCAAAAGTTGTGAAGGGGATTAGCCAAAATTTAGCGAATCATCTGCCTTTTTTAAGGTAGAGTTAAGAAAACTGCGGGTTTTTATGTGAAAAGAGGCTTGATTTTTTAAAAAATGAACCTTTTTCAACAGGTATATATGTATGGAATTTTGTTTGAGATTATTCCTTTCACCTATAAATAAAGAAAAGAGGCCTCTTACAGCCTCTTTCCATACATTATATCTTTTTCACAAACTCTGATTTTAATTTCATTGCGCCGAAGCTAGGAATTTTACAATCAATGTTATGGTCGCCTTCAACTAAACGAATGCCTTTGACCTTCGTCCCTATTTTTAAAACGGATGAAGAACCTTTTACTTTTAGGTCTTTAATGACAGAGACCGTGTCTCCATCACTTAACAGATTCCCATTCGCATCTTTGACCACAAGCTGTTCCTCTGCCGCTTGTTCTTGTTCAAGTGACCATTCATGCGCACACTCAGGACAAACCAGCAGACTGCCGTCCTCGTAAGTATAAGGTGAGCTGCACGAAGGACAATTCGGTAGATTAGACATTTTTGTTTCCTCCAACTTTCTACATCATTTATATCGATTTTACCACATTTCTATAAAAGGAATGTGATGGAAAAGGAAACATTTTTCATCGTTTACTTTTTTATTCCAAATTCTAACACAGCTGCGATATTCCGAGCTGTTCTTTCTACATGAATTTCCGCATCGCGTATCGCCTCAGAAAGAGAGGTAATACCTGGAACGATACTAAAAAGTGCATCAATTCCATGATCATGTACGACTGCACTGCCTTTTGAAAGAGAGCCTGCAATGCCAATCACGGGCAGATTATACTGCTTCGCTGCTTTGGCTACACCGATTGGCGTTTTTCCATAAATGGTCTGCCGGTCAATTCGGCCTTCTCCCGTAATGACAAGGTCTGCCCCCTTGATAACGTCATCAAAATGAACAGCCTTCAGCACAATATCGATTCCTCTTTGCAAATCGGCTTGTAAAAAGCCTAATAAACTTGCGCCAAGTCCTCCTGCCGCTCCCGCCCCTGCTGCTTCTCTAAAGGATACATTGAACTGCTTTTCAGCTACTCGTGCAAAATGAGCAAGGTTCTTGTCTAATACTTGAATCATTTCTTCATCTGCTCCCTTTTGAGGGCCGAAAACAGCAGACGCTCCTCTCTCACCTGTTAAAGGATTATCCACATCACAAGCCGCCTCCAGACGGACGGATTGCAGTCTTGGATCGAGTCCAGATAAATCAATTGAAGCTAATTGATGAAGTGCCCCGCCGCCTGACGTCAGGGAATGTCCTGTGTTATCTAGGAAAGCTGCACCTAATCCTTGCATCATTCCAACGCCGCCATCATTTGTTGCACTTCCGCCAAGCCCAATGATCACATGCTTCGCTCCTTTATCCAGCGCTGCAAGTATTAATTCACCAGTTCCTCTCGATGTCGTCCATAACGGATTACGTTTTTCTCGCGGTACAAGATGTAAACCAGAGGCTGCAGCCATCTCTATGACAGCAGTTTGACCGTCTCCTAACATGCCAAAAAAGGCATCCACTGGCTCACCAAGCGGGCCCGTGACCACTTGATGAACAATATGTCCGCCAGTCGCATCGACCAATGATTGAACGGTCCCCTCACCTCCATCTGCCATTGGCAGTTTGATATATTCTGCGTTTGGCAAAATAGAACGAAATCCTCGTTCAATGGCACATGCTGTCTCATAAGCAGATAAACTTTCTTTAAATGAATCTGGTGCAATCACAATTTTCATCCTAAAGCCCCTCTTTTCTTATCATGTCCTCAGCCAAACAGCTGGAAAACGCCAAAAATAATGGTCGATACAACGGTTAACGTCAAACCGATTAACGATTCAAAAGGCATGAGCTTCAAACGCTCTTTAATATCCATTTGAACACTTCCTGCTGTTGCATGGAAAAAGCTCCCGTGCGGCATATGGTCAAGCACTGTTGCGCCAGCATGAATCATGGCTGCCCCTGAAAGAGCAGACACACCAAGCCCAATCAGTGTTCCGCTAAAAACACCACTCGCTACCGCCGTTCCTGCTGTTGTCGAAGCAGTAGCGGCTGACATAAATATCCCTGAAGTTGGTGCAAGTAAATATGGAGGTAAACCCGATGCATCCAGTGCCTGAATAAACACATCTTTTAAGGAAGAATTCGATACGATTCCTGCTAATGTACCTGTCCCTAATAACATGATCGCGACACCTGACATTTTATGAAGCCCCGACATCGCATAATCATTGAGAAATTTCCCTTTTTTCATGAAAAGAGCGCCCACAATCCCTCCAATCGGTAAGGCGATCATTGGATCTATATTGATTTGAAAAAGCGGCCTTAAAGTCAACAATAAAATGGTAACCAGCGGACCAGCCAGTGCTTGAAAAAAAGCAGGTATTTGAACTTTACTTTGCCCGGTTTCCTCTTCAAGAACGGGTGTCCCCTTGTTTGCAAGCTTTTTAGCTAATACATATGTAACCGCCAGCCCGAACACAGCTGGAATGACACCCGCAGCCATCATTGAAGTCAGAGGTACACCAAAAGCATCTGAAGCGGCAATGGCATTCGGATTCGGTGACATGATATTTCCTGCCTTCCCGCCTCCAATCATAGCAAGAAGAATTCCTGTTTTTGAGAGCTTTGCGCGTTTGGCAATGGCAAGTGCGATGGGCGCTACCGTAATAACCGCAACATCTACAAAAACGCCCACTGTTGTTAAAATCATCGTTGCAAGTGCGAGTGCTAATAGTGCCCTCGCCTCACCAAGCCTTCTCACGATGGCCTCAGCGATCGATAACGCTGCACCCGACTCAATGAGAACACCAGCCAGTACACCTGCCGCCATAATTCTAAGGACAGCCGGAATCATGTCCTTAGCACCTTCCATCATGACGTTGACGGTCTGAACAATATCTACACCGCCAACCAAGCCGCCTATAAATGCACCTGCCAGCATGCCATAAGCAGGTGATACTTTTTTTAGAATGAGAACAATCGCGATCAAAAGCGCCGCCATAGCTCCCAGAGTACTTACCGTTACATCTCCACTCATCCTCAATCCCCCCAAAAATATCTTTCTCCAATTGTAAGCGTTTACCCAAAGGGATTGTGTTGTGAATCTGGATGAACTTTTTGCATTTATCGCTCTACTCAATTGTGCATTTGCACAATCAAGATAATTGATTCATTAACTGCGCCATATAAAGCTCGATTAACTGTTTTACATGACGAGGGTCTTTTCCGGTCAATTCTTGAATTTTGTCTAAACGATAACGCAATGTATTCCGATGAATAAATAAACGATCAACAATGCTCTGCAAATCACCGCCCTCTTGAATGTAAACCCTTAATGTATGGGCGAGCTCTGCTTCTTGTGTCAGCGGCTTGTAAAAGTCAGTCCATCGACTTTTCTTTTCAGCAATTCCCGCAATCATAAATACGCTTTCCAGCTGATAAGACTCAAAGAAATACATGCTTTCTTCCGGATCAAGAGCCTTCCCTAATCTCAGAGCTTCTCTCGCATGCTGAAAAGAAATTGGCAGCTGGCTGATGTCGTCAGCGACAGTCCCTATCCCCACTAACACTTGGCCTCCTATTGCTCTTTGCATTGTTCTTTGCAGGTGACCTGCCACCTGCTTTAATTGATGTTCAGGTATGGAATGACTTAAAAGAATCAATTCATGACAAAAGGTCATACCAAGTAAATCATCCGCCTTCTTATCATATTGAATCGCATGCATCAATTTATGAACAGCATCCTCTGAGGATGGAACTGGCTGAAAAACAATAGCCCTTCGGCGCTTGTCTAAATCCATTCCCAGCCAAGCAGCTCGATTTTTCAGCTGATGATCCCCAACATCAGAATATGAAATCAACTGATTGACAATTTCACTCTCTATTCGATGACGCCATTGAACCCGTTCGAGCAGAAAAGATTGCTCTAACACCAGTTCAGCTGCCATCTTCACCAGCTCGGCATGATGCCGAATGTCCTCTGGCTCACCAGTAATCCCAATCACACCAACTACTTGTTCATGAAAGCAAATAGGCAGGTTGATCCCCGGTCTCACTCCTTCTAAGCGCAAGGAGGTCTCCTGGTCAATTTCCACACTGTTCCCGCTTGTCAGCACAAGTCGTGCACCATCATGTTTCTGGCCGATCCTGTTTCGTTCACCAGAACCAATAATGACACCATCTGCATTCATCACATTGATGTTTTTATGTAAAATATGCATCGTACGTTCAACCATTTCTTGAGCCAATTCACTGGTTAAAAATTGCATGAGGCATCTCTCCTGAAGGTGTTTTTCATTCAATGTATCATAGTGTCTTTGAACAATAAATGCAAAGTGTTTAACCAGCCATTGACAAAGACACCCTAAAAAGTGTTTAATCAAATCAAAGACCGACCGACAGTCTAGTTAAAAGAAAGGATGGCTTTATGAGAACCGTTAAACATCCTGAGGAACGTAAAAATGACATATTAAACGCAGCAGAAGCGCTTTTTTCAACCAAAGGCTACCAGAAAACAACGATTATTGACATATTAAAAGCCGTTGGCATTGCCAAAGGCACCTTTTATTACTACTTTGCATCCAAAGAAGAAGTAATGGATGCCATTATTGACAGGATCATCAAAGAAGATATCATCGTGGCAAAGCGTATTGCCGCTGATCCAGACCTTCCAGTCGTTGACAAACTATTTCGTATCATCATGGCGCAATCACCTCAGCAAGGAAGCCATAAACAAGGGATGATCGATCAGTTCCATCAGCCTTCTAATGCAGAAATGCATCAAAAAAGCTTAATCAAAGCCATTAAAGAACTATCACCAGTGTTGGCAGATGTCATTCAGCAAGGTGTAGAGGAAGGGACATTCAAAACGAAGTATCCGCAAGAGACGGTTGAATTCCTTCTTGCTTCTGCACAGGTCATATTTGATGAAGGCCTCTTTCAATGGTCAGCCGAAGAAAGTATACAACGCGCTTTAGCTTTTATCGATATACTCGAATCCTCATTGCATGCAGAAAAGGGAAGCTTTTCCTTCCTGCTGAAGCGATTATCTGGAGAGCCGGATGAAAATAATCAGTGATTGGTCACTTCAATACCAATCCTGCAACATTATAGACTGACGGTCGGTCTAAAAGGAGAGTGATATTTATGAATGTATTATTCAAAAGAGATTCATCCCACTTTATCTACCTCGTCCTCGGACAGATTATTTCCGTTTTCGGATCTTCTCTCATTCGGTTTGTTCTATCTTTACATGTGCTGGATATGACACAACGAGTTGATTTATTTGCCTTACTTTTCGCTTTATCCAATATCCCGTTTCTCCTTTCTCCATTATCTGGTGCAGTCGCTGACCGGTTTAACAGAAGGAACTTGATGATTTTATTTGATGTCCTCACCGGTATCATGATTCTGGCTTTTTATTTCTGGTTATTATCTGGAAATGATTCACTCTACATGATAGGAGCTGTCATGATACTTCTTGGTGTGATGAGTACGTTTTATGCACCTACTGTGATGTCCAGCATTCCACAGCTAGTGAAAGAAGATCAATTAGAACAAGCCAACGGCATCGTCAATGGCGTTCAGGCACTTTCTGGTGTTCTCGCACCTGTTATCGGCGGAGTTCTATACGGAATGATTGGAAGTCAATTCATTATAGGTGCCAGTGCCATCGTATTTTTCCTATCTGCGTGCATGCTCTTACGTTTAAAAATACCCTTCTCCTCTAGTCCGCTGACAGATTCTATGGGCAAAGTGCTCATAAAAGATATGAAACAAGGATTTTCTTATATCGGCAGCCAGCCGTTTCTAAAAAGAACCATGCTGCTTGCTGCAATGTTAAATTTCATCCTTACACCATTTTTTATCGTAGGTGGCCCAATCATTTTAAGGGTCACAATGAAAACCAGTGACATCATGTATGGAGTAGGAATGGGCTTGATTGAGTTCGCTGTCATCGCAGGTGCTCTGCTAGTTGGACTTGTAGCGAAGCATTGGCGCATTCCTACTTTATATCGCTGGATGCTTGTCATCGCCATCATCCTGTTGCCTGTGGCGTTCTCAACATCGACTATGGCTCTACAATTTGGCACTTATCCAGCTTATTTTCTCTTTTTAGCAGGATGTCTTCCAATTGCTATGTTGCTTACAATGATCTCGGTCGTTGTGATATCACATATTCAAAAGAAAACACCAAATCACCAATTAGGAAAAGTGATGGCCAACCTAACAATGGTTTCTCAATGTGCAGTTCCGCTTGGTCAAATGATGTATGGGTTCTTGTTTAATACGTTTTCAGCCAACATGTATGTGACTGTGTTAATCGTCAGTGTTTTCATGTTTGCCCTAGCCTACCTAACAAAAAATATGCTTCAACATGAAGGGGAATCAGCCTCATGAGATTCGCCTTTATAAAGAAAGACTTAACCCGCCACCGTCTTATTTCAATTGGTTTAACCATTTGCATCATGATGACTTCATTTCTCGCAGCAAGTGCAGCTCAAATGACAGTACAGCTGAATGGGTCCATTTCTGGCCTGCTCCATTCTGCTAAAGCGCCAGACTTTGTCCAAATGCATGACGGCGACCTAAATGAAAAAGACATTGAAGCATTTTCAAGTAAGCAGTCCATGGTAAAAGCTCATCAAATCGTCCCAATGATACCAATTGAACATGCAAACATCAGGTTCGGACATGAGCCTGCCAAAGCAGGTGTGATGGATCATTTATTTGTGAAGCAAAATCGCAATTTTGATTTTCTTTTAAATCAACAAAACGAAAAGCTCACGGTCAATAAAGGTGAAGTGGCTGTCCCAATTTATTTTCAACAAAAGTATCAGCTCAACATAGGTGAAACGTTACTGATTGAGAAAGGGGCGAATCAATTCACCTTTCGCATCAAAGCGTTCTTGCGAGATGCACAAATGAACCCCAGTCTTGTCAGTTCAAAAAGATTTCTTCTTCATAACGAGGATTGGGATGCAATAAATCAAGTGTTTCAACAAAAAGAGTACTTAATCGAATTTTTACTGCATGATGCCGCGCAGACAGATGCTTTTCAAGCAATCTACCAATCATCACAGCTGCCACAACAAGGCCCAGCTGTCACACTGCCTTTGCTGCGTATGCTGAATGCATTAACAGATGGAATGGTGATTGCCATTCTCCTGCTTGTTTGCCTGCTGCTCATTAGTATAGCCCTTCTCTCACTCCATCTTGCTATGACAGCTTCTATAGAAGAAGATGAACGTGAAATTGGCATACTGAAGGTAATTGGGATTCCTTTAACAAAAATTAAGCAATTATACGTTGGAAAGTATGCCGTGCTTGCTTTTGCAGGATGTATAGCAGGCTATGTGTTAACACTTATATTTGGTGATATGTTTACGGCCAATATTCAGCAATACATGGGGAATCAGCCTTCTTTTATTCATTTGTTAATCCCGCTTTTTGTTTCTATTATGACGGCAATGATCGTCATCTCTTGCAGCTATGCTGTCCTAAGAAAGTTTGGTCAAATATCAGCTGCTCAAGCCCTTCAAGGTGGTATCAATTCACCGAATCATAAGAAGAAAACACCTATGCACCTCAAGAAAAGCAGGTTTATACCGATCCATATTTGGCTTGGTTTAAAAGACCTGATATCACGAAAGAAGTTGTACACAACGATTACTTGTATTATTGCACTTTGTACATTTTTAATGCTGATGCCTATTCAGCTATGGCATACCTTACAATCACCGAATTTCATCACCTACCTTGGCTCTGGTAAAAGTGACCTTCGAATTGATATACGCCAAGGAAATCATCTAGCGAAAAATACAAACGAAATAGAATCAATGATTCGTGAGGATCAGAGCATTCAAACAGCAGCCATCTATGAAACTACTTCTCTTCAGGCGAAATCAAAGGAGAACACATTAGAAACGCTCTACTTAGAAACAGGTGAGCTCTCAGCATTTCCACTAACCTATTTACAAGGGCGGCAGCCTTTTAAGAATGATGAAATTGCCTTATCCGTGTTAAATGCGGATTCACTTCAGAAAAAGATAGGAGAAAGAATCACTCTCGTAACTAACGGGCATGAAACGCAAAGAACGGTGACAGGTATTTATCAGGACGTCACCAATGGAGGCAAAACAGCAAAAGCAATATCACAGCCATTTCCTCAATCAGCTCTTTGGAAAACCATTCAAATCCAACTAAAACCAAGAGTAAATATTGCAGATAAAAAGGTAATATTTGAAAAAAAGGCATCTCCTGCAAAAGTGACAGATATGAAAGAATACGTTCATCAAACGATCGGCAGCACAGCAGCTATCGTAAAAGTCGTTGCATTTTTTGCTGCATTAGCTGCCTTTGGAACCGCCAGCTTAATGCTTTTCATGTTTCTGCACATGTTAAAGGCGAAAGATTCAAGCCGGAACAACATGTTAAGAACAATTGGATTTTCTATAACAGATATAACAGCACAATATATAACAAGTTTTATCGTTGTTCTCTCTTTTGGCGCCTTTATTGGAACAATCGCGGTCAATACAATTGGTCCTGCTTTGATGAGTGTCGGTGGAGCTTCATTAGGGGCGTCGAGCCTTCAGTGGCTCTCACCGCAATGGGTGTCGGTTGTGTATCCACTCACACTATTTATTGTCAATTTAGCTTTGATCACCTGGTTATTGAAGACGTTTTTTTCTAGTCAAACGACAAGGCATACACTTTTATAAGGAGATGTTTCACATGGAACACTTGATTGAAACGAAGCGATTGTCATTGCATATCAATTCATTAAAAGGACAGAAACAAACGATTCTTAAGGATATTCATTTATCGATAAAGCGCGGGGAATTCGTGACCATTATGGGACCTTCTGGATGTGGAAAAACATCCTTACTTTATCAGCTTAGCGGCATAGAAACAGCTTCAACAGGAGAGATCAAATATAAAGGCCGATCACTATCAGAAATGACAGAAAAACAGTTAAGTGCTCTGCGCTTAACTGAGATGGGATTTGTCTTTCAGCACAGCCACTTATTAAAAAATCTTAATCTATTTGACAACATCATTGCAGCAGCTTATTTAGCAAAGAAAAAGCCAAGACAAGAAGTGAATGAACGAGCTCAATATTTAATGGAAAAACTTGAAATTGATCATTTGGCAAATAGATATTTGACAGAAGTATCGGGAGGACAGCTTCAAAGAGCCGCTATCTGCCGAGCGCTCATGAATGAACCAGACATACTTTTCGCTGATGAACCAACAGGTGCTCTTAATTCCAGTACAACAAAGGAAGTGATGAATATTTTTTCAAGAATCCACTTTGAAGGAGCAACACTGCTACTTGTCACACATGACCCCAAGGTGGCTCTTCGTTCTGAAAGAATCATGTTTATGAATGACGGAGAAATGGCAGACAGTTTACAATTAGGAAGATATGATCGTTCAACTGCCGAGAACCGAGAAATGAGATTAAATCAATGGCTGCAAAATTTAGGTTTTTAATTTGAGTAAAACCAGGCAGGAAACTGCCTGTTCTACTTTTTCTGACACTCAAACGAGTAATCCATAGACAAACTATTTGTTTCTAAGATAATTTTGCCGCCAGCTTGTTGACAAGATTCTGTCATCAGCTCAATTTCTTTGCTATAAAAGTATCTCTTTGACATATATAGAGTCACTAAAACAAGTAATAGAGTCGTGATAATGACTGTGATTTGTCTGTTTAAGCTTTGAAATCTTTTTTTCATTTCAACATCCTTTCTAAAAGGTCGGATTTTGTGTTTAATACTTACTTTTGTCGTCATCTATCAGTTTCTTATCTCATGATCTAGCAACATCATACCTGATTTTCTTTCCTAGATCGACCTTTCATTTTCCCTCTGAAATAGCTAAAACTTCTTTATTCCAAATATATGAGTGATATTTCCGTTCATTATCATAAAATCCATTGTATATATCCCTTTTTTAGATTTCCAAAAAGAGATTTTATTCATTTGTGTTAACAAGCAATCACCCTTACAATGTCGTACATGGCATGACCTTAGGTCCTTTTTATTACCTCTTGTCAATCACCTCACCGAAACGATTATATTTTACCAAAAATTGTGATATCGTTTTTTATGAAACAGGTGAAAGGAACTTAAAGAGGTGAAATTTCCATGGCTATCATTTCTGCTGAACAGGTGGGGAATCGTTTAAATGATTGGAGAATTGCAATTCGCAAGCATGATGTACACAGTGCAAAAGCAATGTATACAGAAGTAAAGGAATTACTTCAAAAAATGGAAGAGAATCAGGAGGTCTTGACCTATTACTCATTGCTAGAAGGCAAGTATAAGCTCATGTTATATGAACGAAGAGGTATAAAACTGAAGGAACAGACAGAACCAGATTGCCTCTCTAAAACAAACGACTTAATTGAATACTATTTTTACCTATACAAAGCCCTTTACGCGTCATATAAAAGAGACTATGCATCAGCCATTGGACTGTTTAAAATTGCTGAGAAAAAACTACAACACATTCCTGATGAAATAGAAGTAGCAGAATTCCATACGAAAATCGCCAACTTATATATGCTGCTTCGTCAAAGCCTAATTTCTCTACACTATATTCAGAATGCTATTGATATTTTCAAAAGCCATGAAGGATATGAAAGAAGACTAGCTGCAGCCTTTGTCATCGCCGCTGCTAATCATATGGACATTGGCGACTTTATAAGGGCAGAAAATTACTACAAAAAAGCATTACACATCGCAGACAGTCTAAACGATCATTTTCTAACATCACAGCTTTATCATAATATCAGTATTTTGTACGCCGAAGCTGGCGAATCAAAAAAATGTATCGATGCCCTAGAAAAGGCTCTTAGTGACGAAGACTATCTCTCATCGTGCTACTTCCATCACTCCATGTACATGTTAATGAAAGAGCTGCTTTCTATCGATGAAAGAACACAAGCTCTCTATTACTTCGAATTGGTTAACCAAAAACATGAATCAGAGAAATGCCCCATCTATACAGCAAAAATGAATTTGCTTTACCATCTATATTTCACTGAAGATATGGCTCAAAAAGCTCAAGCCTGTTTCGATGAAATCAGCATTCTTAAAAAATTAAAAGATGCTGAAGGAGTCTGTGAATTAAGTGCATTAGCAGCAAAACACTTTGAAGAGCTGGGAGCAATTCATCAAGCCTATCTCTTTCTAAAGGAAGCTGATCGCGTGAAACATCCTATCATTGACTGGGGGAATTCTAATGAAAAAAATGAGTTTATTGATTATCACTTTGACCATCGTTGTTTTAGGACACACAGGGACTTTCAATTCATTAAATGATGAAAATGGTACTACAGAACGACCTATCGGAACTTAATATAAACATTTGCCAAATAAAGAACCACTCGCCTCATCAAGGCAAGTGGTTCCACATTTATTTTAGTTGCTGATAAGAAATGAGGCGGTGTATATGTACCGCAAGATAAGTAAGCTCATCATTAGGAATGACGATACTATGCACCTGTTTAATATAGTCTTTGATCTTAAAAGCAACATCCATCGCTTGAGGATATAAATGTGCAATTTGTTCAAATAACTCATTTTCTTGATCTGATAATAATTTATCAGCATAAAATCTTTCTACAAAGAATTTCACATGTGTAATGAACCGGCTGTAATGAATATTCTCTTGATCCATTTTCATATTCAACGTATAGCGCACAAGATTAACAATACTTCCGATCATCTTGGCGTATTTCATACCATCTTTCGACTCGGACTCTTCACCTAATGCATTAATTAAGTGAAAAGCAATATTGGCAGCTTCTTCTTTTGGTAATTGTATGCCCAATGTGTCATTGACTAACTCAAGTGCGTAATTCCCTACTTCAAATTCTTCTGTATAGTAATTTTTGATTTCCCAATACACACGATTTGTAATATTAATATTCTTTTTATGACGTTCCACTGCAAAATTCAAATGATCCATTAAGGTAAAATAAACACCTGAATTTAAAGTTGAGTTTAAACGTTTTTCTGCATATTTGACAATTTGCTGAGTTAAATCGATAAAATCCTGAGGCATTGAATCTAACAATTGAAGAAATTCTTTTGCTCTCATGTTATCGACTGACATAAAGACTTGGTCCGCTTTTTTCTCTTCTATCATTTGACCTGGTTTCTGGCCATAGCCAATTCCTCGGCCGAACAAAACCATCTCCTGTTGGTTCTGATCTTCAGCCAGGACCACGCTCGAGTTTAAAACTTTTTTGATTTTAAACATCGTCATCACCTGTTTTCATGATTGTGGTGTTCAATCAAGCGATTCACCATTTGTCTCAATGACTTTTTGGTACCAATAAAATGAATCTTTTCGAGATCGTTTTAATGTCCCGTTCCCGTCATCATCTTGATCTACGTGAATGAAGCCGTAACGTTTTGACATTTGCGATGTACCTGCACTAATAATATCAATAGAGCCCCAGCTCGTATATCCAAAGAGATCGACGCCTTCTTCAATGGCTTCTCTCATTTGACGGAAATGCTCTTTGAAATAGTTAATACGATAGTCGTCATGGATTGAGCCATCACTTTCAACTACATCCTTTGCACCCATGCCGTTCTCGACAATGATAAGAGGTTTTTGATAGCGATCATACAGTTCGATCAAAGAAATTTTCAGACCAACCGGATCAATTTGCCAGCCCCATTCCGTTGAAGGAAGATAAGGGTTTTTGACTCCACGAATGGTATTCCCTTCTGTCTCTTCTAATCCATCTTGGGCTGATTCCGTTAAAGACATATAGTAGCTAAATGAGATAAAATCTACTGTGTTTTCTTTTAAAATGGTAACGTCATCTGCTTCCATTTGAATATGAATATCTTTTCTCTCAAGCATGCGCTTGATCAGCGGCGGATACTCACCAAACACCTGCACATCTGCATAGAAATAGTTTTCTAAGTTTTGTTTCAAAGCTTGTTCTACATCATTCGGGTGGCACGTATGCGGATACGTTGTCAATTTTGTCAGCATACATCCTACCTGGCTGCCTGGGATGATACGATGGCAATCTGCTGTTACGAGAGCAGATGCGACAAATTGATGATGAAGTGCTTGGTACACCGTCTCTTCTACTTTTCCTTCTGGGCAGCGATCAGGGATAATTCCCGCTGTAATGAAAGAGTGGCGGTGAATACTATCAATTTCATTAAAGGTAAGCCAATATTTCACATCATCTTTATAACGTTCGAAACAAACATTGGCGAATTTCACAAAGAGGTCGATTACTTTTCTTTCAACCCAGCCGTTATATTTCACACTAAGGGCTAAAGGCATTTCATAATGAGAGAGAGTCACGATCGGTTCTATGTTGTGTTTTTTCATTTCTGCAAAGACACGATCATAAAATTGCAGCCCTTTTTCATTTGGTTCCGCTTCTTCTCCAGTAGGGAAGATACGACTCCATGCAATAGAAATTCGAAGTGTTTGAAATCCCATTTCAGCAAAAAGAGCCAAATCCTCTTTATAGTGATGATAAAAATCGACCCCTCTGCGTTTTGGGTATTTTTTATCGTCTGGATCTTTCATCGCACGATCTATATTTTCAGTGGTAACAGCAAGATGACCTTCATAATCTTCTACACTCAAGTTGGAACGGTACATTGCAATATCTGCAACAGACGGTCCCTTTCCATCTATATTCCAGGCGCCTTCTGCCTGGTTAGCAGCAATAGCGCCGCCCCATAAAAATCCTTTTGGAAAACCTTTGATTTCTGTCATATGATTAGCCTCCTAATTGTGTAACAACCATCAATGTATCTTGACGATTGACCTCTTGTAATGGCTGTACCTTAATATCATATTGATCTGTATTTGTGACTACAGCAAGTGTTACTGGATCATATCCTGCTTCCATGATTTTTTCTAGATCAAATTCAATCAATAAATCACCCGCTTGAACACGATCTCCAGCCTGTACTTTTGGATGGAAATACTGCCCTTCCAACTGAACGGTGTCAATGCCGATGTGGAATAATACTTCAACTCCATGGTCCGTTTTCATACCAAGTGCATGGTTTGTTTCGAACAGCAAGGTTACCTCTCCATCTACAGGTGCATAAAGTGCTCCTTTTGAAGGTACAATGGCAATTCCTTCTCCCATGACCTTTGAAGAGAAAATATCATCTTTCACTTCGGATAGAGAGATCATTTGGCCAATCACAGGGCTCTTGAATGTTTCTCCTGCTCCAATTTTTTCAGCAAACCCAGCTTGGTCCTTTGTCTTTTCTTCTATTGTTCGATCTTTACCTAATACAAAAGCAGCGATAAAGGCGACAATAAACGAAATCACTGCTCCAATGATAGCAAACATCAGATTTCGCGGGAGCTCATCTGATATAAACATCGACATGCTTGCTAAACCAGGACCAACAAGCACAAAGGCTTGTATACCAACTAATCCAATGAAAATTCCGCCAACAAACGAACCAATCATGACACTTCCTAGAACTCGCTTATTTTGCAGTGTCACACCATACAGCGCTGGCTCTGTGATGCCAAAAAAGGCTGATATCCCTGCCGAAATGGCTGTTGATCTAAGTACCTTGTCTTTTGTTCGAAGTGCCACAGCGAAACACGCTCCACTTTCCGCAATATTATGCGCAAGTGATGCCGGTAAGTAAAGTGCTTCTTTCCCAAGGGTTCCCATCGTTGTGACTGCATAAGGAACCATTGCTTTATGCATGCCCGATGCAACCATGAATGGGAGGACCGCTGCTAAAATGGCGACAGCTACCCAGCCTACCGTATTAAACATCGCAAGAATAATAGATGAAAAACCTTGCCCCGCTGTAAAACCAATCGGTCCTAACAGAAGTAGCGTAACTGGTACAGTAATGACCAATGACATCATCGGAACGAAGAAAATCCGAATTGGTTTTGGTGAAAACCGTGTAAAGAATTTTTCCATTTGCGCGTAAAGCAATACAGAAAGGATTGCCGGAAACACTTGATACGCATAAGCTATATTTTTTACATCGAATGAGAGTAATTGTGCACCTTCTGTAAGCATCGCCGTCATGTTCGGCAGAAGAAGCGCACCGACTGCTGATAGTGCGACCAGTGGATTTACTTTTAGTTTATTCGCCGTCGTTACAGCAACTAGTAAAGGCAGAAAGTAAAGTGGTGCGTCACCTACCATGTTCAGTATTTGATAGGTTTGTCCCTTTGCATCCATCCAGCCTAATAAAGAGAAAAGGAGAAGAAATGATTTTAAAATTCCTCCGCCTGCGATAGCTGGTACAAGCGGCTGGAAGACACCGACAATGAAATCTAACAGAACTGTGCCTGCTTTTCTTTTTTCTTTTGGCTGATTGGATGGCACGTCTTGGCTTGATGAGCTGCTGCCTATTAAACTTGTTACCTTTTGATACACCTCAATGACATCATTCCCAATGACTACTTGGCATTGTCCTGTCATTCTAACAGCTATGACACCCGGTGTTTTTTCCAGTGCTGGTACATCTGCTTTTTTCTGATCAATTAGTGTGAAGCGAAGTCTTGTTGAACAATGCTCAAGGTGCGCAATGTTTTCTTTGCCACCTACATGCTGTAAAACGTCTTTGGCAACTTGTGTGTAATTCATTTTTCTCCCCCTTTTCTCATACACGAGACCTATATTTCGGCAATAAAAAAAGGACCTAAAACGACAAATAAAAGAAAAATTCATCGTTTTTAGATCCTGCCTGCATGACCAGTCACATGTCTAATTTATTCATATTGGATTTGTTTTTAGTATATATGTATTATATGAAAGCGTCAACATTTATTTTTCTAAAAATTATAAAGGTCTATATACCTAAATTGCTCTTCTTTCATAGTTGAAGTAACCTCCCACTTTTCTATACAAAAAATTTCCTTTTGTCATCACCAAAAACAATTTTCGTTTAAAAAACAGATAAATTTAAAATGACCCATCTGGTTATCATCATCTATTTTTTCTTCAGCCTGCTTTTTGAATGCTTCCGTTTGTTCTTGATATTCCTCTTTCGTGATAGCTTTAAATTCTATTGTACCGCCTGCCATTTTAAAAGAACATTTAATTGATGTTGCATCTCGGTCAATATCTTTCGTTTGAGGAGAAACTAGCGCTTTTACAGGATTATGAGAGGCAGCTCCGTATTCGTTATGAGACATATGTTGCGATTGAACAAAACATTCAAGAGCTTTACCTAGATGAAGCGGATGCGAAGTATTGGCTGTTTACTTTAGATTATGGGAAAAGAGTGGCTCAAGCTGGAATTGATTGGTGCGTGGAGACATTCCATTCGATGAAGAAGGAAGGATAAATGAATGAAAAAAGACATACGTGCTGGCAGATTTACAACGGACAATTCTGATTCGATTGTTGTGTTCATTATCGGAATGAGAATCAACAAACGCTGGGCCATTCATCAATGGATGCCTGTGTTCATGGCGATGCCTGGCATGATCAAGGAGCTGTATACCCATCAAGAGGAGCTAGGTCTTCTTGGGACAGAAAATTACTTTGGATTACGTACGACAGCAATGATTCAATATTGGAAATCAACAGATGACCTCCTTGCCTATGCCAAGATGGAGAAGCATTTGGCTGCTTGGAAAAGATTTAACCAAATGGCACGAAATAATGATGCAGTCGGCATTTATCACATACCAAATTCAAGCCGGCTCGTATGAATCCGTCTACGTGAACATGCCTTCCTACGGACTGAGCCAAGCGAGAGCGCCTATTCCAATTGGTAAAGAAAAACAAACAGCGAAGGAACGTCTGAATACAACAAATTCCTAGAGAACGATTCTCTAGGAATTTCCTTTTGCAACGGTCACAAAATGCTTTAATATGCGGGCTGTTAATCCCCATATGGTGTAGTTTTCGTAATCATAAAACCATTCCTCAATCGAACGGCTCCCCCAGCTGTATTTTTCACCATTCATGATTTTTTCATAAGGGAAGTCCTCTCCTGGTGTTGGCTGAACGGATACATGATGTAGGTACGGCTCATATTGGCTGAGCCATGATAGAGGCACGGTAAAGGTTTCTTCTACTTCTTCTTGATTATAGGAGTGTTTCACTTTTTGCTCATCAATGATACCGACATATGGGTATACGACAAAGGATGGAGAAGCGATATAAGGACTGAGCTGTCCAAGGATTTCGACCGATTCTGGCGGGATGCCCAGCTCTTCATGTGTTTCTCGCAGTGCAGCTTCCTGTGCTGTTTCGCTGCCGTCGAGCTTGCCCCCAGGAAAGCTAATATCCCCCGGCTGTTTTCTCATCGACAGTGATCGTACCTCAAATAATATATGCCATTCTCCATTTACTTGTACTAAAGGGATAAGGACTGCTGCTTTGAACGCTGTCTCTTCTCCAATGAACAACGGTTGTGATTGATGTAAGTCATTTTTTAATTGATCAATGAACACGGCCATCACCTGTTTTCTGTTTCTCTTTCCTTTAGCGTATCATGGTTCACCTTTTGAATAAAGATGATCTTTCTGACAATTATTTTTATCATTTTGACAACTTTACTTGTCAAAATGAATATAATGCTTTACAATCAAGGAAAGATTTCAATCAAAACTTGAGGTGACAGAATGAAAAATCGGTTAAAAGAGCTTCGTGCGCGTGATGGTTTAAACCAAACTGAGCTTGCAAAGCGTGCAAAGGTCTCTCGTCAAACCATCAGCTTAATGGAACGAGATGAATTAATGCCGTCTCTCTTGCTCGCTGTTAAGCTTTCACGAATTTTTCAGGAACCCATTGAACGTATTTTTCTATTCGAGGAGGATGAACTATCATGAAAACTGTATACAAAATGCTCTTAGGTGCTCTCCTTGGCTTTCTCGGTGCTTACTGTCTGCTGGCAGCCGAATTTGAGATGACACTTCTTGATATTGCATTTGAAGCAACTCTTGTCATCAGTGGATTGACGATTTTATTGATTATTTATTGTTTTTCAGGGATTTCACGTATGAAAAAAAGAGTGTCTCTTTCGGTCTCTGGAGATGAGGAAGATGAACTGGAGGCAAAGCAATATCGGACCTTTACTGATTCGACATTAGCCAATACGGTGAGTACGATTTTGTCCATTATTGCCATCGGTATAACCATCGTCACCGAGCAGCCACTCTGGTTGATTCTGGTGAATGCTGCTTTATTTATCGTCACCATTATCAGTTCTTATGCAGCGATATCCGTCCTCAAACTTGTCTATCCTAATCGCAATCTGCCAAATCCGTCCGACAAAGACTATAGTAAAAAGCTGCTCGCCATTTCAGACGAAGGGGAAAAGCATGTCATGCTTGGCGGACTGTTTCACACGTATCAAATGATGAATATCCTATTGACCAGTGCCATGTTTATTTTGATTGTGTATTCCCTCGGAGCCAATCACTCTCAACTCTTCTCGATCGTGGTCATTGGGGTTGTTTTGATCATTTTGAATGCAAATTATGTGTTGAGGATTAGAAATCGTTAAATGATAAAAAGCACAGCTCTGTCAAAAGGCTGTGCTTTTTCCGTACGTTACGATGCACGGCGTTTCTTTCGTGCATAAATCAAAAATAAGAAACCAAACCATACCGGTGTCAATAGCAGCGCTGGACGTGTTGCATCTGCGAAGAGCATGATCACGAGAATGGCAGCAAAGAGCGCAAGAACGCAAACATTCACAAAAGGTGTGAACGGTGCTTTAAAGGTAGATGCTGCATGCAGTTCAGGCCGTGTTTTTTTATATTTCAAATGACAAATTAAAATAATACTCCATACCCAAATGAAACAAATGGCACTGATCGTGGTAACAATCCCAAAGGCTTGTTCTGGAATCAGCTTGCTTAAAAGAGCACCGACCGATACTACAATCGTTGAAACGAATAGCGCATTACTAGGGACAGCGTGCTTGTTCAAACGTCCAAAGGAAGCTGGCCCCTGCTTTTGATGACTGAGATTATACAGAATACGGCTTGTCGAGAACATGCCGCTATTACAAGCTGATGCCGCAGACGTCAACACAACAAAATTGATAAGCCCCGCTGCTACTGGTATCCCAATGAGTCCAAAGGTTTTCACAAAAGGACTTTCTGATGCACTGAGCTCAGTCCATGGGTTGATACATAGTAAAACAAAGATCGCACCTACATAGAAAAATAGAATTCTTAATGGAATCTTATTAATCGCAGAGGGGATGTTTTTTTGCGGATTGGCTGTTTCTGCTGCGGATACACCAACCAGTTCAACTCCCACATACGCAAAAATCACCATCTGGAATGACAGCAAGAAGCCTGTGACACCATTCGGGAAAAACCCACCATGAGACCATAAATTCGTTACTGTCACCGGTCCGGCATCTGTTTGAAAACCAATGATTAAAAGAACAATTCCAACACCGATCAATAATAGAATCGTAATCACTTTAATGAGTGCAAACCAAAATTCCATTTCTCCAAAAAGCTTCACTGTTAACAAATTAAATCCTAGTAAAATCAACAAACAAATGATGGCAGGAATCCACTGCGGGATGTCAAACCAATACTGCACATACACCCCGACCGCAATGACATCCGCCATCGCTGTCATAATCCAGCAAAACCAATACGTCCACCCTGTTACAAAGGATGCCCACGGGCCGAGATAGTCCTCCGCAATATCGGTTAATGACTGATAGCCCGCCTTCGATAAAAGCAATTCTCCAAGTGCCCTCATGACAAAAAAGATGGCCATCCCGACAATTAAATAAGCAAAAATGATTGAGGGACCTGCCAATTGAATAGCTTTTCCAGAGCCTAAAAACAGCCCTGTTCCAATGGTTCCGCCAATGGCAATCAATTGCACATGACGGTTTGATAAATCTCGTTTTAATTCTTGTTGTGCCAATGCTAACACCCTCCTACGACACGATCTTATCCTGAAATAATGAACCCTTTAAAAAGTCCATAAAAAAAGAGATTGGATGCGCTCCAATCTCACGGTCATAAAAGAATAGCAAAATAGAGAAAAGTCATACACGGCATCATCCATGCATCACAAATACAATATTTCGTACTCTTCTGTCCTTTTGCCTGAGATTGTGAACCCTTCGGCGCCGCACATACATGCGGTCTCTCCAGAAGCTGCTCCTGCTATAGTGTGACCCACAGCATTCATAGCCTTCGTTATTTAATTAAAATGTTGCTATTTCTGAATAATTTCATATTTTACGCCTCAATCTGAAAGCTGTCAATGGTAATCTTTTATGGATTTACGGCGTTACTCATATGTCTTCACTTCATCAATCCCCCCTGATTCATGTATAATAAATCAAAAGATGTTCGGCTCGTCTGATAGAGAAATCCCTCTTGATGATGAACAAAGTTAGGCAATCCATTGAAGTTGGTGAAGATAAATGAAAAAAATGAACAAACAGCGTGTCACATTACAGGAAGTCGCCAAGCATGCCGGTGTCTCGACTTCAACGGCATCACTCGTTGTTCGAAATAATCCTAGAATCTCTGAAGCCACTCGAAACAAAGTACTGCAATCCATGGAGGACTTAGGATACGTATACGACCGCGTTGCTGCCAACATGCGGTCAAAAAGCTCAAATATCGTTGGTGTGATTGTGACGGATATTTCTAACACCTTTATTTCGGAGTTTTTAATTGGCGTACAGACCACGCTTGAATCACTGGGCTATACTGTTTTACTTGGTACAACCTTTGACAGTGTGGATAAACAGGAGCGGCTCATTTCCACCATGGTAGAGCACCGAGTGGGCGGGATTATTTTAAACCCAGCTTCGAAAAGCTCTGCTCGAACGGTCAAACAATTAAATCAAATTCGCACCCCAAAAGTACTGGCAAATCGTGAATTATCAGATGTGCAATGTGACTATGTCGGTGTTGATTATGAACAAGGTACTTGGATGGCGGTTCATCATCTTCTTCAAAAGGGGCATCGCCGCATCGCTTTTTTAGGCGGCATCAAGACTTCTTCGACTTGGATTGAGCGGATGAAAGGTTTCAAAAGAGCTCATGACGAAGAAAATGTGACGATTGATGATTCTCTTATTATTGATATAGAACCTACTCGTGAAGGCGGGAAAGAAGCACTTGCCCAAGTGATGGATCAGCCTGAGCCCCCTACTGCTATTTTTTGTTTTAGTGACTTATTCGCTTTTGGGGTCATTCAAGCACTGTCAGCACGGGGCATCCAGCCTGGTGAAGATATCGATGTCGTTGGATTCGATAATGTTCCTGAAGCGGAAATGTATCATCCGCCGCTCACTACTGTATCCTCCTTCCCCCGATCCATCGGGGTAAAAGCAGCGAACCTTTTATATCATAAAATGAACGAGCAGGATGAAGAGCTGCAGCGATTGATTTTAAAGCCTCAACTTCATATTAGAGAAACCTCTACCTCATCATAAAAAAGAGAATTGCGTGCAGCAATTCTCTTTTTTTATTGATCAAGTCAACTATTTCTTTGTTTCATTTTTCTTTTTTTAAATCACAAAGTCATAAACTTGACACATTTAAAATGCAGGAGTATATTTATCTCGTTGCTTCTTTTAGTATATCGTTATACCTGTTTCGTCATATCTTTATTTCTATCAAAAAACAGTTGAAAGTGATTTTTTATGATTCTGATCAAATCATGAAGTTTCACTTTCTAATCAAGGGTGTTATTATTTTTTGCATTTTAGTAGAACGATGTACTTGATTGAAGAACAGATGAATATTCATTATTTTTTCATCAATCACATAAGGGGTGTTGTGATGGGCTTCATATTATTCATTTTGAAGGAAACAATAACAAAGGGTATACAAAGAATTTGACCTTAAATGGGGTTTCAAATATAGGAGTGGGAACATGAAAAATCCTTATATAAAATCGTCACTTGGCATGTATTTAAACTACTTCATGCTTGGCATGATCAATATTATTGTAGCTTCCAACATGGACAGCTTATCTGAACGCTACCATGTAGATATTCCGAAAATCAGCTTGCTTGTATCGGCGATCGGAATTGGTAAACTTATTGCGCTCTTTTTCTCAGGCCGGTTAGCCGACAGCTGGGGACGTAAGCCTGTCATTATTACAGGTAATTTTCTTTACTTATTATTCTTAATCGGTATTCCAACGACAACAAGTTATACACTGGCATTTATCTTTGCGATCTCAGCAGGGATTGCCAACTCACTGCTTGATTCAGGAACCTATCCTGCTTTGACAGAGTCATTTCCGAAAAAAGCAAGTTCGGCTTCTGTTTTAGTGAAAGCGTCTGTATCCATTGGGGCGACTGTTCTTCCATTTATCTTGGCGTTCCTAGTGGCACATGATATCTTCTGGGGCTGGGCATTCTTTGGACTAGGGCTTCTTTATTTACTTGTAGGAATTTACTTAATCTTTATGCCATTCCCGAACCATAAGCAAGTTTCTTCACAAGAGGCTCTTCCAGTACAGGACCAGCTGAAGGAAGAACCAAAAATGCTTGGCGAAGGTTTAGCTGTTGTACTGATGGGATTCACATCGACTGCATTGTTTGTCGTATGGCAGACATGGCTTCCGCAGCTCGGGTTAAAACTAATCGGACTTGGCACAGAACAAGCCACACAGCTTCTATCTTATTTTAGTATTGGTGCACTGGTATCTGTTCTATTGCTTTCGATCGTCTTAGATAAATTCATTTCACCGATTATGGTCGCGATCATTTATCCAATTGGGGCGTTCCTTGCAATGCTTTCACTTTTCCAAATCGAAACGTACAGCATTGTCATTGTCAGCACCTTCTTCTTAGGACTATTTACAGCGGGAATCTTCCAGCTGGCGATGAGTATTATGATGAAATTGTTCCCGACAAACAAAGCAACGGCTTCATCCTACGTCAACATTGCGGCAAGCTCAGCGTTTATTCTCGTGCCGCTCATTACAAGTGGATTGGTCAGCTCGTACGATATTAAAATGACGTTATTTTTCGATATGATCATCGCAGTTATTAGCGTATTACTAGCGGTCTTTGTTCTTGGACGCATGAAAAAATTATTTAGATAATTAAAGGAGATGTCAATCATGACAAACATACATGAACGAAATATTGATGGGAAAACAAATTTAGTCGGCCTTCTTGCTACACCAATCGGGCACAGCCTTTCACCACGTATGCATAACCTTGGCTATACACTAACAGGTATCAACTATGCTTACCTTGCATTTGAAGTAGGGAATGATGAACTAGAAGCAGCCGTAAATGGTATGAAAGCAATGGGTGCAGCTGGATTTAACGTCTCTATGCCGAACAAAATGAAAGTACTGGATTACTTAGACGAACTAGATGATTCTGCAAGATATACACGTGCTAGTAACACTGTAGTGAACAAGGATGGTAAGCTCATCGGCTACAACACAGATGGTCTTGGATATGTAAGAAACTTGATTGAACATGGCGTTGAATTAGCCGGCAAGAAAGTTACACTTGTTGGCTCTGGCGGCGCTGCGACTCCGATTGCGATTCAGCTTGCACAGTCCGGCATTCGTGAAATTAGCATTTTTGCTCGTAATGATCAATACTTTGTTCAAGCAGAAGAAAATGTAAATTACATCAACAACGAAATGAAATCCTTCGGTGTCAAAGCAAACATTTTCCCACTTGAAGACAAAGACGCATTCCGCCGTGAAGTAGCAGAAAGTGCGATCCTGGCAAATGGGACAAGTCTTGGCATGAAACCACTGGATCAACTCAGCATTATCGATGATACACTTGATGTACTTCGTGAAGATTTGATCGTGACAGATGTCGTATACAACCCGCAAAAAACAAAGCTTCTTGCGCAAGCACAGGAAGTTGGCGCCAAAACCATTAACGGTCTTGGAATGATGTTATGGCAAGGTGCACTTGCTTACAAACTCTTTACTGGTGAAGATATGCCAGTTGATCAAGTAAAACAAATTCTTTTTGAAAATGACCGTTTCTAAAATAAAAGAAAGACGACTTCCTAAGCGGAGGTCGTCTTTTTTTAATCATGTACCATAACTTGACGGTATCGATACAGGATATATAGTGCGCCGATAATGGCCGCAACAGCCACCACTGCATCGAACATAAAGATTTGTAAAATGGACGCGTGACTCTGAATTAAACCTGTTACGACCGGGATGACGATAGCCGACACGCCGCCCGCTGTAGAGATAATCCCTGTCATCGTCCCTTTGTTTTTCCAGAAGAATTCAGCCATCACAGTTAACGTCAGCTGAAAAACTCCTGCCGTTGAAAATCCCAATACAAACGCATTGACGGTTCCTATAACTGGTGATTTCACGACCAAGAGCACACAAATGGAAACAAGTGTAATGATTGGGTAGATCAGCAGTACAGTGACCGGACGGACAAAACGGCGCAGCAGAAACGCGAGCATCACGACAGACAGCAGCCCGCCCATGCTATAGTAACTGAGCAGTTTTACTGCACTGCCCGATGCCATCCCCAAGATGGCCTCACCGTACGTAGGAAGCCAAATTTGCGGCAACGCATACAGTCCATTTGACGTAAAGCTGATCACAATGAGTGCGATCCCTTCCCTCCAAAATGTAGGCTCTGTCGAGAAGCGCGGAAGTCCGTCATACTCCGTTACCTGGACTTGCTCCACCTTGCGATGATTCGGAAATGGCAAGGTCCACAGCATCAAAACATTCACAAGATAGATCAGAGCAGGAACAAAAAATGCCATTCCATAAAACAAATCATGCTCTGCTAAAAAGTAAATCGCCAGTGGCAAAATGGTTGCCCCAATGGAGATAAAGGCCTTCACCATCACATTCGCAGATCCCGAGTTTTGCGGAAACGCCTCCATTAACGCAGGATACGTTCCTGCATCCATTGCCGAATTCGCGACCCCTGCCAAAATCGCAAACGCAAACGCGATTTGATAATTCGGAGACAATGGGATTCCGATGAGGAACACCGCCATCAGCACACCAGAAACCAAAATGACCGGTTTTCGCCCAAAACGATCTGACAGTACGCCTGATAAACCATACGTGAGCACCCTGCCAATGCCAAGCGCTGAAATCATATAACTAATTCCCGCACTATTGGTATCTAATTGTTTGATTAAAAATGGCATATTTGAAGCCAAAATAATATTGACCATACCTAATAAAAAATAATTAATATACAGACTAGAAGCCGTTCTCACATACGGATTCCTCATCCTGACACACCCCTCAACACCATCGCAATGAAGTGACAAATAATGGTTACGCTTACAAGATCTCATATGTGAGGAAGAACAGCTTTGCAGCCTTCACGTTCATACATCTCATCATGTCATGCAGCTCACAGCTTACACGCCCTTCATGTATCAAGCATTTCTTCAATTTTTCACTGCTCTTATTTTATACGAATGCGAAAGGTAAAGATAGTGAATTGCTTAAATTTGAAGGGAATTCATTGATCAAGCGTATGACACCATCGATAAAAAAAGGAGTGGTTAACTGCCACTCCTTAAATGATGTCTCAATTCTGTTCATCGCAGCCCCCAAATACTTAGATCATAAAAATATTCCGTTCTCTCGATGCATAATCCAAAACGGAAATCCTCTGCCACTAAAATAAAATCCCCATACCCACTTAAAAATTTTGTTTGCTCAAGTAGGCGATTTAAATGAATAAAGGCTTTTTTCACATTCAATTAAAGTGCTGCAATTTCATGCTCTCGATAGTGTTCTCCATGTATTTGGATTTTATGTTCTCTCGATTGAAGGAAAGCAAACACCTTCTGACAAAATAATTGATTTTCTTCGATGTCTAAAAAGGGGTGTTCTGGAAGTGTCATATCGCTTAATTCGTTATTAAGTGTTTTCTTCTGCTTTTTCTTTTTAAGGTTTTGATTTTTGATTTTCTGTTGTTATTCATAGAAATCACCATTTTAGGGTTAACTTACTTTTTGTATTCAAACATCTTCAGATTTCTAATTAAACAAAAGCACTTGTAGCCTGAAGGACTAATCAAGTGCCTGAATCATTATGTTTCTACTCGTCAATAATAATATTTAATCTATATTTAATCTTCAAATATTTCTGGTATTTTCCCTTTCCAAATCAACAACAGCTCTATGAATTCCTTCGTTTCCATTTTATTTTCAAGAGGTTCTTCAATCCTATAATTGTGTTCAACTATTGTTTCATTTTTTTTGATAATGACACTTGTAGTATTCAATGTAATTTCAAAGTTTTCGTATTCTCCATCTATAACATTTTGAATATATCCTATATACTCTTCTTCTACTGTTGAAATATCTTGTATAAAATCTGCGAAAATACTTATTTCTTCTGGAAGTATTATTGCTAAGTTACCAAATTGATCTTACTTAAATTCATATGAATACTTCATATAAGTTAATCACCTTCATATTAAAGGTTTATAGTGAATAATTTATACAGTCCAACTCGTCATCTGTTTCAAAGCCACAAAATTTAATCTTCATTTATTTGCTCATCAACTTCTTCTAGATACTTTTCTGTATCTAAATAAGATTCAATAAGATTATCTAAAAATTCAACACTAACCTCTCGACTATCTTCATAAATATGCATTTTAGCTCCAGCTTTTTCTAGTAAACTGATAATATTTTTCATCTCTTTCAATTCATCAATATCTAATAAATTATAAGATAAAATAAAATCATTTTTATTTATTGCTTCTTTTATTTCAGAAATACTTTTATCTGTATGTTTTCTTAGAATCGAGATATATTTGATTTGATCATCATCTTTCTCTATTCGCATTTTCATTTTAGGCATTTAGTTTCTCCTCCATAAGATTAGAAATCGTCAATAGGTTTAATTCTTTCTCCAGGCAGACTATTCTTCCAATTACCTCCATGCCAACCATTAAAATGTTCATTTGGTGTAGCTGGATATATAATTTCACCTTTGTTCGCTAAATGTGGATATTGTGATGCACTGTAAGAATGGTGACCTTGCACAGTTTTTCCATCTACTTTAGGCTTCTTACCATTTAGAATATCACTTAATTGCTGTTTATCCCAGTTTCTGGTTGGATCCTCTTTATTCAAAATCCTTTGACGTTCCTGATACCAAAACTCATTCACACCAGTGTTTCTATGTTTGGCAAACTTTTTATTCCATTTATAATTTTCATATTCTAATTTCGTAATCGTCCTATTCTCAAATTTGTCTTTCAGCTCTTTCATCTTCTTAGCACTTAACTGCTTTCTTTGTATAGGGTGCTTCCTTAAATCTAATCCCTTGGTTCTTTCTGCTATAATTTTCTCAGCAACTTTTTTTTCACCGATCCTCAGACTACCATTGATGCTCTTTTTACCAAACGGCAAAAACATTCCAAGCGCCGCGTTCATACTCGCTTCCTGCTGTTCTTTGGAGATCTTATTTCCAAACATGTCTCGGCCTGTAATCGCTTCGCTGAATCCGTTGGTGGCGGTGAGGCCATATAGTCCTTTTTGAGATGTTTTTAAGGCGTCAAAGGATTTTTGAGATGTCTTGTAGATGTCGACTGCTCTGACTGCGGCTGATGTGGCTTGAGTCGTTTTATAGACAGCCTTTCCGCCTTTGAAAATGCGTCCTGCCCAGCCGACGATTGGGATGTAGCCTGCTGCTGCCATGCCTCCTGCGGCGACTCGCTGTCCTGCGGTGAGTTCCTCGCCTGTGATTGGATCAATGCCCGTTGCGGCACGTTTTGCATCGTTCACACCTGTCAGTTCATTCACGATGTTTCCACCATAATCGAGTGCTTTTTCATACCAAGGACGGTTGGCGAGCGCTTCTTGTTCCTTTGCGATCTCGCGGGCTTCTTCTTGTTCTTTTTTGATTTTCAGATATTCAGAAGTTTGCTTCTCAATATCGCTTTTTGCCTTGTAGATGTCGCTATTTTGATACGCTTTCTTGTCAAAATTCATAGGCGAAATCGCTTTTCCGTCATTTGTCGCATTCATCATTTCAGCATACAATGCCATTGTAGCTTGCTGCTCCGTCTCTGACAAAGCATATTCATCTTTTAAATTTTGATCAAGCTCTCTCAGATCTTTGACCGTCTTTTTTCGTTCATCTTCCGCATCCTCTATTTTTTCATCAAAGGTTTGACTATCAAATACCTCTAGAGAAATGAGGTCATCAATGTCTTGAAAAATGGTTTTGAGTGCCTTTTTTTGATCCTTCACAATGCTTTTGGCATTCTTGATGCCCATATGTACTGCGTTATCTAAAAAGTGTTCTTCTAC